>JBHHYX010000308.1:0-6651 GCA_046757765.1 Acidobacteriota bacterium | reverse complement strand
CCGGCGAAGGACCTCCTTGAGCGTGAGCCCGGCGTGGTACTTGATCCACCCGTTTGAACTGGAAGTATCCAGGTAGATGTTGGAGTGCAAGTCGGCCACCATCAGGGCCTGGGAAAAGAAACCGGCGCCGAAGTGAGGAATAATGATGGGCAGTTCGGGAAAACGGCCCGCCGGCACCTGAAGATCAAGCGGTTGACCCAGCCGGATGTCGAACTGGCTCGGCAGACCCAGTCTCTTTCGAATCCCCACCGTCAAGACCCCACAATGCGCGAAGACGGCGGTGTGTTCGTGCCTGGCCGTTTCTTCAAACACCTTCAGGGTGCGCTCGTGGTCCAACCTGAAATGCTGCATGGCGGGAAAGAGGCAGGCGACTTTCATGCCCAGCTCAGCGATGGCCCTCCGCACTCTTTCCGGGCTATCCGGCTGGCTGGCATCGACCATGAAAAAGCCAACAAAGCGGTCGGGGTGATGCCGGAGGGCGATTGCGACTGAGTCCTCGTCTCCGGGCACGCTGGCGATGAGTGAGGAGCGGCTGACGCGGTTTGCCTCCAGCTCGGCAACCCATCGGTGGGCCAATTCTTCAGGGGCTCCGGGCAAATCCAGACCCAGCCTTTGGACCACTTGCTGGATCGTTTCTTCGCCACGAAGTTCCGCGTTTCCGCCGGATAGGAACTCTCTTTGCCCGATCAGAACCTGGAAGAAGTGACGAGAAAAGAAATGACAATGGCTGTCGTTGATGCGCATTTTAGGATCCAAGGTTCAAGTTGACATTCAAATCCAACCCAAAATGTTTGAAATTTTGATTGCATCGGCCGTGAGGGAGATGATCTTGGTCATCGCAGCAAGACCGATCGGTTGGGTGTTTGCGTTTTCGAAAGGCATGCACAGATCCATCGAGAGGATGTTGAGGAGACGACCGCCATCCTGGTTTCCGCCTCAAGTTACTGAACCACGAACGTAGGTGAGTGGCCGTCCGGATTTGGCCGGGCGCTGACGCTTCGGTTCAGTTTTCAGTGTGCCCAGTGTTCCATGAAATTCTATCCCTCGGCTGCTGCCAGTTGCCAGGCTCTGACAAGGGGGCAAGGGCATGCACGTCGTCAATGCAACGCATCTGAGAGCAAAATTCTCAGAATTCGGCGGCAAGCAGCCAAGGGTTCGCGCAAGAATAACTTCGCAGAGTTCAGCACTAATCTGTTGCGCCTTGCCAGTCCTCGACAGACCCAACCCTCATGCCCGCAGTCTCCGTAACTAGCGGAAACACAGAATCCTGGCACCTCTCATCCGCAAGAATCGCTCCACTCAGGCCAAAGGTACCCCCGTGCCACGACGACCGGACGGTACCAGCAGCCTGGCCTCGGCCAATTGGATCAACTGATCGAGGCCCGTGCGTGAACGGGCGCTGACCGCCACACCTTGATGCCGTCTCACCAACGCCTGGACCTGGGGCGGCGGCAAGAGGTCACACTTATTGAGAACGAGCAGCCGGGGTATGCCGTCCAGATCGAGTTCTCCAAGAATCCTTTCCACCGCCTGGATATGGAGCCCCAACCGATCGTCCGCAGCATCCACGACATGCAGCAGCAGGCTGGCGTCCGTCAACTCCTCCATCGTGGCCCTGAAGGCGGTCATCAGGTCAGCGGGCAAGTCGGAAATGAAACCGACCGTGTCCGTGACAATAACCTCTCCTTCACGCGGGAAGCGGAGACGGCGGCTGGTGGGGTCCAGTGTGACAAAAAGCTGGCCGGCTACGGCTACATTACTGTTGGTGAGAACGTTCAACAGCGTGCTTTTGCCCGCATTGGTGTAGCCAATGATGGAGAGAACTGGCAGACCGTGTTCCCGGCGCCGGCGCCGCCGCAGATCCCGTTGTTTTGAAAGCCGCTCAATCTGTCGTTCCAGAGCCCGGATGCGATCGCGAATCCGGCGGCGGCCGATCTCGAGAACCGTCTCTCCGGGCCCCCGCCCCCCGATGCCACCGGTCAATCGAGACAAGCCGGCGTCCTTCTCGGTCAGGCGAGGCAAGGAGTACTTGAGCTGTGCCAGTTCGACCTGCAGTTTACCGTCTCGGCTGTGAGCCCGCTGAGCGAAGATATCCAGGATGAGTTGGGTGCGATCGATCGCCTTCAATCCCGTCGCATCCTCAAAGGCCCGGGCCTGGGCGGGTTTGAGATCGATATCGAAAATCGCCACCTCGGCCTGGCGCTGCATTCCCTCGAGCACAATTTCATCCAGCTTTCCTTTGCCCACAACCGTCTTCGAATGGACCCGTTGACGGCGTTGCCGGATGACTGAGGCCACCACCACGCCAGCCGAGTGGACCAGTTCCAGCGTCTCCTCAAAGCGATCGTCACCAACAGAAACATTGATCACCAGAGCGCGCTCCCGACCAGCTCCGGTTGCCTTCCGTGTCAGGCGGGCAAATTCCGCTTCCAGCGCTCGAATGGTGGCCTGAAAGTCGAGGTCCAGCCGATGGATGTCGGGGGCCCTTATTCGATGAAAAGGCTCCCCTCCGTTCTCTGCGGTCTCAGGACCCCGGGGAACGACGTAGGCTACCTCCACGGGTCCGGGGGAGCCTTCTTTGCCCACTTGTACGACCGCGACCAGGTCCAGGCGCAGCAAGGCGAGATCATTCAGGTCGTCTCGCGTCAACGGCTCCCCGCGCAGATGAGTGTGGGCGAGTCTCAGTCCTCTGAAGCGGCCCGGACCGCCCCGCAACCGGCCTATCTCCGGGATCTCCAACCCATTGGCGTCGCCCACGATCACGTTTCTCACGGCGCCGTCGCGGCCCAGCAGGACACCGACCTGACGTCCCAGCTGGTGAGAAACCGAACAAAGATGCCGGGTCAGTTCAGCAGAAACGACTTCGTGAGGCGGAACACGGCGTCGATAGGTTCGCTCGAGGACTCGCCGCAAAGAGGGCTTGATGCCTCGGATGTTTCCATCAATATGAGAGATTGCGGGTCTCCTTCGAAATTCAGATGGGGTCGAGCGGGGGGCCTCTGAAGGGAGAAGCTTTGCCACCGACCGCCACAGTCTCTTTGCCGGGCAAGAGTCCCAACGCCCTCAGCGCCTCCAGCCGGCCCGGCTCCGCCACTGTAATGGCGGCGAAGTCATCGGCACTCCGGACGACAGGTTTTGGGTGTTGCGCCGGTCATGGCCGAAACCCTGCCAGAGAATCGCTTCCTCGGTGGCCGGCGCGGCCGTATCCCAGACATAGAGTCGGCCTTCGCGGGTGGCCGCCACCCACTCGATCAGACCGTCCCCGTCGACGTCGCCGGGAGTTGGAGAACCGATGATCCAGCCATGGGTGAATTTGGGCCAGTCCGCGGGCTCGGTCCCATCCTCCCGATAGGCGCGCAGAAGATAGGCTCCGCTCCCCTGTACAATCTCCGCGCGGCCATCCCCATCGACATCCGCAAGCGCCGGGCTGGAGAGAAACTGGGTGTCGTCCATGGGTCGTGGGAAGGCGGGCAGCAAACTGCCGTCGCGAGGATTCCAGGCGACCACCTGGTGATCGGCAAAGCCCTGTTCGGCCGCCCCGGCCACGTCCAGCAGTTTGCGAACCCCTCCGGTCGGCGCCACATACTCCGGGAGTCCGTCGCCGTCAAGGTCCCCAAACGCCCCGGACCCCAGGGCCGCAAAAAAGGGCGCGTCGGGTGAGCCCGTTGTGGTGGGAATCTCGGGGAAACCATCGGGAAAATCGGCTGCCAGGGCCCGAGGAACGCCCCCAATTTCACCCAAAGCAGGTTGACCGTCGGGATCCAGGATCATGACCGGCCCGGTCGCCCCGAAGATAGCAACAGAAAGCCGGCCCAAGCCGTCCAGATCCGCAAGCGCCGGCGCGCCCGGGACGCCGGTCCCCAATGTTGGCAAAACTCCCGGCGCCAACAGCGGAACCGAAGCCGGCCACCCTGCCCGGAAGGGGCCGCCATCATGAAGATTCCCGTCCCAATGGAGAGCGTACACACGCCCTCCCACGTCGAAAACCAGGTCATCAAAACCCAACAGCGAAGCCAGTAACTTCAAGAGCTTCAGCAAAGGGGATTCCAGGGCAAAGCCATCCGGCTCCCCTCCATACTCCTCGTTGCTGGTGGCCACAATCTCAGGCAGACCGTCGCCATCCAGATCACCCACCGCCACAGAGCCGATCAGCTTGGCGGCTCGCTCGTGTGCGTCGACGCCGGGCAACGGCGTGGCCTTTCCCGTAATGGGATCGACCTGAACCTTGGAAAGGTCTGCAATTCGAACCGGGAATCCGTTTCGAGTCGCCCCATCGGCATTCCAGACGTAGAGGTGCCCGTCGAGTGCCGGAACCACAATCTCCAGATCCGGTGCCACTCCCTCACCGTCCAGATCGGCCAGCGTCGGGCCGCTCAGAATTCCAGGGTCGGTGTCGTTGAGAGAATCCCTGTTGGCGGGGTCGGAAAAGGCCGGGTTGGTGGAGACGGGAAATCCCCTCCGCCGCCTTCCATGCCTCTCAAAGACATACACTTTTCCTTCCGCCGAGGCCACCACAATCTCCATGCCTCCGTCGCCGTCGAGATCACCCACCGCAGTCGGTCCGACAATCGCTTCGTGCGGCACCGGCACTTCGCCCGAGGCGTATGCCGCTGAGGGATGCACCGGAATCGGATCGGTTCGGACCGGGAAACCGAAGACCTCCTTGCCGCTGTCGCCTTTGACCACGTGAACCGAGCCGTCGGAAGCCCCGTAAACGATATCCAGGACGTTGTCCATGTTCACGTCCGCCAGCGCCGGAGAACCTTCGATGGAGGTTCCCAGGAAGATAGGCGTCATGTGCAGGGTCGGATCCGAGTGGATCGCGACAGTGCGCCGATCTTCTCCAACGTTGCCCCGAGAATCGGTCACCCGAAGGCGAACCGTCACCGTGTGGGCATCCGGGTCCTGAATCACGGCCCCCGGATCAAAGCCGCAGGAGGCGGCGGTCAGCGCCGGTTTCCAGTTGGCCAGGATGGCTTGCCGCAACGGGCCTCCTGCACTGCCGTTCCCAATCGTGCTGAACACCTTGGGCTGCACGCCACAGCCCACTTCCACCACGTAGTCAAAGGCACCCCCGCTGCGTACGGCCGCAGCCGAACCCCGAATCGGCAACGAAGACGTGTTGGATGGGTCAATAGTGTCGAACCAGCGCAGGCTTCCCGACAGGTCGGCCTCGGGGGGCAGCGTCTCCTCACTGACCTGCAGTAAGCGGACGGTGTTGGGACGCCCGTATCCGGTGTACTGGTCCCAATCCTGCTGAGTGGCAAAACGAATCGACTCGAAGAAGAGGCCCTGCATCGGCGCGGAAAGCAGGGACGAGAGCAGAGCCAGCATGGAAATGTCTCCCAGACCGCCCTCGTGGTTGATGTCCTGGGCGGACTGTCGCAGCAACTGGCGCACTTCTTCGGCCGAAAAAGGCGTCTCCAGACCAGGGTAGGGTGAAAGCAGGCCCCGGTCCATCAAGTTCTTGCCTTGAGAGACCAGCAGCGCGGCCAGGCCACCAGCTCGTCCCGTGGCCTCGGAACTGCACCCATTCGAGGAAATGGCCACCCAGGCCTGCCCGCCATAGTTGGTGCAGCCATTCAAGAGATCGAATTGATCGGTCTCCCTCACCAGGACGCCGTCTCCGTGAACAATGGAGTTCACCCAGATCGTGTGCTCGAGTCCCGAGGGCAGATTGTGGTGGCGGCTCTCTTCGTCGGCGGCACTTGCAATGAGGGGAATCCCACGATGGTAGACATAGTCGATGGCGGCCTGGCTGGTGGGCGAAGCACTGATGGCGCCCAGAGCCTCGGAAATCACGGAAACCCTACGGTCCACGGCATAGACGACGGCCTGGGCAAAGTCGCTGCCGACGGCGATGAAACTGTCCGCCACCCGCAAGGGCAGGAAGAGCGAGCTGGGGGCGACGCCCGGCATGCCGCTGCCGTTGTTGGCCTCGGCCACGCTATCCTCTCCCTCTCCCGTTCCGTGACCAAAGTCCACATCGTCGTCCGGGTCGTTGTCGTCCTCGTAGAAGTCCCAGCCGGCGATATCATCGGTGTAGCCGTTCCCATCGTCGTCCGCCCCGTCGCTGAACTCCCGGATCAGATCTTGTCCGTCCAGCAAACCATTGCCATTGTGGTCCGGCACACCCGTGTAATCGTCCACGCTGACGAAACCGTCCCCGTTGCAATCGTAGACGACACAGCCGTCGGGAAAGGGCTGCTCGCCCGTGTTCAGGGCCACCTTGCGTGCCAGTTCCCGCTCCCTCCAGCGAATTCCGCTGTCGAGAACCGCAATCACGACGTCGGGACGACCGGTGCTGATCTGCCAGGCGCCGACCACGTCCATTCCACTGTCAGGCAAGTACTTCCATGAACTACTGGCGGCAGGGTCGAAATCGTCCGGCAGCGTACCGGGGGGTAACAACAGATAGGCGCCAAAGTCAGCCGGGTCTTCGCACCCAACATCTTCGCAGGTCGGATAAGGCACATCTGCGTTCAAGAGGGTCGCGAGCAGGACAGCCGACAGCATCGCGGCCGGCAGCACAAAGAGATTGGAGCGGATCGAGCGCATGTCTATCCTCCAGCCTGGAACCTACAACAGGAAGAGCTTACTAAGGGCTCGCGCAAGAATAACTTCACATTTTGGCATCTCATCTTCACACCA
>JBHHYX010000307.1:0-6698 GCA_046757765.1 Acidobacteriota bacterium | reverse complement strand
TGGGCAACGCAGTCAGCGCGGATGATAACGGCGCCGCGGCAGAAAGCTGGTGAATAGTCCGAGCTAACACCACCGTGAGCGGCGCGCAGCCTGCCGTGAAACTGGCCTCGTTCCCTCTTTTTTTGTATCATCTCAGCCCCACACCCGCATAAGGAGGGTTCAGCCATGGCTCGATTTGCCTTTCGAAAGAAGATATGTCTCCTGACCATCCTCGTCCTGGCCGGCGCCTGTGGCAGTCCGTCCCCTGCCCCGGAGGAGACCGCCAGGAGCACCCGTTACGAGGATCTGGTCGAGCTCTTTCACCAGTGGCGTGAGTTCCAAAAGCCTCGCCTCGTCGACGGCGTTGCCGACTACACCGCCGCGGCCATGGCAGCTCAATACCATGAGCTGGGCGCCTACAGGCGGCGCCTGGATGGAATTGACCCGCGTGGTTGGTCGATCCCCCGGCAGGTGGACTACAAACTGGTCGGGGCCGAGATGAATGGGCTGGATTTCGACCACCGGGTACGCCGGCCCTGGGCTCGCAATCCGGCCTTCTACAGGCTCATCCATGCGGCCCGCAGCGACGTTCCCGCCCATGAAGGCCCCAGCGCTTATCCAGCCATCGATGTGTGGATCTACAAATATCCGCTGTATGCCGAGAGGGCCGCCGAACTGGAGGAGCGGATCGGGACCATCCCGCAACTGCTGCGGCAGGCGCGAGGCAATCTGGTCGAAGACGCCCGCGGTTTGTGGAGGGGTGGGATCCGGGCCATGAAGGCACAGAATGCCGACCTGGAAGCCTTGGCCGGGCGGGCGGCTGGCCGAGAGGCTTTGGTGTCGACAATCCATCGAGCCCGCCAGGCGACCGACGAGTTCCGGGGTTGGCTGGAGCAGGAACTCCCTTCAAAAAAGGGCCCCTCGGGTGTGGGCAAGGACAACTACACCTGGTACCTGCAGAAGGTCCACCTGGTCCCCTACACCTGGGAAGAGGAAGTCACGATCATGCGTAGTGAGTTGGCCCGTGCCCATGCCACCCTGCGCCTGGAAGAGCACCGCAACCGGGATCTTCCGCCGTTGAGACGGGTGGAGAGCGCCGGCGAGTACAACCGGCGCTTCAACGCCGCTGTGACCGAGTACATGACCTTTTTGAAGGAGAAGGAGATCCTCACGGTGCGCGACTACATGGAGCCCGCCCTGCGGGCACACATCGGGAGTTTCAGCCCCTCCAGCGGACTTCGTGGCTTCTTCTCCGAGATCAGCTACCGCTCTCCCCTGGCCATGACCACCCACTCCCATCACTGGATCGAACTCGCCGTACTGGATAATGACCCCCACTCGAGTCCGATCCGGCGGGGGCCGCTGCTCTACAATATCTTTGACGCCCGCTCGGAAGGGCTGGCCACGGGCATGGAGGAGATGATGATGCAGGCCGGCCTTCTTGACAAGAGACCCCGGGCCCGGGAGCTGATCTGGATCATGCTGGCTCAGCGCGCCGCCCGAGCCTTGTCCGGATTGTTTCTGCACAGCAACGATTTCAGCATGGAGGAGGCCGTCCAGTTCGCTTCCCAGAGAACGCCGCGCGGCTGGATGCCTTCCGACAGCGAGACGGTCTGGGGGGAGCAGCATCTTTACCTGCAGCAACCCGGTTATGGAACCAGCTACATTATTGGAAAGATCCAGATCGAAAACCTGCTCGCCGAACGTGCCCGCCAACTGGGTGACGAATTCTCTCTCAGGCGCTTCATGGATGATTTCCGCGCCTCCGGCCTGATCCCTGTCTCACTCATCCGCTGGGAAATCACCGGCCAGGAGGATGAGATCCGCCGTCTGGCTGAGTAGATAATCCCCCGGCAACCGGCAAGTATGTGTTTAGCGTGTCGCCCACACCCCACCTGTTGACTGCTACGCACCCCCGACCCAGCACTCACCCCCGCTTCAGCAGCCGGTGATGAGCCGGTTTGGCTACTACACACCCGCAAGCCAGCCACCCACCCCACCGGCCCCTGCCCGTGGTGAACCGGTTTGACGCCGAGATCCTGGCACCGGGCGGCCAGATCCCCATGCCTGCGGGCTCGGTCGTCGGAGCCGAGGAACGGATAGGGGGCATTGGTCTGGGAAGAGAAGATGGACGTGAGGAGGCTCAGCGATTGCGGCATCGTCCCTCCTCGTCCCTTTGTGGTTGCGTTCCCTGGTGAATCGCGCCTTCAGCGCTGAAATCGCCGCGCCCACGGGGTTTCCTGGGGCGTTGCCCCAGGCTAGACTGAGCCAGGCCTTTGGCCTGTACTCCCCTGTGAGGACCGGCTGGCCGACAGCCGCGGGTGGATCACGACGACGACCACCGCTGCCACTCTCCCCCGCCCATGGACTCGATCCCCTTGGCTATGGAGAACCTGATCACCCTGGCCCATCCCCTTATCTTTTTGCTCCTCAAGACTCCTGACCCAGCTCGGCAGGCGGAGCGAGACAATTGGTTAAGATTCTTGGGAGGGGATGAAAGAGCAAGACAGCCGGCATCAGCCCCCGAAGGGGGCGGATTTCAATAGCCAGGGGTGCCAACCCCTGGTCAACCAGCCGCCCCAATTGCCTCGGCCCTGTAGGGGCGCGCTGACTCCCCAAGGCGCCCTTCCCGTCTCTTCCCACCCGCCCCTACAGGGCTCGAAGGCTATCTTTACCGGCGCCGGACCTGGGGTTGTCACCCCAGGCTATTCAGGGGCCCGCCGGCTTCGCGGCTGGTAGTGATGGCGGCCTCGCCTTGGACGGTTCAGGACCTGGCCAGCCCCGCCCGGTGAAAGGCAACAACCCAACCCCGATCTTCGCCCAATCACGCTAAACACGTACCTGCCGGGGATATGTTACTGGTCTGCCCACCGCTGAGCCCCAAAACTGCTTCCGGTTCTTTCGTCGGTCTGAGGAGAAGCCTCGCCAGGCAGCCTTCCCCCACAAGATTCATTTCTCCAGCTCTACCGTTTGGTTGAGAGAACCGGAGCGGAAGCCGCGCAAGTCGAGTGTGACGTAGAGATAGCCATAGGAGCGAAACTCCCGTTCGATCCGCGACAGAGTTTCCAGATCCAGAATGCGCGCCATTTCGACCCGATCCATTTCGATTCGGGCCAGGCTGTCGTGGTGGCGGACACGAAAGTTCTCGAAGCCGAGCCCCCGTAGAAAGCTCTCGGCCCGGTCCACCTGCCTCAGCTTCTCTTCAGTGATCTTCACCCCGTAAGGAAAGCGCGAGGAAAGACAAGGCATGGCGGGCAGATCCCAGCTGGACAAGCCCCACTTGCGAGAAAGGGATCGAATCTCTTCCTTATTGAGGCCGACCTGGACCAGCGGGGTCTGAATTCCCTTCTCTCCGGCAGCCAGGCGACCGGGCCGATAATCGCCCAGATCATCCGTGTTGCTGCCGTCGAGAATGGCCGAGATCCCCCATTTCTCACCCAGGCGGTCCAGATGCGTGTACAGCTCGGCCTTGCAGAAATAACACCTGTTGACCGGATTTCCAGTGTAGTTGGGATCTTCCATTTCACGGGTGTGGATGAGGGTGTGATTCAAGCCGTGACGGCAGGCAAAGCCCAGCGCCAGCTCTCTTTGCCTTTCCGAGACTGAAGGGGAAAGCGCCGTCACCGCCCGAGCCCGCTTCCCCAGAACGCGGTTGGCAATGAAGGCCAGGTAAGAGCTGTCGACCCCGCCGCTGAAGGCAACGATTACGTCCCTCTGACAACGGATCAGCTCAAAGAGCTTTTCCTCCTTATCACCGGGTGCCATCCGCCCCAGATTCTAGCACATTGCGAAGCGGTCACAGGCGCAGGCCGTGGGGGCCGCCTTCTTGGGCTCCTCCACGGGCTGCATCGACCTCCCTCCGCGACGCACTTCAGGTCGGGTCGAAACGACGCTCCAAGGGTTTGCGCCGGAATAAGTTCGCCGAGTTAGCGCTCAGCTTTGCACCCGATCTGAGCGCCAACGATTGAGCGAAACGGCAGGCGTAGCCGAGCCCAGGTTGAGGATTTCGCGATTGAGGAGCGGCCGAAGGTGGTGTGAAGATGAGTGGTGTGAAGATGAGATGCGAAAAGGTTAAGTCATTCTTGTGCGAGCCCTGAGAATCGAGCCGATTCACTTTCTGTGTGCTACCATGTTGAGGAACCTTCCATCTGATTCTTTTGGGGCGAAGGCTTCGAACAAGGACGGACAAATGAAAAGAACTCATCTTCTCGGAGCGATGCTGGGGGGAACGCTGCTGCTCTGGTCTGTGTACGCCAGTGGCCAGCAAAAGCCGCCTCAAAAGATTGAGGAAGATGAACAGAAGCCCGAGGGGCGCGCTGCGCTGCGCGTGGAGGTCGAACAGGTCCAGGTGGACGTGACAGTGCAGGACAAGAAGGGGAATCTCATCGGAGGCTTGAAAAAGGGCAATTTCAAGGTCTACGAGAACAAGCTGGAGCAGGAGATCGTGTCCTTCTCGCCAACCCAGGCTCCCATGACGGCGGTGTTTGTCGCCGAGTATAGCAAAGCCATCCCCTGGGAGTTCCTCTACGAGGTCTGGATGGCGTCCCACATCTTCGTGGATACCATGCGCCCGGGGGACTGGGTGGCGGTCATTGCCTACGATATCCGCCCGGAGATCCTGGTGGACTTCACTCAGGACAAGGGCGAGGTGGTTCGGGCCTTAAGCCGGCTGAATTACCCTGCGTTCAGTGAAAGCAACCTCTATGACACCGTGATCGACACGCTGGACCGCCTCGAGGAAGTGGATGGCAAGACCGCCATGATTCTGGTTTCCAGCGGGCTGGACACCTTCAGCAAGAAGAACCTGAACGACCTCCTGCGCAGGGTCAAGAAAACGAACGTAGTAATCTATCCGGTGAGCATCGGCGGCAACTTTCTGGCCCGTTACGAGCACCGTCTCTCCAGCTCGACCCGGATGGATTTTTATCAGGCTGAGGCGACGCTCAAGGCCATGGCCAAGCAGACCGGCGGCGAGGCTTACTTCCCTCGCTTCCAACAAGCCTTTCCCGGCGTCTTCCAGACCATCTCCGCGCTGCTTCGCAGCCAGTACTCTCTGAGCTATGTTTCGACCAATACCGCCAGAGATGGCAAGTTCCGCAAGATCAAGGTGAAGGTTTGGGCCGATGTCGACGGGAACGGCAAACCGGACAAACTGAAGGTCCGGCACAAACAGGGCTATATCGTTGAGAAAGGAATTGGGTAGGGGACTTCCTCAAACCCGTGCCCCAAGAGCGGCAACCGTCCCGAAGCCCGAGGGAGCGCGTGTCTCCGTGCCCCTGCCTCGTTGTCAGGACTCGGCAACCCAGCCCCAGAGCGACAAAGTTTCATGCGCCGCTGTTGACTGAACCGAAGCGTCAGCGCCCGGCCCAATCCGGATGGTACAATGCACTCAGCGCGGAGGATCCCGGCGCCGCCCCAAACGGCTGATGTGGAATCCAGGATAATTCTCTCCTCCCATCACCCCTGCCATAAAGGCCAAGGTCAGCACTCCCGCCAGGGTGTTAAGAAGGACATCTTCCAGGGCAAAATGCCGTTGGGGCAGCATTCCCTGCAGTAGCTCGTCGCCGATGCCAATCGAGGCCACCAGGAGCAGGGTCCAAGCGTAGATGGAGCGCTTGCGGCAGCGAAAGCGAAGGGCGTCCAGCACCAGGACCGTGAGAGGACCGTATTCCAGAAAGTGGATCTGATTGGCGGGAGCCTTCTGGATGTAGAGGCAGTAACTTCCCGCCAGCACAATGGCGGCAAAGATCAGGTAGGGGCCAGGTCTTCGAGGCAGGCGCAAGAGCAGCAAAAGGAGCAGGGCGATTCCCAGCAGAGCGAAAACAAGGGTGAGCAGGTGGCGCACCCAGGCTCCTCCCAGCCAATCAAAAACCCAGATATACAGCTCATAAGTCAGCGTCAGAGTAGTGTAAAGAAAGAGGACATAGACGGTCACCGCGGCCCAGGCTCGCCGGGGAGACGAAAACAATCCCCGCCTCAAGCCAGGCGCCCCGGCGTTCTCCTCGCCAGTGCCGAGCTGCCTGGACTCGGCCTCTTCACTGGATGTTTCGATCGAATCAGAAGTTCGTGTCATGACTGGCGAGGCGTTGCCTAAGACCAACCAGCGCTGTCCTAGCCGGTGATTCCCAACCCCACCGGCCCTGTGCCGGTGGTAGGGAGGTTTGGCAACTAGCACGGTTTGGTAGCGGATGTCCGACCCCACCGGCCCAGTGCCGGTGGTTCTGGGGTTTGACAACTTGGACCGCTGCTCCCGAGGGAGCCGTCTCGACCGACATCCAAAGGGAACCAAACACTACATGGAGTTGTCAAACCCGCTGACTTTTATGAGTCGTGAGGGAGACGAAGGCGCCGCCTGACAAGGCTGGCGACGGAGGCCCACTGCAAGCGGACTACAGCAGGTCGAGCCGGCCGAGCGAGCGTAACGTCATCAGAGTGGGTGCATTCGGCTCCGCAATAGATCGTTTGTGAGGAATGCGGATTAGGCCCCCATGGGAGCGTGCCCCATCCTCTCATCTGCCGCCCTCTCCCTTGCCCAAACTCGATCCATCTGCGGCTGCGACCGCCCATTCCACGACTCTCATCCCTGAATTGACAAAAACGGACCAAATCCCTATGATGCTAAATCAATTCCGCGCTGGCAAGAAGTGTGGGCCGCTAGCTCAATTGGCAGAGCAACTGACTCTTAATCAGTAGGTTCGGGGTTCGATTCCCTGGCGGCT
>JBHHYX010000306.1:0-6709 GCA_046757765.1 Acidobacteriota bacterium | reverse complement strand
AGACGCGGGCATATCCGCCGCCGTAGTAGATTGGGTGTGAGAAATGCGGGCTAAGTACTCCAATCCGCAAATACGGCGACGTATGTTGCGGCCGGAAGTGAAGCGTCAAATCGCCGCGCCTGGCGAGTCCATTGTGAGAGAGAAGTCTCCGAAGCGACTGGCCCGGCCGCAACCCCGCGGGCGGATGGGGGTTGTGGCCGATCTCTTTGTCGTTCGTCCTCGCCGATGCTCCGGCATCGACTCGTCCTCTCTTCGCGACCTCGGCTCACAAGACCCATCCGCATACATCACCGTACTTGCGAACTGGAGCACTAAGTCGGAGCCCTTCGGTAAAATAGGTCGAGGATATGGTTGACTCAGTACTCCGTTTCGTAGATTCGCTGATGGTGGCGGATCGGTCTGGCGAAGCGACGCCAGAGACCGGGGCGACAACGAAGGGCAAGGACGTCTCCCGCAATCCCCATCTGCCCGAAGGGCTGGTGCCGGGATAGGAATCTTCTGCTTTGCTACTGCCCGCTCCCTTGAAGCTCTGCAAATCGGCGCTGCCGCAGCGTCACTGGCGATGGCACAGGCAGCCGTCTTCGGGATTGGAGTACTCCTGTTCTCTGGAGGAGTGATGATGATACGGTGCATTCAGAAGAAGCTGACGATAACGGCAATAGTCACGGCCCTCGGCTTACTGGCGAGCGAGTTAGGTGCCGGACACCCCGACGGGAGCGCCAAGCCCATTACAGAGGCGGCCGAGGCGCCTTCTCCGGACGCTTTCTGGATTCCGCAAATCGGACACGGAACCGCCGGCAGCAATCAGTTCAGCACGGACTTCAGTTTCATCAACCTTTCCAACACCACAGCCGTCCTCGAGATCACTACCTTTTCCGGTGATGGCTCACCGGCGGATTTGCTCCGTGTGGAGGGGTTTCCCGGTCCAGCCGTCGCCTCTTCGGCGCTACAGACCGTGGTGGACGGCAAAGGGATGGTTCAAGCACGCAGTTTGAGTCCGGATCCGGAAAATGAACTGATAGACGGCTGGGCCAAGGTCTCGACGCAGGGCAAGATAGGAGTTGAAGTCGTTTTCAGAATCGTGGACGCCTCCACGGGCCAGCTCACGACCTCGGCCAACATTCGAGTCGGCCCACTCACGACGGCCGCTTCTCTTCTGGCCGTCGTCGATCCTCCGATCAACACGGGAGTCGCGATCTTGAACCCGCCCACCAACCCGGGTGAGGCAACGGTCGTGATCGAGGTCCTCAACTCCTCTGGAACCTTCGTCGGAACAGCCAGTTTGAAACTTGTTCCGGGTCAGAAAGTCGCTCAATTCCTGGATAAGCTGGTGCCCGGACTGAGCGCCCACTTTTCGGGTTCGGTGGATATCCGATCCGATTTGCCCGTGGCGGTCCTGCCTTTGCGCCAGGAAGGGGTGGTATTGACAACCCAGGACACCTTCCCGGGTCGATAGTCCTGAGGAATGAACCTACTTCCTCCTCCAAAGCCGCAGCGACCCCCGTTTCAGGAGTTGTTTGGCCACCAGGTAGCCGGAAGCGCCGTGCAGTCCGGGTCCGGGATGGGTGGAGGCGCCAATCTGGTAAAGGCGGCCCAGGGGAGTGCGATGGTGGGGAAGTCCGGGCAGGGGTCGCCAGAGAAAGAACTGGTCCAAAGAACAGGCCCCGGCGTAAGGGTCCCCGCCGACCAGGTTGATGTTGGCCGCCTCCAGGTCGGCCGGGGATAAGACCACCCGTTTCAGAAGTGCCTTGCGCAGATTGGGAAGGTGGCGGGTGAGCCGCGTCAGAATGCGGTCGGCGTAGCGTTCTTTGAGTTCCTCCGACCACACGCCGTCGCCTGTTTCAATCTCCCCGGCGGCGTCGCCCCGGGGGCGGCGAGGCAGCTCCTGAAGCTGGATCCAGAGGCTCCACGCCCCTTCAGGCCCGCGCGAGGAGTCGACTGCCATAGGTTGTCCCACCACGATCGTGCCTTCAGCCGGCAGCAGGCCCCGTTCGGCCTCGTTCACCGCCCTCGAAACCCCGTCCAAGCCTGGCGTAACATGGATCATGGCGGTGCGGAGGAAGCGTTCGTCGTGGCCCGGCCACTGAGGAGGCTCGGAGAGAGCCAGATGAATCTGCATGTCGGCCCGGCCATAACGGAAGTTGCGGGCCCGCCGCAGGACGTCCGAGGGGACGGATCCGGAATCCAGCAGTCGCAGATAGAGCTGGGTCGGCGTGACGCAGCAGACGACGGCGCGGCCGGCGCTGATGAGTTGCCCACCACGCACCCGCACGCCCGTGGCCTGGCCATCTCGAAGCAGGATCTTCTCCACGTCGCTGCGGGTTTGAAGCCGCCCGCCATGGTCCCGGATCAGACGCGCCAGGGCCTCGACCAGCCGATCCCCCCCACCTCGAGGAACCGGCATGCCACCCAGCTGAAGGGCTGCGGCAATCACATGGGCCATGAAGCCGGAGCCCGCGGCATCCGGTCCCAGGCCCGTGTGGAGAACCCAAGGGGCAAGCAGACCATGGATTCGCGGAGATTGAAAGGTTTGTGTCACCCAGTCTCGGCAACTGCCCAGTAGTTCGGCGCCGAAGATCAGTGAACCCTCTGTCCCCAGGCGGCGCCGTGCCCGGAGCAGCAAAGAGAGCCCATCCAGGGACCACAACTCGGTGCCCAGCATCCCGAAAGCAATATCCGATTTACCCAGCAGCGACTCCATGGCCGTGGTCCAATGGGCGCCGTCCCCCGATGCCAGCCGCTCGAACTCCCGGATGTTGGCCTTTTGGGAGGTGGAGAGGAAGGCCGAGCTGCCGTCGGGAAAAAGGGTGGCGGTCGGATAATCCGTGTTCAGGTACTCCAGCCCCCGCTCCTCGAGCTCTTTCTTGAGCTCGGCATAGGCCGCCGAACCGGTGAAAAGGGGATGCCAACCCGACAGAAGATCGTGAAGGTAACCGGGCAGCGTAATCTCTTGGGTCCGGATGTTGCCCCCTAACCAGGGGTTGCGCTCCAACACACAAACTTCCCAGCCCGCCCTGGCCAGGAGAGCGGCGCCAACCAATGAGCTGATTCCACTGCCCACAAAGATGGCATCATAGTCCGCCAACTGACTCCCTCCTCCTTTCTCGCTCCGGGTTGCGCCCGACCACTAGAATTTTGGCACAGACCTCCTCCACTTGCACCGCCCAAATCCAACCTTTTGTCCGGCGCCCTCAGGCCACACGGGCTTGCAAGTTGAGTCGGTTTTTCGGATTCTTGAGGTCTCAACGAGACGAAGTAGGAGGACAACGGTGAGTCATACGATCAAGGTCATTCAAATTGGGCTGGGTTCGATTGGCAACAGGATTACTCGCTACCTGCTGCAAAAGAAAGCCTTCCGGATTGTGGGAGCGCTCGACTCGGACGTTCGAAAAGTCGGCCGGGATGTAGGCGATCTCGCCGGTCTTCCGCCCATTGGAGTGGAAGTGTCGGATGATCCGGCCAGCCTGGCCGGCAAGGGCGCTGAAATAGCAGTGTTGACGACTGTCTCCAGCCTGAAGACCGCTCAGCCGCAGATCATGGACACCATCTCACAGGGAATGAATCTGGTGTCCACTTGCGAGGAACTGGCCTATCCCTGGCTGAGGCAAGCGGACATCGCCGGCCAGATCGATCGGGCCGCTACGGCGAAGGGCGTCTCTGTGCTCGGCACTGGAATCAATCCCGGTTTCCTGATGGACTGCTTGCCGCTCGTCATGACGGGAGTCTGTCTCCAAGTCCATCGTCTCACAGTGGAGCGAATTCAGGATGCGAGCCTTCGGAGGCTGCCGTTTCAGAAAAAGATCGGGGTTGGACTCTCCCTGGCGGAGTTCAATCAAAGAGCGGCGGCAAGGACCCTCCGGCATGTGGGCCTCACCGAGTCGATGCAGATGATCGCGGACCGGTTGGGCTACCGGCTGGAACGGACCGAAGATCTGATTGAGCCGGTCCTGGCCAGGGAACCAGTCACCGCCCGCAACCTGACTGCCGACTCGGGCGAAGTCATTGGGATTCACCAGACGGGACGGGGTTACAGGGACGGACAAGAGAGCATCAGGCTGGTGTTTCGCGCCTCCATCGGCGAACCTGAATCGTTTGACCGCGTGAGGATTGAAGGAACGCCGGATATCGACCTCCGGATCTCCGGGGGGATCAACGGGGACATCGGCACGGGGGCCATCACCGTCAACGCCCTCCCTTTCGTGATCAACGCCGCGCCCGGCCTTCGCACCATGGCCGACCTTCCTCTTGTCGCCTGTGTAGTTTGAGGCTCAGTCGAGGTCATTGATAGGCGGGCCGCAGGCTGACGCGCGCGGTTCTAGCCGCATTCCTCATACTCAATCGTAGCGAGGCGGTGGAGTCTCCCAACCTCCAACTCTCAACTCCCAATGCGCGTGGATGCAAGTTGTTGGACCAAAGGGCGGCCCGCAGTCGCACCCGACGGTTCGTCGGGGAGACCGGGCAACGCGGTCCGCATGGAGGATTCCGGCGCCCGCTGTAGACGGTTCATGAGAAATGCGGTTTAACGAATAGGCTCCCTTGGATGGCGGCAACATCTCGACGCTCGGCGCTGGATCCCTCACATCGAGTGGCCCGTATCGATCAATTTCTTCGGAATCTCAACTTCCATCATGAGCAGAGCGTCGGCCAGCGTCTTTCCCTGAGGGTCAATACGCAAAGAGACGGTTCCACCACCCCCCAGGCAACGATGGAGGAGAAAGTTCAAAGCGAGAAGATTGGGAACCTCGAAGCGTTCCACCCGGCCTTGACAGATCCCCTTAAAGTGCTCCTTGACCGTCTCCGAGGTGAGTTTCCCGCACAGCCAGTCGTAAGTCTCCGGTGAGCGCGCCACCACTCCGATGTTGCACGTGTCTCCCTTGTCGCCGGAACGCGCATAGCAGATCTCCACCAGCCGGACGTGCCGACCGGGCGACGGGTCCGGCTGGGCCACAGTCGGACTCGAAAGCGGTGACTCTTGGGGCGGAGGCGGTTTCGGTTTACTCCGCAGAGGGCTCCACGGCACTCGAAACGTTTTCCCCGTCTCCAGAATCGTCACCCGCGGGCAGATCTCGGAGGCCGGTATCAGGCAAGGCCAGTAAGCCACCACGTCCTGTACCCTGGGCCGGGCGCCCACAATGGCCACCCCCGGCACAGTGTTGAGAATCAACGAAGTGAAGAGCTTCGAAAACTCCTTGACCTTGCCGGCGTCCGGATCGCGCACTCCCAGCCTGAGCAGGATCTCTGGAGGGTCAACCGGACGGGCCAGAAGCCTGTGGCAGGCGTTGTAGCCCACGAGTTCGGTGCGGGTTTCCTCGAAATCCAGAGCCAGCCGTTTCCAGAAAGTGCCGGCCATCGACCGGCACTTCTCGGCCGCCCCGGGACAGCTGACGATCATCGTGCCGTGGGCCTTGTAGCCGTGGTGATAGGCGATGGAGACCTTGAGCTGATCAGTCCGGGGGCGGCCCCGAACCCCCGAAATTCGAACCCGGTCGGGACCTTCGTCCTCCAGTTGAATGGTGGAGAAATCGGCCACCACGTCGGGAGTGATGTAGTCGCGGGGATTGCCCATTTCGTAGACCAGCTGAGCCGATACCGTCTTTCGGTTCACAACCCCGCCAGTCCCCTCGGGCTTCGTGATCGAGAAGCTTCCGTCAGGAGAAAACTCGGCGATCGGGTATCCCATCTCCTGGAACGAAGGCACCTGCCTCCAATCGGTCAGGTTGCCGCCGCTGGCCTGGGCACCACACTCCAGGATGTGCCCCGCCACCACCGCCGAGGCCAGCCGGTCCCAGTCCTCGTCGTCCCACCCGAACTCTAAGGCGGGCGCCGCCGCCGCAATTCCCGTATCGGTGACCCTTCCCGTGATGACAATCTGGGCCCCTTCCCCCAGGGCCCTCATCACGGGGACGGCGCCCAGGTAGGCATTGGCACTCTCGACTCGACCTTGGACCGACGAGAGGGGTTGGCCGGTTTCCATGTTTTCGAACCGAATCCCCCTGGAGATCATTTCGGCCAGGCGACTCATGAGGTCGTCACCCTCGACAACCGCGATCCTGACGCCCAAACCGGCCTGCTCGGCAATCTTCACCACCTCCAGGGCGCAAGCTCTGGGGTGGATGCCCCCGGCATTGCTGATGAGACGGGTCCCCTTTTCGGCAAGCAAAGGCAGACAGACTCTCATCTGGTCGAGGAAGTCCACGGCATAGCCCAGCTCAGGATTTCGGGCCCGTTGTTTTTGAAGGATCGACATGGTGACTTCGGCCAGAAAGTCCTGGGTCACATAGTCCAGTTCACCCAGGCTCAGTTGCCGCTGCAACGCTCCCAGGTCGTCTCCCCAGTATCCACCTGCGTTTCCGACTCGCACTCTTCTCGCTTCCGACATGGCTCCATTGTAGCGAAAAGGGCTTGTCGCTTCCCGGCGACATCAGGAGGCAAGGCAAGCCGGGGGAACGTTCTCCGCCGGCGTTCACCCATGCGAAGGTCGGGCGGCTCAAGGCACGCCGGCTCTCGTGTTCACGCTGCAGAGGGCGGTTGGTTGGGGGTTGGTTGGGGCAGAGGGTTGGTTGGGGACAGAGCATTTTTCTCAGCCTTTTGTGAGGACTTTGTTCGCGTTTTTCTGACCAGCGACGTTGTTATCTATCGAGGGTCCGTTCTTGGCCCCGGAGGAGGACAACGCCATATGGCTCGACCACCGCGCTCTCTGACCGTTGAC
>JBHHYX010000305.1:0-6709 GCA_046757765.1 Acidobacteriota bacterium | reverse complement strand
GGAGCGAGGCAGTCCCTCCCGATCATTTCCGGGAGCTTGGCGACCTTATACTCATCCAGGACAGCCGCCGTCAGGTCTGCCAGCGCCGGTTGAGGCAGGGTAATGCGCTGATTGGTCACCAGGACTCCCGGCACGAACCGGCTGTCGATGCTGTGATCTCCGCTCCAGGCCTCTTTGTTGTCCACAAAGATCTCTCTCGGAAACTCCCCCAGGGGATTCTCCCAGGAGCTTCGGTAGCCGTAATTGTACCCCACGATGATGTCGGGCGCGTCCTCCAGATGATCGCCTTTGAAGTCGCGGCGGGACTGCACGACAGAAGTGACCACCTGCTGGCCGGTTTGAGGGTCCTTGAGGGCGAGCAAGTCGCGTTCCAACCGATCCAGCAAGCGTTGGTAATCGGCTCCCGGGGAAACAATTCCGTTCTTCTCCCGGCCTCTCAGATTGACATAAAGCCCATTGAGTCCGACCGCATAGGCCCGCGTACCTGTCCAGTCCACGTTCATGAAGGCAGGCTGCAGCCCTCGCTGGGTGGGATCGCGGAGCCTGACGTAGCCGCGCTCCAGCAGCCAGGAGTTGAGATTGATCCCCCGGTAAAAAGGGGAGAAGCCATGGTCGGACATCACAATCAGGGTCGTCTCTGCGTCGATCGCCGCCATGATCTTCCCGAGGGCTTCATCCATTTCCTGATAGAGCGTCCTGATCCCTTTAGCGAGTCGTTCATCACGCACAAAGCCCGGGTGCCGGGGATCGATGTAGCGCCAGAGCATGTGACAGCCTTGATCCACGCTGGAGAAATAAAAGAAGAGCAGCCCTTCCTTGAAGTTTTCCAGAAAGTAGTCCAGGGCCTTGCGCCGTTCTCTGAAGACAAACTGGGACTGGTCCCAGAACTCGCTGCCGCTGAAGACTCCGTAGGAAAAAGCTTTGGTGTCTTCGGGGAGTTCCTGGGTGTAAAAGTAGCCCAGGTGCCGTTGCAGCTCTGGGGCCCAGCTCTCGGGCCAGGAGATAGGCATCACCGGGTCCGCGGGATTGATCTGAAGTGGACTGACGTAGAGTCGAAAGTGAGGGCGAACCTGCTGAAGATAGAAGCGGCAGGTGGCGCTGATGCTGGCCAGGTAGGGGAGCGCCTCAAAGTCGATCCTGACCCAGTCGCTCCACTCGCCCTCCTGAAGGATGAAGCGGGTATCCTCAACCACCAGTTTCGCCACCGGCTGATCGGGGTCCAGGAAGACCTCAAAGTTTGTTGAAAGCTTGGGCGTGAGCCATTGGTCGCGTGAGCCGGGTTTCCTCTCCCGCCGAAAGGTGTTGGGAGGACCGTGCAGCTGAGCCTGGACGCGGTCCCTTCGAACCTCCACCGGATACACGGTCCCTCCCGTGATCTCCCTGGCATTGGCGGGGGGAAAGTCGGTGTAAAGGGCAAAGGTCCCTCCCTGGCTCCCCAGAATGTCGGGTGTGCCCATGCCCGAGAAGGAATGACCTCCCGCTGCCGGGGGAAAGTTCACGGGAATGCGGAAGACAGTGGTGGGAACACCGGATTCATCCAGGATCTGCCAGAAGGTCTTGCCTTGGCGGAGTTGTTCCACCCGCCCCCCCGAAAGCGGGATCACCCACGAACCCAAATCGAGGTTCCAGTCGGATTGAACGGTCCGGTTCATGGCGTACTCTGGGAACATCGTTTGGGGGTCCCGGCGGATGAAATCGAAGATGCCGTGTCCTCCGGGATCCATGCCGGTGACGAAGGTCGACCAGGCCACCGGACTCAGAGGAGGCATCGTCGTCTGAAGCGGCCGGAAGTCGCCCTGGCGCATCAATTGCTCGAAGTGAGGCAGGGCTCCGTCCTTGAGGAACCCCTGCAGGAGTTTGGGATCGAGCCCGTCAATCCCCAGAATGACGACTTTTTTGGCGCCGGAGGAGGAGGGAAGGGAACAGCTCGCGGCCGGTAGAGCCAGAAAGGTCAGCAGAAAAAGGGTGCCTTTCCACCCCAGTCTCGGGCCTTGGCGGGGATCAAAGTTCTTCAGCACGGGCAATCCCTTCGTGATAGAAGCTCTCAAGCCGTGGCACTCCCGGGGTGCCGGGTCGCTTCGGCCGGCATCAAAGACTTTCCGTCGCAGTAGGACGGCACAGCCACCCCGAAGAGATCGAGTATGGTGGGGCCCAGATCAATGATGTTGGGTTTCTCCTCCTCGAAGGCCCGGTTGCAGAAAAGAATACCCGGAACGTCGGGTGGATTCATGCAGTGGTCTCCACTCCAGCTCTTGAGGTTGTCCTCGAACACCTCCTCGGTGACCGCCCCTGTGGCGCAGGTCCAGGAAACCCGGTATCCCGGCTTGAAACCGACGATCAAGTCGGGGCCGTCCTCGGCGTAAGGCCCGGCGTAAGCGCGGCGGGTGTCGTAGACCTCGCCGACAGGCCGACTGCCCCGTCCTGGGTCCTCAAGCTTCCGCAAGCCAGAAGCGATTTCATCCTTCAAAGCCTGCTGCTCGGCGCCGGTCGTGACAATCCCACCGGATTCCCGACCTTCCAGGTTGATGTAGATCCCGCCGAATCCGACGGCATAGGCCCTCGTCCGGCTCCAGTCGATGTCCTGGAACCATTCCCCGCCCGTGGGCCTCTCCTTGACTGCCAGAAATCCGTTCTGGTGCAGCCAGGTGTTGAGATTGACGCCCCACTTGAACGGCTTGAAGCCGTGATCCGACATCACAAAAAGGGCGGTGTCGTCGCTGGTCGAGTCCAGAACTCGACCCACCAGTTGATCCATGTTCCGGTACAGATCCCGGATGGCATCTCGGTGTTGGCTGACATCCTTGCCCTGGTTGGCGGGGTGATCCGGGTCCAGGTAGCGAAAGAACATGTGCTGCAGCCGGTCGGTGATGTCAAAGACGCAGACCACGGCGCCGCGTGAGGTCTTGTTGAGGGCGTCAAAAAACATGCGTTCACGCTCTTTGTGGACGAGGTAAGTCTGCTCCAGGAACGCTTTTTCATCCAGCACCCTCTCATTGAGCGCCCAGGTGTCCTCGGCCAGTCCCAGCGTGCAGAACCTGCCCTGGGTCTTGGAGAGGTAGATGGAGTAGGTCAGGGGATGGGAGATCGGCAGCGCCGGTTTCTCGGGATCAATGTTGATGGGGCTCATGTAAAGCTTGAGGTGTGGCGCCGCTTGCTTCAGGTAAAAGCGGACCATGCCGTGAATCTTCATCCCCAGACCCGGCTTGAAACGAATGGGAATCCAGGGGGTGTAGTCCTCCAGGGGCAAAGAGAACTCTTCACCGTCCAGTCGCAGCAGGCAACTCCCATTCCCGCCGTTCAAATGCACTGCAAAAGGAAGGCGCATCTCCTCGGGCTGGCGAAGCAGAGGGTTCTCCGGTCCGGTGATCACCGAGTTCACCACGTTATTCTCAACCCGCACAGGAATCTGAAGACCTCCGGTGAACCTGCTCCCGTCGCTGGGGTCACTGCTGTAATAGCTGAAGGTGCCCTGGGTCCCTCTCAGATCCGGTACCGACATGGCAGCCAGCATGAGGCCCCTGAACTTCTCGGGTGGAAAGGTAATGGGAACTCTCAGAATGGTGCTGAAGACGCCATGATTCCCCAACTCGGTCCAGAAAGAGCGGCTCTTGCGCCCGAACCGGATGGCCGGCTTGCCCATCGGGATTCGAAATCGGCCCAAATTCAAATACTTGGAGGGGGGTTCCACCTTGGCGGAACAGAGTTCCGGGAGATAGCTCTTTCGATTGGGGGTGAGAAAGTCGAACACCCGGTGACGTCCCGGATTGCATCCGGTCTGAAAGGATGACCAGGCCACGGGAGACTCGGCCGGCAGTGTGGTGCCCAGTCGCCGGTAGCAGCCCTCTCGAGCCAGCCGGGAGAAGTTGGGCAGCAAGCCTTCCCGCATGAACCTTTCGGTCAGTTCGGGATCCTGGCCGTCGAGGCCCACCACCACTACCTTTCGTACCCGGCTTTTGCGCAATGCCCGGCGACCGCGAAGAGTCTGGAAGACCCAGCGGAAGGGCCAGGTCAAAAGCGTCAGGAAGGCCAGAAAGAAGGTGGTGAGCACGATGAAGAAGGAGGAGACAAAAGCGATTCCGGCGCCGGGCCCCACATACGCCTGGCTGGAGGCGGGAAAGCAAACCAGGGCTCCCGCCACGCCTATCCCCACAATAATCAGTCGTTGGTACTTGCCCAAGCGCTTCTTCCGTTCTCTCCCCGGGGCCAGGCCCGTCGCTACGGGTGCAGCGTGGCTTCAATGAAATGAGAGACATCCTTTTTCATCTGGGCCAGGGAGGACTCCTGCAAGTACATCATGTGGCCCGCCGGGTAGTACTTCATGTGGATGTTCGACCGCAATGATTCCTCCAGCCCCAGATGATCCATCGTGTATTCCGTCGCGAAGAATGGGGTAGCCAGATCGAAGTAGCCGTTCAACACCAGAACCTGCAAGCCCGGATTGTAGCCCATGGCGCGGGCCAGATCGGGTCCCGTGTTGGGGAGGGAGGAAATGGGAAAGCGCGTCCCCGGTGCCTGATGTTTGAACTCCCAGTGAGTGAAGAGCTTTCTGTTGGAAACGGTGTAGGTCTTGCCTCGGCCAAATCTCAGTTCGTTGTGGTAGTAATGCAGAAAGGCCGCGGTGTAAGCGGGGCTGATGGAAGCGCTTTGGGGATCGTAGCTGGCTTCCTCGCCCAGCAGGTTGAAGCTGACTCCCGTGAAGCGCGAATCCAGACGCCCCACCGTCAGGTGGTGGCGGCGCAGAAGTTCCTTGGTGAACTGTCCCTCGGTGACCCGCAGGTTGGCTTTGTCCAGGTAATCCGCGTCCAGACCCGTGTAGGCCGACAGGCGCTTGACCACTGCGGTCCGCTCGCTCTCGTCCAACCGGTCCCCTTTCATCAGGGCGTCGGCGTAGTCCCCTGCCGCAAAGGCGCGCACATCCTCCAGAAAGGCTTCCAGGCTCTCGGGCCGGTTGGGCACCACGTTGTGAAACCAGGCCACTGCGGCATAGGTGGGCAGAAACAGAATATGAGCCAGGTCATTCCCGGGGACAAAGACGACTGTCCGGGCGTCCACGAAGACGGAGACAAGAATCACCCCGTTAAAGGCCATTCCTTCCCGGGTCTGAAGATAGTTCACCACACCCGCCGAGCGCATGGTGCCGTAACTTTCTCCCAGCAGATACTTGGGGGAATTCCAGCGGTTGTTCTTACTCACGTACTGGGCAATGAAACGGCTCACCGACTCGATGTCGGGATCGACTCCCCAGAAATCCTTATCCTTGGCCTTTCCGACCGCCCTGCTGAGGCCGGTGCCCACCGGATCGATCAAGACCAGGTCGCTCCGGTCCAGCAGGGTGTGCGGATTATCGACCAGCTTGTAAGGTGGAGGCGGTGTGGGCTCCACATCCCGCGCCGCCACTCTTCGGGGTCCCAGAGCCCCCATGTGGAGCCAGATGGATGAAGAACCGGGCCCCCCGTTGTAGGCAAAGGTAACGGGCCGCCGGTTGAAGTCCTCCACGCCCTTCTTCGCATAGGCCACATAGCCCATGCTGGCGACGGGTTCATCCTTTTCGTTGCGCAGGATCAGGGTCCCGGCCGTGGCCGTATACTCGAGAGGCTTCCCTTCGACCGTTATACTGTGCTCCGTCACAGACTGCTCGGCTTGGGGCGGCGGGCTTGCGGGAGTCTTGGTCTCCGAGGCCGGAGTCTTCGAAGGCGGCTCCTGAGCTCGCAGCGCGGGTCCCCAGCCTGTCGATAAGAGAACCAACATCAATCCAACGACTTTCTTCATCTGATTCCTCCAAATGATGGGATCTCGGGGGCCAGATCATGGCGGCCAGGGCGAGCAAGGGACGGATTCGATCTGCTCCGCTCCACACTCGAACCTTTTCGATCGAGTGCTGAAACGAGGTCCGGTCCAGACAAGTGCCCGAGCAACGATGAATGGGTCCATAACCGCTGCCAGAAGCAAGGATTCATACTAGGGTGAATTGCGGGCCTTGTCAATTCAGGTCTCAAATCGGAACGGATCACTCATCCTCCCAAACTCTCGAACGCCACCCGCTCCAGCTCTTGGTAGACAGCGGGTCACCGCCGCGGCGGGAAATCCACATCGGCAGCCTGGTTTGTCAAAACGCGGGAGAAACACAGGTTGCCGTCTCTCCAACGGCGATCGGTCGGTGGAGGCCTCGGCCCGGAGTCTGCTGAGCAAGAGCACCCTGTAAACGCCGGCGACGCGCGTTCTGGCGCTCTTTTCGTGTGAGTGATGGCTGCCAGCGGAGCCACCTCGCCCAGATGTCTCACACTCGATCGTAGCGAGGCGGTGGAGATGTGCGTGGATACAAGGCGTCGCGACCGAGGGCCCCGCAGTCGCACTGGACAGTACGTCGAGGAGCCCGACGGAGCGCAACGCAGTAGACGCGGGCATATTCGCCGCCGTAGTAGATTGGGTGTGAGAAATGCGCCGCTAACCCTCCGGGCGAGCGATGGGCGTGAGCCCGCCGTTTGGCTTCCTATGTGGAAGGTGCGGGTTGAAGCTCCGGGGCCACGACCTTGCTGAAGGCTGCGGAAGAGGAGTGTCACTTTCTCGGTTCCCCTTCCGGTTCGGCCGAAATGGCGGAAGCTGAAATCAACGCGTTTCTGTCCAACCTGGCCGTAAAGGAAAGGGTCAGCGTCCCGACTCAAACACAGGCGCTGAGCGCTCTCCTTTTCCTCTACCGGCATCTTCTCCG
>JBHHYX010000304.1:0-6735 GCA_046757765.1 Acidobacteriota bacterium | reverse complement strand
TCGCGCCGCCCAAGACCGAGGTCCATCATAGCGGCCCTCTCGAGCAGCGCCTCGGGGACCAGTTCGGCTGGGAGGAGCTGGTGGCGGAGGTTGCCAGGATCTACTGGTCGCTAGCGCCCGAGGAGCGGGCACGGACGGCTATCTTCGCCAGCAACTACGGCGAGGCGGGGGCCATAAACCTGTTCGGGACGGCCTACGGCCTCCCGCAGGCGATCTGTGCCCACCAGACCCACTATTTCTGGGGGCCGCGAGGCTTTGACGGCGACACCATCATCTGGCTACAGTGGGACCGTGAGTCGCTTGAGAGGCTGTGCCGCTCGGTAGAGCAGGCAGGCGAGCACTTCCACCCGTGGGGGATGGCCGAGGAAAATCGGCCTATCTTCATCTGCCGCGGTTTGCTCTCTCCCCTGCCGGAGATGTGGCCACGGCTGAAGCACTGGAACTGAGCATTGGCCCCTAACAAGGGATGCAGCCGACCGCTTTCAGCGGCGGCTGATTCCGGGCGTTAGGCACCCCTTTGTTAGCCGCTGCAGGAGGAACAGTCATGAAGACAGCCTTTTTTTTTGTCTTGGTCCTCTCTCTCGCTTCCGTCAGGGCCACAGGCCAAGAGCCCAGTAAAGTCGAAACGCACGGCAAGCAATCCAAGGTCATGCTGGAGCATCTCGTTGGGCGACACCTTCAAGAACTCAACGGCAAGTATAAACTCAGGGTAGCGGAGGTTACCTATGTCCCGGGGGGCTACATCGGACCTCACCACCACTAGTCATCTCGACAACGGCTCAGGCTAAGAAGGATATGTGGTGGTGCCGAGGGCCCATGGATCTCAGCATCAACGGGACGATCATCGACGTCTCTTTTAAGACGACGGGCATTCCCGCCGGCAAGAACGGGGGCTGGCTCAAACCTGGTCAATGTGCCCTGGCAAACAAACCATCTTCGACAACAGGACGCACTTACACTTTCCAAATACTCTCGTCACCACCAGAGTGGAAAGAAAAACCGTGGATGGGATTCATTGCTAGTTCCCTTATCCTGTTCCTTTCAAACCCAGATTACGTCGTTTCCATGGGACGAGAAGGACAGAGGCTGAGTCTCAGCGGGGCCCGGGCGATACGTTTCAGGAAAGACTTGACCGTACCTTTGACCCGCAAGAAACTGTCACGATAAGCAGAGAGAATGCGCCGTGGGTCCTCCAGAACTTGGGCGACCGGACATGCGGAACGCGATTTGCGGTGCATACCGACTCCTCTACCCATTATTTGCGTTTTTGGCCGGGATCGCTAATAACGTACGCGGCTATTGTCGCCACCGACAACAGGTTCGAGTCCTTTTCGCCCCAGATGCAGCGTGACAACGCCTCCGGTCAATCGCCGGTGTGAGACCTGTGAAAAGCCGGCTTCGAGAAGCATCCGGTCCAGCTGGAGCGGGGCCGGAAAGGTTCGAACCGACTCCGGCAGATAGGAATAGGGCCCCTCCGTGCCGGAAATCAGCCGGCCGACTCGGGGTAGGATCCGGGTGAAGTAGAATCGGTAAACCTGGCGGAAAAGAGGCAGTTTCGGCAGCGTGAATTCCAGGATGGCCAGCACGCCCGTGTCGCCAATCACTCGATGGATCTCCGCCAGGCCCCGACGGTAATCCTCCAGATTCCTCAGTCCGAAAGCGATCGCGACCGCGTCGAAGCATCGGGATGGAAAGGGCAGTTGCAGCGCATCACCTTCCACAAAACGAACCGGGTTCGCCAGCTTTCGTTGCCTCACTTTGCCAGCTCCCCGCAGCAGCATGGGATGGCAGAAATCGCAGCCGATCACCCGCGCTTTGGTGGTGGAGATCTCCAGAGCCAGGTCCCCTGTTCCGGTGCAGAGATCCAGTACGACGGATTCCTGAGAGAGAAAGGGTGCGAGTGTCTGGCGGGCATGGCGTCTCCAATAACGATCGGTTGAAAGGGAGAGAAGGTGATTGAGGAAGTCGTAGCGATGGGCGA
Organism: Acidobacteriota bacterium; assembly: GCA_046757765.1. Classification (GTDB taxonomy): domain Bacteria; phylum Acidobacteriota; class UBA6911; order RPQK01; family JBHHYX01; genus JBHHYX01. The sequence goes on along the minus strand of JBHHYX010000304.1, from coordinate 4,754 downwards.
TTGCCCCGAACATTTCTTGAATTTTTCGGGACTCTCTCTCGACCATGGTCCGGGACTCACGCCTGGGGCAGGAGAACCATTTTCTTCCAGGCTTCGCGGACGCGGCGATCGTCCACATCACCCCGGACGTCCGTTTTTCCGATCTGCCTCAGCAACACAAAGAACTTGCGATCTTCCAATCGCTTCTTGTCCCGATCCATGGCTTCGATCAGATCTTCGATGGAGGCGTGTTCTACGGGCGGCAAGTCCCCCACTTTGCCAATCAAACTCAAAACCCGCCGGCAGTCGTCCTCGGCCAGATAGCCCAAATCGTGTGAGAGTTGAGTGGCCGCGATCATTCCGTAGGCAACGGCTTCGCCATGGGTGATCCCTTGAAAGCCCGACACCACTTCCAGGGCATGGCCATAGGTGTGGCCGAAATTCAAAATTCGTCGCAGATCCCTTTCCCGCTCGTCCAGGGAAGTGATTTCCGCCTTGATTTCACAGCAGCGCCCGATCACCCTCTCCAGGACCTCCGGAGCACGATTCCGAACCTCTCGAATGTGGGTCTCCAGGTATTCAAAGAACTCTCGATCGTAAATCAGCCCGTACTTGAGCACCTCATACAAGCCGGAGCGGTACTCCCGGTCCGGCAAGGTGGAGAGGGTGCCGGTGTCAATGCAGACCAGACTGGGTTGATGGAAGACACCGATCATGTTCTTGCCATTGGGATGATTGACGCCGGTCTTGCCGCCGACGGAGCTGTCCACCTGGGCCAGCAGGGTGGTGGGAATCTGAACATAGGAGATGCCCCTGAGAAAGGTCGCGGCCACGAAACCGGCGATGTCCCCGGTGACTCCCCCCCCCAGGGCGGCAATTGTCGAGAGCCTGTCCGCCCTCTGGGCGATCAGATAGGTATAGATCGTTTCCAGGGTGTGAAGCGTCTTGAACTGCTCCCCGTCGGGGATAAAGATTTCGGTGACATCGAAGCCATTGGCGGCGAGTGTGTCGACCAGCGGCTTGCCATGCAGCCTGAAGACATTCTTGTTGGCAATGAGAAAGATGCGTTTCTGGACAGCATGCTCCTTCAAGATCTCGGCAGCCCTTTGCAACAGGTGAGGTGCGATCAGGATGTCGTAACTTCGCTGCCCGAGTCTGACATGAACGGTCTTCATCTCACACCGCCAAGTTGTATTTCCCTTCTGGTTTCCCGCCTTTCAGAGTGGGCGGGAGCGCTTCTGTTTCCGGCGGGCCGAGGCGTCAAGTCAGCATCCCTTCCAGGGGGCTGCTTGCCGTGGCGTACCTCTTCTTTTGAATCCGGCCGGCCTGGTAAGCCAGGCGGCCGGCCTGGACGGCCCGCTTCATGGCCTCAGCCATCTTCACCGGGTCCCTGGCTCCAGCGATTCCCGTATTCATCAAGACTCCATCAGCCCCCAGTTCCATGGCGATGCTGGCATCGGAAGCTGTCCCCACTCCGGCATCGACGATGATCGGAACGGAGATCATCTCGCGGATAATTCGAATATTATTCGGGTTCTGGATCCCCAATCCTGAACCGATGGGAGCCCCCAGGGGCATGACTGCCGCCGCCCCCGCCTCCTCCAGCCGCGTGCACACGACGGGATCATCGTTGGTGTAGGGAAGCACTGTGAAGCCGTCCTGGACAAGGATGCGGGTGGCTTCCAGCAGAGCCGCGTTGTCGGGATACAGTGTCCGTTCGTCGCCAATTACCTCCAGCTTCACGAAGTCGGACATTCCTGCTTCACGCGCCAGCCGGGCGTAGCGGATCGCGTCCCGGGCCGTGTAGCAACCGGCTGTGTTGGGCAGGAGCGTGAAACGATGAGGATCAATATAGTCGAGCAGTGATTCTCGCGTCTTGTCGGTCAGGTTGATGCGGCGAACCGCTACCGTCACGAGATCCGCCCCGCTCGCCTCGAGGGCCTGCTGCATCACTTCAAAACTGGAGTATTTCCCGGTCCCCAGGATGAGGCGGGAGCCAAACTCGCGACCTCCAATGACTAATCGGTCAGACATGTTACGTCTCTCCTCCGCCCACAAAGTGGACCAGTTCAATCTCGTCTCCAGACTTCAAGCGGTGCTCACTCCAGGATCGGCGCTTGACGATTTCACCATTCAGTTCCAGCGCTACTGGACCACGCGGTTGCGGTGACGTCTCCGTGACAAGGTCTTGCAAGGTCCACTGAATCGGAACGGCTTGCTTCGTTCCGTTCAAGATGATCTCAATTTGGTCTGTCATAAAAGGATCAGGCTGGATGTCAGTCAAGTTCACTTACCACGATGGGTGCGGAGTTCCGGTCGCAACGCGGCCAGCGCCGTTCCAGTCTGGTCGCTGTTTACGCCCTCGTGCAGGCCCCCTCGAGCGCTTCAGAACGTCCGCTCCCAAGCCGTTCAGAATACCGTGTCGGAGGGGGGGTCGAAAGTCTTCCATCTTCCCCGTCTCTCGTTGTCAATCACGCCAGGCAGGTCGGGCTGACCCGAAGCCTTTCCTCCCCAATCTATGGTACGCTTCCTGCTTCGATGATACTAGTCGACCTGCTCTTGTCCACCGGCGGCCTGCCTGATTCATGAACTGTCTGCTCCAGGGCGGTAAACATCCGTCTCGCCCCAACAAGCCTTGCCGTGTTTCCGGAATGGGGTGCTTGCTGCTTGCCGCCGAATTCTGAGAATTTTGATCTCAGATATGTTCCATTGACGATGTGCGCCCCCTTGCCTTTTGTCAAAGCCTGGCAACTGGCAGGAGCCGAAGGACAAAGTTTCACGCAGCACTGTAAACTGAACCGAAGCGTCAGCGCCCGGCCCAATCCGGATGGCCACTCACTCACGTTCGTGGTTCAGTGACTTGGCGCCAGAATCGCTCAACCTATGGGATCAAGATTTCCAGTGTTTTTGGTTACGTTTAGAATGTGCGCAATGGGCCGGCCGAGCAGCCTGCTTTCATTTCTTTTGTTCTCTTTTTCCCCCGCCTTTTCCAGCCTGGGAGCGCAGGTTCTCTTTTCAGACCAGACAGCGGCGGCGGGAATCCATTGGGTGCACACCAACGGAGCCACCCCAAAGAAGTTCCTGATCGAAACCATGGGCGGCGGAGGGGCTTTCCTGGATTATGACAACGACGGCTGGATGGACATTTACCTGGTCAACAGTGGTTTTCACGCCAAGTCTTCAATCTCCTCTTTGACTTCTAATGCGCTTTACCACAACAACGGGGACGGCACGTTTTCGGATGTCACCCATGAGGCGGGCGTCGCCGGTAGAGGCTACGGCATGGGTGTGGCGGTAGGAGACTATGACAATGACGGGTGGGCCGATATCTACGTGACCTCGTTTGGCCGCAACATTCTTTATCATAACCGGCGAGACGGAACCTTTGAAGATGTCACCGCCGGGGCGCGGGTGGCAGTGAACCAATGGTCCTCCAGTGCCGCTTTCTTCGACTTGGACAACGACGGGGATCTGGACCTCTTTGTTTGCGTCTATCTGGATTGGAACTACGACAAGAACGTCTATTGCGGTGACCAGCGTCAAGGCTATCGATCCTATTGTCACCCAGATTATTTTCCCGCCATTCCCAGTGTCCTCTTTTTGAACAACGGCGACGGCACCTTCACGGATGTGACCAAGAAGGCTGGGGTCAACATTGCCGGGAAGGCTTTGGGAGTGGTGACCGGAGATCTCAACGGAGACTTCCTGCCGGACATCTATGTGGCTAATGACGCGGTGGCGAATTATCTCTACCTGAACAGGGGCGGCCATCGATTTGAGGAGGCCGGCCTGGTGGCGGAGGTGGCCTATGGCGTCACCGTCAAACCCGAGTCCGGTATGGGAACCGACTTGGGAGATTTTGACGAGGACGGCAGAGCTGACTTGATCGTTACCAACATCGACTACGAGATGAACAACCTCTACGCCAACCAGGGGGAAGAGTTGTTCAATGACGTGACCCTTTCCAGGGGACTGGGCCAAGTATCGCTCCCCTACAGCGGATTCGGTGTCAAGTTTGTGGACTACGACCTTGACGGTGATCTCGATCTGGTGGTTCTCAACGGGCATGTTATCGACAACATCGATCACTATAAGTCGGAGATCCACTACCGGGAACCGCCCCTTCTGCTCGAGAACAGGAGAGGGGTATTCGTGAATGCAGGTTCGCGAAGTGGAGAAATCTGGAAGAGAAAGATGGTGGGGCGCGCCCTGGCCGCCGGGGACTATGACAATGATGGAGACAGCGACTTGCTGTTCGTCAACAATGGAGAGCCTCCCGTTCTGTTGCGCAACGACGGAGGGAACCGCAACACCTGGTTCGGCTTGCGACTGGTGGGGGTGAAGGGCAACCGGGACGGCGTCGGGGCGGTTGTCACGGTGACAACCAATCGAAGGAAGCTCATGCGTCAACGTCACGGCGGAGGGAGCTACCAGGCGGCCCACGATCCCCGGCTTGTGGTCGGCCTTTCCAAAGGTGAGAAGGTGGAGAGCATTCAAATTCGATGGTCCGGCGGCGCTCTCCAGACGCTGGAACCGCCGGCCCTTCGCCAATACCAGACGGTCCGAGAGCCGAGCCCGTAAATGGCCTAGGCTACCTGCTTGCCGCCGAATTCTGAGAGTCTTGCTCTCAGGGTTTGCGCAAGAATAGATTGGCAGAGTTGGCGCTCAGATTTGCACCAGATTTGGCCGCGAACGATTGAGCGAAACCGCAGGCGTAGCCGGGTCTACGTTGAGGATTTCGCGATTGAGGAGCGGCCGAAGATGGTGTGAAGATG
>JBHHYX010000303.1:0-6746 GCA_046757765.1 Acidobacteriota bacterium | reverse complement strand
GCGCGGCGCTTCCGACGCCTCGCGACGAAACCTGGTGCATAATCCGGGCTAGCCCAAGATCGAAACGAAAAACGCTCCGTCCCCAACAGAACGGGAGTCCCTACTCACCCCCGCCGGGCCGGTTGCCGGCGCTGACACCCTTTCCGGGCGAGCGGTGGGTGTCAGCCCGCCGTTTTCTGGTGCGGTCTAGGGGATTCGGTCTGGCGCGATATTGGTGAGTTGAAATCCATCCTCTGTCAACTCCAGTCTGAGAACCGTCAGGAAGAGGCCCTGCTCGGAGGCCACCTGCAAGGCCCCCACGAAACCGTTGGGAATGGGGTCGAAAATCTCGCTAAAGAACCCGGCGAAGTGGCCCAGGTTGGGCCTCTCTTCTTCAGCCACGACCGCGCCTGCCCCGTCGTACAGAATCAATCTGATCTTGAAGGAGGTCGTCACCAGGAAAGGGGCATAGGCCAAACCCGTGTTCACTGTGGTCGTCTTTTCCACTGGGAAAAGGAAGCCGGTTGCCGGAGGGTTGGCGACCGTCCCCGTCGACTCCAGAAGCCGCTGGCCGTCCGACAAGTTGTAAAAGAGGACACTGGTGACATCCTGACTCGAAAACCCATCGCCCGGTAAGAGCTGAAGATAGCCAGCCCGCGCTTGATCATCGCCCGAAAGCACGAACTTTCGAGTCGCTTTGGCTTCGATCGGGAGGTGGAACTCAGTGTCTCCGGACGCGTCGGCGCCATTGACCGCCCAGGGTGTATTCCACTCACCATCATTTCCCTGCCGCAACCGGACTGTCCCTTCCCAGCGGGAGTTGGTTTTGTTGGTTACAAGGAGGATACACTCGAACCCCCCGCCCAGAGCCAGTTGGGCGTAGGTGGTACTGGTACTCGAAAGCAAGAGGACCTGGGCCGTGTCAGCGTCACTGTTATTGAGAAGGTTGACATCGTTCGCGAGGGAGACACTGGCCTGATTGGTGGTGTCGGGCAGGGCGTCGGGACCGACGAGAAAGGTGAGGATAAGCGTGCTGGTCGCTCCCGCCCCCAGTGTTTCCACCCGGGTACAGGTCACCGTGCCCTGGCTTTCCGAGCACAGCCAGCTTTCTCCTGTGGCAGACAGGAAGTGAAGTCCGGGCGCGCCTTCGTCTGTGACGGTGATGGGCCCGGCGGTTGGGGCAGATCCCAGGTTGGACACAGTCAGAATGGAGCTGGCATGGGTTCCGACAAGAAAGGTCCCCGAATGCGTCTTGGTAATCGCCAGGTCGGGAACGCCCTCCACCGTTGTTTCCTCGATCGCCGAGTTGTTGTCGAGTACGGGATCGGCCTCGTTAGCTGCGACAGTCACGCTGTTGACCAGGATGCCCGGCTTTTCAGGTGCCATCACAACGACGATACTTGTGCGTCCATCTTCTTCCAGGTCCCCCAGCGTACAGATCACCGCCACATCGAGTTCCTGGCACGACCCTCGATCGGATTCGGCTGAGAGGAAGCTCGCTCGGTCGGGCAGGTTATCGGTCAGCACAACATCCGTCGCCGGCCCCGGCCCGTGATTGACGACTTCAATCTGGTAAGTCAGCTGTGCCCCGACCGCGACCGGGTCGGGCGTCCCGACTTTTGACACAGAGAGATCCGCCAGTGCTTCCTCCTGCTGGAACAGGAAGACCCAGATCGAGCCGAAGTAGTGAACCAGGTAAAGCTCCCCCTCTTCGTCTTCACCAAAGGAGCTGATGGCCAGATTGGTGTCCAGCAGCAGATTTCTCTGGAAAGAGCCGGAACTTTCCTCGTGCAACGCCCAAACCTGGCCGGTCAGAAAGTCGCCGAAGATATAGTCGCCCCGCAAGGCAGTCTGTTGGGGTCCCCGATAGACGTATCCTCCCGTCACCGACGCGCCTCCGGGAGGATGAGTGTACTCGGTGATGGGGAGGGTCAGCCCGTTCATGTCGCAGATCGAAGTCGGGGGCGGGAAGCATTGTGGGCCCTCCATCACATTCCAGCCATAGTTGCCCCCTTGGGAAATGAGGTCGATCTCTTCCCAGGTCTCCTGCCCCACGTCCCCGGCGAACAGTCGTCCCGTGGAACGGTCGAAGGAAAAGCGCCAGGGATTGCGCAGCCCGAAGGCCCAGATTTCGTCTCTGGCCTCGGGGTCGCCGGCAAACGGATTATCGGGTGGAATGGCGAAGGGTGCGCCTGCGTCAACGTCAATGCGAAGAATCTTTCCCAGCAGGGTGTCCAGACTCTGCCCGTTTCCAAATGGATCGCCACCCGACCCGCCGTCACCCGTGGCGATGTACAAGAAGCCGTCGGAACCAAAGGCGAGCGCCCCCCCGTTGTGATTGGTGAAGGGCTGGTCGAAGGTCAAGACGACCGTTCCCTCGTCTTGCGCGAGGTTGGGGTTGGAGGCTGAGGCGCGGTATTCCGCGATCACGGTCTGACCCTGTCCCCCTTCGGTCCTCGTATAGTTGACAAAGAATCTCCGATTGTCGGCGAAGTCGGGATGAAAAGCCAGGCCCAGGAGCCCTCTTTCACCGCCGTTGGTGACGATCGAACGGATGTCCAGAAAGGGGGTTTCGAGCAGTGTCCCCGAGGCCAGGATTCGAATGGTTCCCGGCTGCTCGAGGACGAAAAGCCGTCCTGTCCCATCGCCGCTGTGGATGACAAAAACGGGATTGATCAAGCCCGAAGCGACCCGAGCCAGCTCAACTTCAGCGGCGTAGGCGGCACCACAAGACAAGAAACAGCCGCAAAGAAATCCCAGCCACATGAGGTATCGTAACCGTCGCATCACTCGGTCTTGCTCGCCTCCTCAATCGCTCACTTGGGAGAACGCGTCGCCGAAGTCCGCCACCAGATCTTCCGTCGCTTCAATGCCCACCGATAAACGAATGAGGGCGTCCGAGATGCCCAACCGCTGGCGTTCCTCAGGGGACATTCCGGAGTGGGAAGTGGTGGCCGGTCGGGTGATCAGGGTCTCGACCCCTCCCAGGCTGGGCGCGACCAAGGGAAGGGTCAGGTGGTCCATGAACCGCTTTGCCGCCTCCACGCCACCTTTCAGCTCGAAGCTCATCATTCCCCCGTTGCCTGAAAACAATCGGTCAGCCCGTTGATGTTGGGGATGACTCTCCAACCCGGCATAGTGGACCTGGGCCACGGCGGGATGGCCTTCCAGGAAACGGGCGATCTCGAGAGCGCTCTCGTTCTGGAACTTCACCCGCAGCGGGAGCGTCTTGAGGCCGCGGTGAAGAAGAAAACAGGCATGAGGGTCGAGGGATCCTCCCAGATGATCCAGCTGATGCGTGATCCTGTTGATCCACTCCTCAGAGCCGATGGCCGCGCCCGCCACAATGTCCGAATGGCCGTTCAAGTATTTGGTGGCGCTGTGCAGGGAAAGATCGAATCCTCGCTCCAGAGGCCGAAAGTTGACCGGGCTGGTGAAGGTGTTGTCGATCACCGCGATCAGACCGTGTTGATGGGCAAAATCCACAATCGACTCCAGAGCCGGCACCTCCATCAGAGGGTTGCTGATCGATTCGACGTAGATCATTTTGGTGGTAGGTTTGAGCTGAGCCTGCCAGTCCTCGGGAGAATTTCCGTTGATCAGGTCGTAGCCGATCCCAAAGCGGGCAAGAGTCTTGGTGACAAACTCATGCGTCCCTCCATACAACCCTTGCTGGGCCAAGAGGTGGTCCCCGCAGGAGAGCAGGGTCAGAAGCGTCGTCGTGATGGCGGCCATTCCACTTGAAGCCACCAGGGCGGCTTCGCCATTTTCCAGGGCCGCCAGTTTTTTGTGCAGTACCTGGTGGTTGGGAGTGTTGTTGAGGCGAATATAGCGGATATCATGGTAGTTGGACTCCCCCGAGTATTGAAAGGTAGAGGATTGAAAAATGGGCATGCCGATGGCCCCTTCAATCCGGGGCTCCGGTTCACCGGCATGGATCGCCTTGGTCTCAATCTGTTTGAAGTTCCTGCTCACACGCTCCTCCCATTGAAAATCAACCCCATCCGCCCACTCGGTTGCCACCATTCTGCCATACTCTGGGTCACCAGCCCGAGTTTCAAATCTCAAGCTGCAAGCAGCAAATCCCAAAACAAATTGTAGGGAGCAACCTCATAACCCGGATTTCTCACACACGGTCGTAGCGAGGAGCCGGAAGCGCCGCGCTGACAAGGCGTTACGGCCGAGGCCCCCGCAGCCGTAGTCATGCACTACGTCGAGGAGGCCGAGGGCGGGCGACGCAGTCAGTGCGGATGATTCCGGTTCCGCAGTAGATCGGGCGTGAGAAATGCGGGACAAGGCTGACAGAAGGTGCGAAGAGACAACGAAAACGGAGCCGGGAGAGTCACGACGGGAGGGGTACGGCGAGTTTGAGCTATGATATTGCCTCCCTCACGGTCGGGGCGACTCGGGTATAATGCTCCTGGGTCCCCGACACGATCTTGTCCGCGCTACTGATATGCCGCTCAGCTTGGCCCGTCGCTCATTTCAGGTGAAGAAAATAGAGGAGTTCCGATGGATTTGAAAGGATTTTCCCCACTACCCGACGATGCGCAGCTCTGGATCTATGGGTTTCAGGAGCCGTTGAAAAAGAGTGACAAGACCCTGATTGGTCACACCTTGGAAGAACTCGTGAGGGGCTGGGTATCGCATGAAATGCCCGTGACCGCCGCTTTCACCGTCGTGTTCGATCGTTTTGTAATGATAGCCGCCTTTTCCGCAAATGGAATTTCCGGCTGTTCCATCGACAGCAGCGTCCGTCCTTTCAAGTATTTCCGGGATGTCCACCACCTCAATGCCCTGGACAGGAGCCTGATTTTTTACCGCGACGGGGAGAGCGTGATCCAGTCCTCACCCTGTCTTCGATTCCAGCAACTGGTGGACTCGGCAGTCATCGGCCCGCGGACCCCCGTTTTTGACACCACGCTCCGCAGCCTCGGCGAAGTGCGCAAGGGCGGGTTCGAACTGCCCTTTGAATCATCCTGGCATGCGAGAAGTTTCCCCCGGTCCGAGAAGGGCCGAGGCCTGGTGGACGCCTAGCCCGGATTTCTCACACTCGATCGTAGCGAGGCGGTGGAGATGCGCGTGGAGACAAGGCGTCGCGACCGAGGGCCCCGCAGTCGCACTGGACAGTACGTCGAGGAGCCCGACGGAGCGCAACGCAGTCAACGCGGGCATATCCGCCGCCGTAGTAGATTGGGCGTGAGAAATCCGGGCTAGCTTCGAAATTCCCGAATTGGCTGCTCTCAGCCGAATTCTGAGAATTCTGCTCTCAGGTGCTCTGCATCGACGGTGTGTGGCTCCTTGCCCCGCCCCCCTTGCCCCGTTGTCAGAGTCCGGCAACCCAACAGCCGGGGGACAAAACTTCAGGCGGCACTGTCAACTGGACCGGAACGTCAAGCGCTCGGCCCAAACCGGATGGCCACTTACTTACGTTCGTGGTTCAGTGACTTGGCGCCGCAATAGCCCGGCGCAAACTCAATACCAGCGCCGGCCCTGCAGGCGGCACTCCAGACGAAATCTCCTGTGTCTGAGGTCGGGCGAGGGGTAAAGGGCGAGTCCCCTGTCCACCACAGCCAGGGCGGCCTCGAAATGCCGCCTCTCATGCTCCAGGATCTTGGCGGCTTCCTGAAAAACCGTGAGGGGGGGCTCGGGAAGTGATGTCATCAGCTGTTGAAACAACCTGAGAGCCTGGTCTGTCCTTCCCAACTTTTTGTTCAGCAGGGCCAGGCGGAGTGAAACCTGCTGCCATTCTTCAGACTGGATCGTCATCTTGCCCCAAGCCGCTTCCAGTAGTTGAGCGGCCTTCTGAAAATTTCCTCTCAACTGATGGAGATGGGCGGCGGAGAGTGCATCCACATGGAAGGCGCTGTCGGGCTCCTCAATCAGTCTGCTGGCCAGGACCACCAGACTCACCAGGGTCAACAAGTCCATCCGGTTGTGCTGAAAGACTCGGGAAAAAGAGTGGAACTGCCCGGAGTGGAGGTAGTTGAAGTAGATTCCGGGAATCAGCGCCGACGGAATGTCTCCTGATCTGTCCAACCTCAGCAGTTGCCGCTCCAAGGTCTGAAGGGCACAGTCTCGAAAACGGCTGCGCCAGAGAAGGCGGCTGGGATGAAGCAGGTCGAGATGGCTGAAGCTCTGAAAGGGCGGCTCCAGACGCTGCATGACGAAGCGATTCTGCAGCAGGTTCAAGTCGTAGCTCTTGCCGTTGAAGGAAACGAGATAGCGGAAACGGTCCCCCCTTTGTATCAGATCGGACAGTTCCTCCAGGAAAGCTTTCTCGCACCCATAGTCGGGAAGAAAGAGCTGGCGAATCCGAAACTGACTGCGATGGAAGAAACCCAGACCGACCAGGAAGACGCAGGTGCCTGCGCCGCCGGCCAGCCCGGTCGTTTCCGTGTCCAGAAAAAGGGTTCTCTGGGGCTGGAAGTTGCTGAAATCTCCGCTACCGGCCAGTAGCTGAATCCAGGCCGAAGGGACGGAGTAGATCTCTCCCAGCGGGAGGGTTCCATGCGTGTAATCGAGAGGAAAAGTACGCTCGACTGAAAGCAGGCGACCTCCCGGCCGATTCTTCCATGTCCCACCCAGCAAGTGGTCAAGCGAAGGGCTCTTTGGGGGGTGGGTGAGTTTCTCCAGCCGTGACCGAAGCTCCTTTTTTGCGGCGGGCGGACCGTAAATCTTACTGAGACGATCTCTAACCCGCATTTCTCACACCCAATCTACTGCGGACCCGGATATGGCCATGTCTACTGCGTTGCGCTCCGTCG
>JBHHYX010000302.1:0-6751 GCA_046757765.1 Acidobacteriota bacterium | reverse complement strand
GCGCAGGGCCGGTGGGGAGCTCTGGCTCCACCATCCGCCGGCTAGTTGTCAAACCGGGCTTCCACCGGGGCAGGCCCGGTGGGGGGCAAAGTGGGAGGTTCTCCCGTCTTCTAGTTGCCAAACCGGGCTTCCACCGGGGCAGGCCCGGTGGGGGCCTCCGCTCCAACCCTCGTTGTCAAATGGCGTTATCTGTTACCATGTGCGCAACTTGACCCAACTTTAAAGATTAGCGAAACCCTAGTGGTGTAGCCATGAATCGCTCTTTCAGAGCTACCGAGCTTCGCTGAAAAGACCCAGCGCGTTGCGCTGGGCTGAATATGAGTGGCGCCTTCGGCGCCTCAAGACGTGAACGCAACCGACCTTGCCAAAGGCCCGAAGGGCCGACAGTCGAGTAGCCCGGTCCGTAAGGGCCGGGTGACCCTGTCTCCCGCTGACAGGCCCGGAGGGCCGACACAAAAAGGGGCAGGGCAACCCGTCATCACGGCAATGGCCGCTCGGCGGTCTGAGGTCGCTCGCTACGTCCAGGCTGCTGCTCCTCAGACTTCCCAGGAGAATCGCCACGGGCCGGGCGGGCGTGATTCATGTCCCCGGCGGCACTGGCCCCCGCGCTGTCCGGGGGTTTGACCCACTCATCCTGCTTTCTTTAGCCCGCATTATCCATGGGATTTCGTTACGAAGCGGCGAAGGCGCCGTGCTGACAAGGCGTCGCGACCGAGGCCCCCGCAGTCGTACTCGTGCAGTACGTCGAGGAGGCCGAGCAAGCGCAACGCAGTCAGCACGGATGATTTCGCCGATGGAGTAGACAGCTCATGAATAAAGCGGGCGGTGATCCCGACCTTGCGAACCTCATTGTTGGGTAGGTGTCGCCCCGAGGGCGCAGGGTGCGTGTGCTGTCAAAATTCGCCTTCCCTGCTAGAATAACGGGGGCCAAGAGCAAAGGTCACAGGTGGGTCCTCGACTCTGATGTTCGGATTTCATCCAGCCGTATCGACATGGTTTGAGCAGCGCTTTCGGGAAGCGACCGAACCCCAGCGGGAAGGTTGGCCCGTGATCCAGCGGGGCGAACACACCCTCGTCGCCGCCCCCACGGGATCGGGGAAGACCCTGGCGGCCTTTCTTTGCGCCATTGACCGGCTGGTCCGCCGGGGCTTGAAGGGGGAGCTTGCCGATACCGTGGGCGTTCTTTATCTGTCTCCTCTGAAGGCCCTTGCCAACGATGTCAGACAAAATCTTCTCGAGCCGCTGACCGAGATAGGCGAGGTGGCGCGATCTCTTGGAATTGAGTTGCCGGAGATTCGAGCCCTGGTGCGCACGGGCGACACCACACCCTACCAGAGGCGAAAGACCCTCCAGCGTCCACCCCACATTTTAGTCACAACTCCGGAATCCCTCTTCATCCTGCTCACCAGCTCTGGCGGCAGGGACATTCTGAAAAGCGTGGCCACGGTCATCGTGGATGAAATCCACGCTTTGGCCCGGGACAAGAGAGGCTCTCATCTGGCCCTGTCACTGGAGCGGCTGGAGGCACTCACGGGAGCCCCCTTCCAGCGAATCGGTCTCTCCGCCACTCAGAAGCCGATCGAAGCCATTTCCAGCTTCCTCACCGGCCCCAAACGAGAGGCCACGGTGGTCGATGTCGGCCATCAGCGCCCGCTGCAACTGGCGGTGGAGGTTCCCGGCATGGAGCTGGGCGCTGTGGCCAGCCACGAACTGTGGGAAGAAATCTACGATCGACTGGCCTTTCTGGCCCGAGAGCATCGAACGACTCTGGTCTTTGTGAACACCCGGCGCATGGCCGAGCGGACGGCCCACCATCTGGGGGAACGCCTGGGGGGAGAATCGGTGGCGGCGCATCACGGCAGCCTGGCCAGAGAGACCCGCCTGGAGGTGGAAAGACGGCTCAAGGAGGGGGACCTCAAGCTGGTGGTGGCGACGGCCTCCCTGGAACTGGGGATCGATGTGGGGTCCATCGACCTGGTCTGCCAGATCGGGTCCACGCGTTCCATCGCGCTGGCGTTGCAGCGTGTCGGTCGCTCCGGGCATTGGCGGGGCGCGATCCCAAAGGGAAGACTCTTTGCCACGACAAGGGACGAATTGCTGGAATGTGCCGCCCTGGTGGACGCCATCCGCTCCGGAATTCTGGATCGGATCCGGATCCCGATGGGATCTCTTGACATTCTGGCCCAGCAGATCGTTGCCGCGGCCGCCGTCGAAGAGTGGCAGGAAGAGACGCTTTTCGACCTGATCCGCGGGAGCCATCCCTACGCCGCACTGGATCGAAGTGAGTTCGACTCCATTGTAGAGATGCTGGCCGAAGGCATTTCCAGCCGCCAGGGACGACGGGGGGCCTACCTCCACCGCGACCGCGTGAATGGAAAAATACGGGGGCGCCGCGGCGCTCGGTTGGCGGCCATCACGTCGGGTGGGGCCATACCGGACAATGCCAACTACCTGGTCAAGGCGGATCCCGACGAGAGCGTCGTGGGCGACTTGGACGAGGATTTCGCCGTCGAGAGCATGCGAGGAGACATCTTCCTGCTGGGCAACACTTCCTGGCGGATTCGCCGCATCGAAGCGGGAGTGGTTCGAGTCGAGGACGCCGGTGGAGCGCCGCCCAACGTCCCCTTCTGGAGAGGGGAGGCGCCGGCGCGCACAGACGAGCTTTCCGAGCAGCTCTCCCGGCTCCGAGCCCACATTGGCAAGCTGAGGCAATCTGATGCGGTCGCCTGGCTGCAAGAGCATTGTGGATTGGACTCAAGGGGAGCTCAACAAGCTGTTCTCTACGTCAGGGCCGGCCAGGCGGCGCTGGGCGCCGTTCCCACTCGAGAGCGCATTGTGGCGGAACGTTTCTTCGATGAAGCGGGCGGCATGCAGCTGGTCATCCACGCGCCCCTGGGCGCCCGCATCAACAAGGCCTGGGGGCTGGCTCTGAGAAAGCGTTTTTGCCGCTCTTTCAACTTTGAGCTTCAGGCCGCCGCAACCGACGACGGCATTGTCATCTCGTTGAGCGACCAGCACAGCTTTCCGCTGGAGAGCATTTTCTCCTTTCTTTCCTCCTACACGGCGCGCCAGGTCCTGGTCCAAGCTCTCCTGGCGGTTCCTCTGTTCGGCGTGCGCTGGAGGTGGACGGCCAGCCGGGCCCTCGCCGTACTTCGTTTTTCCGGCGGCCGCAAGGTTCCGCCACCGCTGTTGAGAATGCGATCGGACGATCTTCTGGCCGGGGTCTTCCCCGAACAGGCCGCCTGTCTCGAGAACATCCAGGGAGACATCGCCGTTCCCGAGCATCCCCTGGTCCAGGAGACCCTCCGTGACTGCCTGGGCGACGCCATGGACGTCGAGGGGTTTGAAGAACTCCTGAGAGGCATCGAGGAGGGGAAGATCCAGTGTCTGGCCAGGGACACTCGGGAACCCTCCCCGTTTTGCCAACAGATCCTCAACGCCTACCCTTACGCTTTTCTCGATGACGCGCCCTTGGAGGAACGCCGGGCCCGAGCCGTCCAGAGCCGCAGAACGCTCTTGCCCGCCGAGGCGGCGGACCTGGCCGCGCTGGACGCCGAGGCCATCGAGCGGGTGGCTGAGGAAGCCTGGCCCCCCCTCCGGAGCGCCGACGAGGTTCACGACGCGCTCCTCACGCTGGGGATCATTGGCTGCGATGAACTGGAGGCTCCCGTCTCCTGGCTGCAGGAGCTGACGGGTGAATCCAGAGTTTTTCGAGTGACGACGGCAGGCGGTCAGAAGCCCCGTTTCTGGGTCGCAGCCGAGCGCTGCGGTCTCATTGAGAAGGCTTACCCGGGTGTCGACTTCGAGCCTCCGCCGAATCCAGACGCGCGGGCCGCCCAGTGGAAGAGGGATGAGGGGCTCGAGAAGGATGAGGCGATCGAGGAGTTGGTCCGCTGCCGGATCGAGTGCACGGGACCGGCCACGGCGCTGGAACTGGGCCGGCGGCTGTCGCTGCCGACAGAGTGCATTGCAGCGGCCCTCCATCGCCTGGAATCTCAAGGGCAGGTATTGCGCGGTTCCTACCGACCGGGGATAGAGGGGCGGGAATGGTGTGACCGGCGACTGCTGGCCCGCATCCACCGACTGACCGTAGGTCGACTGCGCCGCGAGATTGAACCGGTTTCAGCGGCCGACTTCATGCGCTTTCTCCTTCGCTGGCAGCATGTCGGTTCGGGAGCGCGTTTCCACGGAGAAGAGGGAACCAACAGGATCCTCGACCAGCTTCAGGGTTTTGAGTCGGCCGCCGCGGCCTGGGAGAGCTTCTTGCTTCCCGCTCGAGTCTCCGACTACTCGTCTGAGTATTTGGATCAACTCTGTCTCTCCGGCCAGTTCGCCTGGGCTCGCCTCACTCCTCCCACCCCGGCCGAGAAGAGGAACCGGGAGGCGGGTCCCGGGGGGACATCAGGAACCCCTGCCAACTTCCACTCGGGCAGACGTCGAGTGGCCCCGATCTCTGGTGTGCCCGCCTCGACTCCACGCCAAAGCCATGCCGTTCGCCCCACCCGAATCGTTCCGGTAGCCTTCTTTCGGAGGCTGGAAATGTCGGATTTTTTCCGACTGGCCCGGCAGATTCGCGGGGAAAGCGAAGTCGACAGCGCCAGCGCAGAAGGGATACAACTTTCACATCCAGCCCGAGAGATCCTCGAGCTGCTCAACCGTTGGGGCGCGTCCTTCTTTCAGGATCTCGTGCCGATGAGCGGGCGGCTGCCGGTGGAAGTCGAGTCGGGGCTCTGGGAACTGGTTGCCAGTGGACTCGTCTCCGCGGACGGATTCGCCAATCTGCGAGCCCTGATCGATCCCAAACAGAGGCGGAGTGGAAACCGACACCCTCAACGCCAGAGACTTCGCCGCGCCAACCTTTCGGTGGGGCGATGGACGGTTCTGGAGCTTCCAGGAGGCATACCCGGCCCGGACGGCGCGACCCCACCCGAATCCGCGAACTCGGCGCCAATCGAGTCCCTGGCCTGGCAGCTGCTTCGCCGTTGGGGCGTGATGGTTCGCGATCTCCTGGCACGTGAGAGCCTGGCGCCGCCGTGGCGGGATTTGCTCATGGTCTACCGGCGTCTGGAAGCCCAGGGAAGAGTTCGAGGGGGCCGGTTCGTCGCCGGCTTGGCGGGTGAACAGTTCGCACTTCCCGAGGCCCTGGAAGCTCTGAGAACGGTTCGTCGCGGCAAGCCGGAGGGCGAGGTGATTCGCGTTTCCGCGGCCGATCCCTTGAATCTGGTTGGCATTATCCTTCCGGGAGCTCGAGTCAGGCCGCACCCGGAAACCTTTCTTTACTATCGCGATGGCGTTCCCATGGCAGACCCCCAACTTCCCCCTCTCTCCTTGGCCGCCCCATGAGTCAATGCGGTTCCGTTCAGGGTTTGCGCAAGAGTAGCTTCGCAGAGTTGGCGCTCAGATTTGCACCGGATTTGGCCCGGGCGCTCACGCTTCGGTTCAGCTGGACATTGAGTTGTCGTCACGGCGGCACTGAACCACGAACGTGAGAGAGTGGCCATCCGGATTGGCCGGGCGCTCACGCTTCGGTTCAGCTGGACATTGAGTTGTCGTCACGGCGGCACTGAACCACGACGTGAGTGAGTGGCCATCCGGATTGGCCCGGGGGATCAGCGGCTGGAACAGCAGGGGCGAGGATGAGAAAAGCACGCTTCAAGAGCTTTGAAATCTCGAAGCTGGTTCTGGGTACGGCCCAGTTCGGCATGGCCTACGGGGTCTCCAACCGGGCCGGACAACCGAGCTACGGGGTCATTCGAGAGATGCTCGCGACAGCCTTCGAGAAGGGGGTCAACGCACTCGACACCGCCACCGCCTACGGCTACAGTGAGGGGATACTGGGACGCGCGCTGCAGGAGTTGGGCCTGACGGACCGGGCTTTTATCATCACGAAGGTGCCCACTATTCCATCCGGAGGGAGCGAGGCCAGGCACTTCGTGGCTGATGTCGTCGCCCGGTCACTCGAGAATCTGAGGATCGAATGCCTGCCACTCTGCCTGCTTCACCACGCTGATGATCTGCCCCAGCTGGAGTCTCTGTTGGCGCTCAAGGAGAAAGGGTGGCTTCGCCACGCCGGAGTCTCCGTCTATTCTCCCGAAGAGGCGCTTCAGGCTCTGTCGACCCCGGGAGTCGACGCTATTCAACTCCCCAGCAGCGTCCTGGATCAGCGCTTTCTTCGGGCCAACGTGTTTGCCAGAGCGCAGGATCAGGACGTCGCGCTGTTCGTGCGCAGCGTTTTTCTCCAGGGCCTCCTCTTTCTCCCCGAAGAAAGGGTTCCCGCCCCGTTGAAGACCCTCCTTCCCGCCAGAGAACGACTCCTGAATCTGGCGGCTGGGCTGAAGATCTCCCTGGCTGAACTGGCGCTCAGATTTGCTTCTTCCTTGAGCGGAGCCACCGCAATCGTCGTGGGGATGGAAACTTCCCGGCAATTGGAGGCCAATCTCCGGGTTTTCGACCGGGCTGAGTTGACGCAAGAGACCCTGGAGTCGATTGCCTCGATCGTGCCGGACCTTCCAGCAACAGTACTCGACCCACGCCTCTGGCCCCTCTCTCCAACCGAGTCACACTGATTCCTTCAAGTGTCACTGTAAACCTGTTATCGCCCAGGGGACGGCCCCTGCGTGTATGTCGTTAACCCTTTCAGACACTATGTAGAAGGCTCGGCGGATGCGGGCTTGCTCTTTATGAACGAGGAGGCAGGAGGCTGTTCATAAAAAGCAAGCCCTGGTCTGGATCAGGGGATCCACTCCTTGAC
>JBHHYX010000301.1:0-6782 GCA_046757765.1 Acidobacteriota bacterium | reverse complement strand
AAGCGTCAGCGCCGGGCCAATCCGGATGGCCACTCACTGACGTTCGTGGTTCAGTGACTTGGCGGCAACATTCCTCAATCCAGCTGCCAAGGTTCCAATCTTTTGGGTTGGCTCTTCGCTCCAGCCGCCACCGGGAGGCCGCATCCGAGCCGATCGAATTTGACAAGATCGGCGTGGGTGCGGAAGACTGATTGGAAAGATGCGTATTATCGCCGGAAAATATGGCCGTCGTCGACTGGCTTCTCCGCGCTCGGGCATCCGACCCACCAGCGACCGGCTCAGAGAAACGCTATTCAACGTGCTGGGAGAGTCGGTGGTGGGATCCATCTGGCTGGATCTCTTTGCGGGTTCGGGAGCGGTCGGTATCGAAGCCCTGAGTCGGGGGGCTCGCCTGGTTCTTTTCAATGACAAGAGTCCCGGGGCAATCAAGCTGCTCCGTCTCAACCTGGAGCGTTGCGGGGTCGAGCGGGGTTACGACATCTTTCAGAAGGATGCTTTCACGCTGCTCAATGGCCTGCGGGGACTGCGCGCCGGTTTTGTTTTCCTGGATCCACCCTATGACTTTCCCCGCCACCTCAGACTCCTGGATAAGATCGGGGATTCGCTCCGGCTAGGCCCGGAGGGGATCGTTCTTCTGGAGCTCTTCAAGAAAACACAACTTCACTTGCCGGCAGCCAAATGGCAGACTCTGAACACGCTTCGCAGCGGCGACAGCCAGATGCTTGTCTTGCGACCCCAGTCGGAGGAGGGTGCCTCTGGCGCCGAACACGCGCCATGAATCGCTCGTTCGGCTGCTTGCCGCGGAATTCTGAGAATTCTGCCTCTCATGGGTTGCATTAACGACGTGCGCCTCCTTGCGCTTGCCCCGTAAACTGAACCGAAGCGCCAGCGCCCGGCCCAATCCGGATGGCCACTCAACCCAGGGGTCAGAATCTCAAAATATCCTTGGCTGGGTTCAGAAGTCGACAGCCCTCTCAGTAACGCTCCTTTGCGCTGGACACTTCGCCGGTTGGCGCGACGGGTTCAGCCGAGGCGCCCTTGACGTAGGTGTCGAACCACTCCAACCAGCGGGCCCACAAGTCCAGATAGGTCTCCTTTGTCCGGGGCCCATGCGACTCGAATGGGTAGATGTAAAGGACCGCCGTCTTGCCCAGACCGCTCAGCGCCTGCATCATCCGCTCAGACTGAATCAGGAAGGTACCGGTGTTGTTGTCGGCCGCGCCATGGTACATCAACAACGGGGTGTCCAGGTGATCGGCGTAGAAGAAGGGGGACATTTCGAGAATCGTGTCCTGAGCTTCCCACAAGAAACGCTTCTCGCTCTGAAAACTCATGGGAGTCAGAGTGCGGTTGTAGGCTCCGTCACCGGCTATACCGGCTTTGAAGAAGGGGGTGTGGGCCAGGACATTGGCTGTGGCAAACGCTCCATAGCTGTGCCCCCCGTGGCCTAGCCGATCGACGTCGACATAACCCATCTCGTCCAGCTTTCGAATAGCGGCATACATCGAATCCCGAAGATGGGAGATATAGTTATTGTTGAAGGTGTTGCCCTTCCCGATGATGGGAATGTCCGGCTCCACCACGGCATAGCCTTGAGTCAGCCAGATCTCCGATGCATTCCGATAGTTGAGATGAGGAAACCTGTTGTGATTACGGGACCGAATCGCCGCCTTCTTGTACTCTTTGAAGGATTTGAATTCTCTGGGATAAGTCCAGAAAACGGCGGGGACTCGCGTTCCCGCCCTGTAGTCCACCGGCAGCGAGAGGCGCCCCTGAATGGTGAGACCGTCGCGGCGCGTGAATTCAAAGTCGATCCTCTGGCAGCCGGCGACCTCCGGAAAGGGGTCGTGGTTGTCAGTCAACCGTACGGATGAACGGTCTTTTTGCCACAGATAGCTGTCCGGAAAATCGGTTTTGGATTGGCGAGAGAAAACGATCCGGTTGAGGTCATCGTCCAGCACCACCAGAGGGTTCTCATACATTTCCGAAGAGCCTTCGAAGATTCGTTCTTTGTTTCCACTGGAGATTTGAACGCGATCGATGAAGGGGCGCGGCCGAAAATCCTCCCGATATCCCCTCCCCCGCAGGTAGGCCGCTTCTTTGTCGCTGGAAAGCCGGGCGTAGAGCGTCCCGTTTCCAGTTCTGGCGGTCAGGATCTCTCCCGGCAGATTCAGCAAATCGCCGGGATCGATCTCTTTGGCCAAGACGTGCCGGACGGGCGGCTCTTGTGTCAGGTCGTAGGCGACGATCTCGTTGCGGCTCTTCTGGCCGTCCTCGCCTTTTCCACTCAACGTGGCAAAGGCGAAACGGCCAGCCCGGGAATAAGAGACGTGACTGAAGCTTTTCTTGCTGGAGACCAGGGTCTTGACCTGAGACAGGTCGAAAGGTGGAGCCAGCAGCATCAACCGATCTTCTCGCGCCGAGGCCCTTGATTTGTCTTCCTCGCCGCCCTTTTCCTTTTCCGCACGCCACTGGAAGGTCAGTCCCCTACTGTCGGGCCTCCAGGCCACCTCTCTGGGGAGATCCTCCCGCGGCCCCTTGGCTCCACCTCGAAGAAAAGCTTCCTGCAACGGAATCTCACGAACGGTGGAGAGGACCTTTCCACTCAGGTCCATGACTTCCAGACGGCGCGGAAAGCCGGAATAGCTGGCGATGTAGGAGAGCGGGTCCACCAGCTTCTCACTCAGGACGTGTTTCCCGTCGGGACTCAATGAGAATTCCAGATACATGGCGGGTTGACCGATGTTGCGGGGGGGATGACCGGGCTCCAGGAGAGCCAATTGAGCCGTGGTGTAGTAGCGAAAAAGTTCCTGGTCATGGGGAGTTTTCAGCAGGAATGGATAGGTTCGGGTGGGGGTTGGCTTTTTCCGAGTGTGCCGAATGATGGGGCTCACTGGAAGGGCCGGCTCTTGAGGCTCGGGCCCACGGTCGGTGGGAACCAGCAGAGTGAGAATGCTCCCTTCGGGAGTCCATTGAAGCAGCCGCGACGGTCTTATCACACCACGGCCCCTTTGAGGACGTCCCGCCAGCGTCGCCAGAACAAAGGCGTCGCTGAGAGCCTGCGAGCGACCGCTGGCCACATCGGCAACCCAGACCTGGGTCCCCTTCTCGAGATGGGCCAGAAAGGCTATTTTCTCACCTTTTGGGGACCAGGTCATATCGCTGATGAAGAGATGTTCCGGGAACTGGACTTCCCAGCTTCTCCTGGCAGCCAGCGAGTAGATCTTCAAGCCACGGGTTCCATAGGTGGAAAGGCGCCATTCACGATTGGCTGCCGGCACGATCTCCAGCATGGCCAGCCGGTAGGTCTTTCGGGCCATCAGCTGGTGAGAGGAAAATTCATCCCGGAGAGGAATTACGAAATGGTCCCCGTCCGGGCTCAGGAGGTTGAGGGTGTCGTAGTTCCTGTCTCGATTCAGGATGTCCTGGACGGCTTGGGGCGGCAACAAGAAGGATTCCTCATAAATCCTTTGCTGGGCCACCATCGAGGTCGTCCCGAACAGGACCAGGACGACAGCCCACACCGGGATGCGCCAAAGCAACTCTAGCGGACGGCCAAGTTTCCAATTGATGTTCGTGGATGCCTCCTTGTCTCTCCTGGTCGTAAAACAGCGGGGAAACGGTTCACGTTGATCGCCGTCGTCTCTGTTCCGGCCTGGGTCCGCATTCTTGGCGCCGGATTCTACCCCGCACTTGCCATCAGCCGTCTACTGCGGGGCCGGGATCATCCCCGCTGACAGCGTCGCCCGGCTTCCACCTCCTCGACATACCGTCGAATAAGACTCCCAGAACGCTCGGCAGAGACGCGTTGTCAGCGCGTCGCTTTCCGGCGCCTCGCTACAGCCCCTCATGAGAAATGCGGGTTAGAGGTTCGATCGCGGCCCTGTCGGAAGGAGCGTTACGAGCCGGGGAGCAAGGGCGATAGATACCTCGAGGCGCCCTCCCGCTCTCCGGTTCAAGGTGTGGAAAACTCCCGAATCCGAATATTTCGGTACCACACTTCCTGGCCGTGATGCTGCAGCGCCACGTGACCGCCCGGTTGCTGCGCGAAACGGGGCCAATTCTTGAATTTGCTCTTGCCGATCAGATCCCTGAGATGGCTTGACCCGAGCTCGAACTCCACCACTCTCACACCATTCAACCAATGTTCCACCGCGTTGCCACGGACAATGACTCGGGCCTGATTGAACTCACCCACGGGCCGGAGAGCCTTGCCCTCGGGAGCAATCAGACCGTAAAGGGATCCGGCCGAAGTCAGAGGATCTTTTCCGTCCGGATGCCGATCGTCATCGAGTACCTGAAACTCCGGTCCGGTTTGCCAGACCTGTGGAAAGTCCTCCGTCGCGTGAAAGAAGATGCCGCTGTTTCCTCCGGCAGAGACCCTCCACTCCAGAATGAGCTCAAAATCCCGGTACTCCTTTCGCGTGACGATATCGACGATATCTCCTCCCGGCACCGTCTTCAGAGCGTCCCCGTCAATCACCCATCCCTGTTCAGGAAAGCTGTCACGCTGGTAAGCCCGCCATGCCGCCGTAGAGCTTCCGTCAAACAGGCTTTCCCATTGCGGCTCGGAGGTGCCGGCTTCCCGGGCTCCTTCCGGGGGGTTCCCGGGAGCACAGCTAAAGGTCGCCACCAAGCCCCCCAGGCAGACCAGCTGAATGGCCCAATGTGTGCTCCCGAAACCTCGCCGGATCGTGCCAGGCTGACTTCTCATCCTTGCTGCCCCTCAACTCGGTCATTGTGCCCGCTCCGCTCTCGAGAAGCAAGTGCGGCAAGCAGTCCACGACAACCGGAGGCCGCGCCAGGACCCGGCCCGGGGTCAAGCCGCAGACGCGACCCTGGGAGGCCTTCCCAACCTACCAACACCCTCTCCGGGCGAGCGGTGGGCGTGAGCCCGCCGTTTCCCCCGAGTGAGCGTCGCCTCAGCGCCGCCAATGAGAGTCATACATTCCAGGCAAGACAAAAGGGCGAAAGACCGTTTCCAGCTACTCGAACCGGAACGAACGAGGAGGTCAGACTCCCCTGCCGGAGTCGCAAGAGAATTGAACAAGATCCTCTCAAGGGGCGTAGTTCAGGTCGAACGATAGGTAGAGGTAGTAGACCGGAGGAAAGATTATGGAGGGACTTCAATTTCGCTGCACGAAATGTGGTCACGCCGACTACGAAGTGGGCGAGTTTCGAGCGGCCGGCGGCTTCTGGAGCAAGATCTTTGACATTCAGGGCCGGCGCTTTACCACCGTAATCTGCCGGCAGTGCCGGTTCACCGAAATTTACCAGGCTGACAGCAGCACGCTCGGCAACATCTTCGACTTCTTCACCCGGTAAGTCGATATGGTCGACCGACTTCCGGGCGGCGAGGGGAGGTCTTCCCCCTTTCGGACAAGCCTTCCACCTCAAACACGAACTTGCCGCCACAGATCCCGAGACACCCGTTCCGACCCCTTTGCAGCGTTGATCCGATCGGGTGTCTCGACCTGAGATTTCGCCCTCATCCGCCCTTCATTGCAGCTCGCGCAGGCGAATGTTTCCCCCCGAGGTCCGGAGCACCAGTCGGGGCCCGCCGCCGTTGATTTCCCCTCTCAAGGAGTGCTTGTCCCGTGGCCCGGAACCGCTCACACTCATGTCGGCGATCACGCGGCCGGAACTGGTCTTGGCGTCGACCACAAGGCCGATTCCTCCGGCCAGGTCGACCGTGACACTCCCACCGGAAGTGGTGAGCCGGCAGTCCCCTTCCGGCTGGCTGGAAATCCGGGCTCGAACGCTCCCCCCCGAGGTCGAGGCGTCGATGGAACCGTAAACCTCATCCACCCTGACGCTGCCCCCCGAAGTGTGGGCCACCACATTTCCTTCCACTTCGCCGATCTTGATGCTGCCTCCCGAGGTCTTGACATCGGCGTCTCCTCTGCTCCCCGTCAGGGAAATGCTACCACCGGAGGTTCGACCGAAGACCGAGCCCCGCAACCGCCCAAACGTCAGACTGCCCCCCGAAGTGACGGCGCGGACCTCTCCTTCCAGGTCGTCGACCTGAATGCTTCCACCCGCGGTTTTCAGATCCACGTTGTAGGCAGAAGGAACCGAAATGTGAAATTCGAGCCGGATCCGCCGTCTTCCAAAATCCCACCAATGATCGCCCCCTCCCTTCCGCTCCACGCGCACCGTGACATCGCGGCCGCTGGGGAGGAACTGGATGTCGAGTTCATCCAGAATCTCCTGCAGATAGTCGCCCTGGCGGTTCCTGGCCCGGATCTCAACGTCGACGCGATCCGATTCTCCAGATTGAACGTCGATCGAGCCGGTCGGGGTCTCAACCGTCAAGAGCCCGCCTGGACTCACCTGGAATGAGCGATGAAGAGTGTTTTCGTCCGTGTCACTCTGTGCCAGGGCCAAGCCGCCGGCCACCGCTAATGCCAGCCCCGCCAACCCGGCTCTTAGATACCACTTTTTCATGTCTCCTCCTGTCTTTTTTGACTCTCGGACTTGGATTCGGCACCCCGCCCGGCCCCAATTTTTCACGCGCCGATTAGAGGGAAAGGACTTGCGCAGCACCATTAGCCCGCATTATTCACCAACTGTCTACTGGGCGGTGAAATCATCCGGGCTAATCATTCTCTACGGAGGTGAGCGCCAATCTGTTCCGTTTCGCGAGTCCTCCACCTCGAGAAACCGCTGAATTCGAGTCGGACTCAGTTGTTTGGACTCTTCGAATGTTTGGAAGGTTGAGGCAAGCGCGGTAGGCGGTAGGCGGTAGGCGGTAGGCGGTAGGCGGTAGGCGGTAGGCGGTA
>JBHHYX010000300.1:0-6785 GCA_046757765.1 Acidobacteriota bacterium | reverse complement strand
AACAAGCATCACACTATGCTCCATACCACTCCTACGGAGTTTCTTGTTTTCTATTTCCCGTGATAGCTATAAACATATCACTCCTAGCGGAGTTGAGCTGCCCGGGTTTGCTTGCTATGCACTCCAACGGCTGATCACTCCTTTAACGACACCCTCTCACGGTCGGGGCTCCGTTACTTGATAGTGTACATTGTTGCCAAACGCACAAGTTGATCATTTTGTGAACTTCTTCTCGCGCTAGCGGGACAAGCCCGTTGGGGGCTCTGGTGCCGCGATCCGCCTGATCGTTGCTTTGCAGTGTCATTTATTGCCGCGTGCACAACTTGACTCAACTTTCATCGCAGCAAGAGCGATCGGTTGGATGTCTGCGTTTTCCAAGGCATGAACAGATCTATCAAAATGATGTTGAGGGGGCGACCGCCATCCTGGTCTTCGCCTCAAGTCACTGAACCACGAACGTGAGTGAGTGGCCATCCGGATGGGCCGGGCGCTGACGCTTCGGTTCAGTTTACAGGCGATGTGGCGCCACTACCCATATTTGACAGAGTTGACAGAAAAGACAGAATTATGTGATTATTATCAGATGCAGACTTCCTTGCGGATCAATGACTCCGTCTACCGCGAAGCCAAAGCCCAAGCGGCCAGGCTGGGGATGACCCTGACCCGTTTCATTGAAGAGGCCTTGGGTGAACATATCGCACGGCATGGAACGATCGACTCGTGGCAGCAGGAGGAGATCCAGGAGCGGAACCAGTTGATGGAATCTCTGCTTCAAGCCACGGCTCATTTCCGCATCGGCCCGAAGCCGACGCGCGAAGAGATGAATGAGCGCTAGCAACGGATTATTTCGCCGCTGCAGTAGACGGTTGGTGAATAAATGCGGGCTAGCTTCTTTCTGGATACCAACGTCCTGATCTACGCCGTCGAATCTGGCGGTCCGGAACCTGAAAAGTCAGACATCGCTGCCGATTTGATTCGGCGGCCGGGTGTCACGCTGTCAGTTCAGGTACTGGGAGAATTCTATCGCGCGGTTACCAGCCCGAGGCGCGCCTCCCCACTGAGCCACGACCAGGCTGTTGCTTGGATCCAGCTGTGGAAGCGCCACGACGTTCGCCCTCTCGGGGTGCCGCACGTGGATCTGGCTCTGGCCTTGTCGGGCCGGTTCAAGATCAACTATTTCGACGCCTTGATCCTGGCAGCAGCTCACCTCTCAGGCTGCGCAATTGTCTACTCAGAAGACTTGAACGCCGGTCAGGACTACGACGGGCTGCGAGTCGAAAACCCATTCGCTACGACCTGACCTCGAGTCCCCTCTCAGCGAGCGCCTCGAGCCCCGAAGACGGCTGGGATGGTCTTGAGCATGATCCGGAGATCCAGCCAGAAAGACCAGTTGTCAATGTAGTCCAGATCCAGGTCCATCCATTTCTGAAAATCAATATCGTTGCGCCCCGAGACCTGCCAGAGGCAGGTGATCCCGGGTTTCACGCTCAAACGCCGCCGTTGCCGGAGGGAGTAAAGATGGACTTCCTCCGGGAGAGGCGCACGAGGACCGACGATACTCATTTCCCCCTTGATCACGTTCCAGAACTGAGGAAGTTCATCCAGGCTGTACTTTCTCAGATACTTTCCCAGCGAAGTGACACGCGGGTCGTTGCGCATCTTGAAAACCGGGCCCGACATTTCGTTCAGGTGTCTGACCTCCCACAGCCTGTCCTCGGCCCCTTCGATCATGGTTCGGAACTTGACCAGGTTGAACTTCCTCCCGTACAGGCCCGACCGGGTCTGACAGTAGAGGATGGGGCCTGACGAAGTGAGCCTGACCAGTATCGCAATCAAGAGCAGTAGTGGTGAGAGGAGCGCCAGCGAGGCCGCTGCCACGAAAAAATCGACCACCCGCTTGGCCACCAGTGAAACGCCGTGGTCCGGCACCGTGGAAAAGGTGATCAGCGGCAAACTCTCCAGAAACTCCATCGACACACGGGATGTGGAGGTGGGAAAGAAATCGGCTGCAACTCGAATGCGCAGCCCCAATTCTTCGCACAGCTTGATCATTCCTTCAAAAGAGGCGAGGTCCGTCAGGTCCGAACCGACGAAGATGATTTCGTCGGCCGCGATGTGGTCGCACAAAAGCCGGGGAAGATCTTCGAGTGTCCCCAACAACTTGGTCCCCGGGACTGGCGCCGCCTGGTCCTCGATCGAAACATATCCGAGAACGTGGAAGCCCCACCTCCTGAAGCGCGCCAGAAGTTGCTCCAGCATGAGCGCTCTTTCTCCGGTGCCCACGATCAGAAGGTTGATCTGATTGTGCGGGTTGATGTTTCGGCTTCGCAGAACCCAGTAGAGGACGGTCCGATTCAACTGGAGCAGGAGGCCGAAGGCAGCGATGAAACAGAAAAAAATGGGTCTGCTGATCTCCAGTTTGAAGGTAAAAACCAGAAAACCCATCAGGAATCCGGTTCCCACCATGAACTGCCCGACCCGCACAGCCTGCTGCCAGAGAGGGAGGTGAAGCAGCTGGAAATAGCGTTGTGTAGCCATCAACAGCAGGATCAGGAAAGGGAGTGCACCCAGGTAGAAGAAAAAGTATTGATGAAAAGGCAGCAGTTCCGGGTTGAAATGCCGGCTCAGTTCGGAAGGGGCGAATCGAATCAGGGAGCGGAGGGAATACGCCGCCAACAAAGCGGGAAGCCCCACCGCGATGTCGGCCCCAAACGAAATCTTCGAATAAACGCGGCTACGATCTCCGAACATTGGCCTTGAACTTCGGTGCTACTCCCATGTCTTCAGCGATCTCAGCGGCCGTTTGCGAGGCGGCTCGATCGAGGCCTACCCTCCAGGTGCGAATTTATTAACAGCCATTCTACACCAAGGCCGAGTTCTTCCCCAACCCCAATTTCAAGAGTTTTTTTCTGCCTGTCGGCAATGCGGGTCAACACTCCGTCAGGTCATCGATCCTGGCCACCCGGGAGAGGAGGAATCCTTCCGCCAACCGGCAGCCGGCAAGGTTGCCCAGATGGCGGTGTTGACTCTTGATGCGGTCGAGAAAGTCGGGTTGGCTCAGGTAGGTCTGGGACTCCGTCGAGTCGGGATGAAAGAGTTGGGAGTCATGAGCCCTCAGTGCTTTTTCCTTGAGCCTATAGAACTCGGATATGTCGACCACGACCTGAGGGGATTGTGGCTGATCGAAATGGAGCCAGTAGGCGATCTTCTCGGGCCGAAATCTCTCCTGCTGTGTGTCGATCCGGGCCAGTCCCGAGTGATGGGCGGCCTCCCGCACAAGCCTGCTTGTTTGCCAGTGATCGGGATGGCCCCAGGGCGAATGAGTCAACACCAAACGGGGACGACAGCCTCGCAGGAATCGAACCAGTTCCAGGCGGCTAGTTTTGTCGCTCCTGACATTGCCATCTTCCAGCCCCAGGTTGGCGCGAAATTCCAGCCCCAGGATGCGGCCGGCTCGAGTCGCCTCCCGGCGCCGGATCTCGGCCCTTCCCCGCGTGGCCAATTCCCCTCGAGTCAGATCGAGGACCGCAACGGTTCGTCCCAGCCGGTGCAACTTCAGCAGAGTCCCCCCGCAACC
Source organism: Acidobacteriota bacterium (assembly GCA_046757765.1). Taxonomy (GTDB): domain Bacteria; phylum Acidobacteriota; class UBA6911; order RPQK01; family JBHHYX01; genus JBHHYX01. Next base: position 3,208 of record JBHHYX010000300.1, on the reverse strand, counting down.
CAACTCCACGTCATCCGGATGGGCTCCCACGGCTAGGACGTCGACCGGTTCAAACATAGAGGATCTGGTGAGCTTTGCAAAAAGGCTTCATCTCACTCATGAGGCGGCCGACCAGGCCGGGTCCCTCTTCCATCAGGAACTGGTTGAAGTTGATGGATCGTTCCTGAAGCCTTCTCCGGCCGAGCAGACGGGCATACAAATAGTCCAGATGCCTGCCGAGGTGGGATTGATGCTCTCTCTGGTTGGCTACAAATCGCCTTTCCACTTTTTCTATTTGATAGAGAATCTTTTTTTGCGCGCCGTCCATCATCTGGCTCAGGGGAGGATCGGTCTTCCCGAGAGCCGGCTTGAGGGCTGCCAGCCCTCCGATCAGCTGATCCTTGACTCCCGTGAGACCCTCCAGGACCTGGCCCGCATCCTCCTTTGCCAAAACCCTTCCCGCCAGTTCCAGCCCGGTGGAGTCGAACAAATCGGTGACCCTAAACTTGTACTTGTTGAGCAGGCGCTGGGATTTCCGGTCGACCAGTGTGATCCCGGCCCGTGGAAAGATCTCGGTTTCAATCCCCCAGGCGTTACAGATGGCACGGACCTGGCTGTAGTAGGCGATCTCCGAGGGCCCTCCGACATAGACCACTACCGGGAAGAAGTGGTCCTGCAGAATCGGGCGCAGGAGAACGTTGTGCCCAAGGCGTTCGGGGCTCGCCCGAAGGGCTCCCAACAGCTCTTCCTCTGCCAGCCGGGAAGGCCGGCGTTTGGCGCTGAAGCAGCCGTTGAGAAATTCCAACTTGTAGCGATTGTTTCCCTCCACCCAAAAAAGGAGGGTTTCCGTGCCATCCACCGCCACCTGGGGTTGGAGTCCTCTCTCCCTCAATTGTCGGGCATGCTCATGCAGAGAGCGAAGGATTTCGGTTCGTTTTTCAACCGCCCGCGCGACGGCGGGTTGGACTTGCCGTCGAAAGCCCGGGGACAAGGGGTCGAAGAGCACCAGTCCATAGTCCTGAAACAGCCGCGACATCCAGGCTGCAAACCCCTCACTGAAAGTCCGATCGGCTCGATAGCTTTGCCGCAGCAGATGGATGACGAAAGACTTGTGGTCAGCCGTGGGCGTGCGTTGCTGGAGCTGCCGAAGACACTCGTCCACCTCGCTCAAGAGCACCGTGCCCACCATTCGATGAATCTTGGCGTGGGTTCGGGGATAGCGGATCTCGACCGGCTCAGCGTGTTCGCCCAGGAAAGTCGTGCTGGCCGCTTCCTGGAAGTCCGAGTCATCGGCAGCCAGCCAGAAGACGGGGACTACTGAATACCCCTCCTGTTCCAGAGCCCGAGCGGCAAGAATGGTCGTTGCAGCCTTGTACACGGCCAGGGCGGGCCCCCCGAACAATCCGACTTGCTGGCCCGTCAAGATGGTCAGGCCGCGTGGGGACTCCAGCCGTTCGACGTTCTCGAGCGCCGCCTCGCCACATCCAATTCGCTTGTTGAAACTCCTCAAGAGGGAAACAAGTGTTTGCCTCGGATAGCGATTGCCCTGCTCGAGAACCCATTGGGCCCGTCGCTTCAGCTGATCCAAACCGCTGGGAAAAGAGTAGAAGGACTCGACCTTCTCAAAGTCATAGAGGAAATCCAGGAAAAGAGGATTCTGGGCCGGAAGCTGACGATAATCGACGCAGGTCGCCCTCATACTCTTGTCCGCGGACAGATGCAGGCCTCCTTGCTCCGGCCGTCTCCCAAAACCGGCGCAAGACACTGGCGAATAGTGGACTTCTCCTGGCGGGACAGGGGCAGCAAGGGGCGGCGACACCACTGTCCCTCCAAGCCGGCAAGATCCATGGCAAATTTCAGGCCGGCCACACCGTAGGTCGAAGTCAAGGGGGCTGTGATCTCGGACAGCTCCAGCTGCCGTTGGCGAATGTCGCGGCCCTTCCGGAAATCCTCCAGGATGCGAATGGGCAAGTCAGGCAGGGCGCAGGCCACCGCCAGAATCGCCGCCTGGATGCCGAGAACCAGTGAAGGTCCCAGCACCGAGGCAGAGCCCAACAAGACCTGGAAATCTTTCCCCGCGGTCTCCCGCAGGACACGCTGCAAGTAAATCAAGCTGCCCGAGCTGTCCTTCATGCCCACGATCTTCTCATGACCCGCCACCTCTCCAATCAGGGCAGGAGCCAACTCGACCCCAGAGTACTGGGGAACATTGTAAAGAAGAAGAGGGAAAGGCGAATGCTCCGCCAGGGCAAAGAAGTAATCTCGCAAGGCGGCCCCGTTCATCCGGTTCTTGTAGTAGGACGGGACACTGGTCAAGACAGCGTCTATCCGGTAGGCTGAAAGGCTCTCCAGAAAACTCAAGGATTCCTGTTCAGTCGCAAAATTGAGCCCGACAAAAAGATAACGGTCTGATGGGAGAGCCGGGGCGATCAGTCCCACAATCTCAAGCTTTTCCCGCCGGCTCAAGTGGACCGACTCGCCGTTGGAGCCGAGCAGCAGGAAACCGGACAAAGAAGTGCGCAAGTAGTTTTGGACGTTGCCTTCCAGTGCCGAAAAAAGGAGACTCCCCTCTTCAGAAAACGGGGTCGTCACCGGTGGAATAATGCCCTTGAAGCTCGTTCCCATCCTCTCTCCACTCATGTGAGATGAAGCGCATGCTCCGACCCCTACACTCCCTGTTCACAAACTGCCGACTCCATCGGCGAGCTCATCCGCGCTGACGACGCGTTGCGGTCGCTTGCCTCCTCGACCTAGCGCAAGCGCGGCGGTCACGACGCTTTGTCAGGCTGGCGCCTTCGCCGCTTCGTAACGAGGATTCTACCATCCCCCCACCTGTTTTCGGAAAGGTATGCGACCTGATTTCTCGCCAAGACGTGGGCCGACGAGTCATCTCAGGCGTCAGGTTTTCCAACAACAGGGCCAGGGCCAATCCGAATGGCCACCAGCTAAACAGGTGACAACCCCTGGTCATCCCGCCACCCCCATTGCCCGGCCCTGTAGGTGCCGATGCTCTCCCACGTGGCTCTGGCCGTCTCTTCTCGATCGCCGCCTCAAGGCCCACCCCTCTTCCAACTGGGGCAAATCAGAAGAGTTGTTTGAGGTTTGAAGCTTGGTCCTTGGGATTTGTTTGAGATTTGGCCCCTTGGCCCTTGGAATTTCTAGTTCCCATCCCAAAAGCTAAGCTATTATTTCACAACTACTTAAGTATTTTGGGATGGGAACTAGCTAG
>JBHHYX010000299.1:0-6807 GCA_046757765.1 Acidobacteriota bacterium | reverse complement strand
AGCCATTCCCTCCAGCCGTTAGCAAGGCTTGCGCTGCCCCTACCCTCTCCGGAGCACAGCCGACGCGAACCCCTCGCTTAGAGCTTAGCTCAAGTAGCGAGCGACCTCATACCACCGAGCAGCCCTTGAGGTGATGACTAGGTTGCCATTACCGTTTTTGTGTCGGCCCCCCGAGCCTACCGCCGGAGACACACCGGCCGAGAATTTAGCCACAAAGATGTCTCTCCCTGAAGACTTCGGCCGGGGGGCTGCACCATTTCCACAGACTTTCCCACCGTCGCACCGCTTCAGCCCTTCCCTAGATTTCCGCTTTTGTTTGCCTGTGGTGAGGCGATCTCAGGTTGGGGAATACGTCGAAAGCAGCCCGCTGGTGGCGCTCGGGAGGGATGGGTGGGGGTCGTACGCTGAAGGCCCGCGTTTCCGGATTGGGAAGTAGGTCGCCAAATCGTTCGCCGCAGTGCCGCAGGGGAACGCTCAGATCTGCTCGGCGTGGATGATCTCAGACTGTTGAGCACTTGCTTTCTTCCACTCAGATGGGATTCTCCGGGTGGACCAACCTGGCGCCGCCGCTTCCGCTGCGTCGAGCAAACCGGCGGAGCATTGCGCAATCAGACCACCGGTCCGAGGAACCCCGACTCAGTTCGCCCGCAGTGCTTCCGCCGGATCGACAGCGGCGGCTCGCAGTGCCGGAACTGCCGAGGCCAGCACTCCCAGCAGCAGAATGCCCAGGGAGACCAGGATGTAGGTGATGGGATCTGCGGTGGTCACGCCGAACAACTGCTGCTGCAGCAGCTTTCCTCCCAGTCGTGCGGCCGCCGCTCCGAGGAGGATGGCTCCGCCCACCAGAATCAGGGTTTGCCGCAGAATCAGCCAGGCAATGTCTTTTGAGCGAGCCCCCATTGCGATCCTGAGTCCGATCTCGCCTTCCCTCTGGGCGACCAGATAACTGACCACGCCGTAAATGCCGAGGGCAGCCATCACGGCTGCGATCAGAGCCAGACCCAGCATTACCGCCATATTCAGTCGCCGTGCCGCCACAGATTCCGAAAGCAGTCTCCGGGGTGTGAGGACATCGGTGATGGGTAGTTCAGAATCGATGCGTCCCAGAAGAGCACGAACTTCCCGCACCACTCTTTCGGGAGCCTGATTCCGGCTGTGAACGACCACGTGCAGATCTCTCAGCGGCAGTTGATCGAAGGGGACAAAGACCTCTGGCTGGACCGGCGCCTCCAGTCCATAGTGCCGCACGTTGCCCACGATGCCGATCACTTCGGCTTCTCCGACCATCGGCATTTTCAGGGTTTCTCCAACTGGATCGCGATCCAGGAAGTACTTCTCCGCCATCAGCTGATTGATCAGGATCACCTTGCGGCCATCGCCACGATCGAAACTGTCGAAACCCCGGCCCGAGATCAGCGGAATCCCCACAGCCTGAAGGTATTTCCCGGTTGCCGCACGGTACTTGGCGGTGGGGCGTTCTGAAGGCGATGCCACTTCCAGACCCTGGTAGGAGAAGGGCATGTCGAATTCGCTGCCCAGAGAACTCATCGGCAAGGCGTTGACGACGCCGGCCTCGAGAACGCCGGGCAGTGCGTTGACTGCGGTTTCCAATTCCTCGACGAACCTCCTCTCCTGCTCGAATCCCGGATAGCGGGCGCGGGGCAAGGAGAGCGCAATCGAGACGAATCCATCCTTTCGAAAGCCCGGATCGACCTCCATGAGACTCAGGAAGCTCCTCACCAGCAGCGTGGCGCCGATCAGCAGGAGGAAGGCGAAGAGAACCTCACACACCACGAGCGTGCGCGAGAAGAGTCGGCCTCTCCGACCCAGGTGGGCCGACCTGCCGACCTCCTGTAACATCCCGGCCAGGTTGCAACGCATGGCTCGAATTGCGGGCGCCAGGCCGATCAGAAGACCCGCTCCCGCCGTGATTCCAACGGTAAAGAGAAGCGCTGTGGTATCCATCCGAATCTCGTCCAGCCGCGGAACAGATCGAGGAAGGAGCTGTAGAATCCAGGGAAAGAGAGCCATCGCAGCGATCAAGCCAGTGGCTCCACCCAGCAGTGCCACCAGAATGTTTTCCAGTAGAGAGCGTCGCAGCAGATCGAACGTACTGGCACCGACTGCGGCTCGGATTGCGTAGTCCTTCTGAACCCGGACCGATTTGGCCAGCAGGAGATTCGCCAAGTTGGTGCAGGCGATCAGCATCACCAGGCCAACGGCGGCTAACAGGAGCCACAGGGTCGAACTCAAGTCACCAACCAGATACTCCATCACCGGTCGCAAGGTGACACCCCACCCCTTGTTGGAGGTGGGGTTCGCCTCGGCGATGCGCTTGGCGATGATCGACATTTCTTCCCGCGCCTGTTGCGGAGTCGCTCCATCGGCCAATCTCCCAATGGCGTTATACATGCGGTGAGGACGACTCTGTAAAGACTCGAGATCCAGAGTCAGCGGAAGCCAGAGTTCGACTTCGGGGCTGGAGGGAGGAAAGACGAACCCTTCGGGCATGACTCCGACCACCGTGTGAGGACGTCCGTCCAGACGGATTGTGGAGTTCAGTATCTGGGGCTGGCCCCCAAGTCGGCGCACCCAGCTGGCGTAGCTGAGCAGAACGAATTGTTCGTTTCCGGGTTTCTCGTCCTCTTCACGGAGGAGCCGCCCCAGATGGGGCCGGACTCCCAGTAGCCGGAAGAGGCGCGGAGAGACCTCGACCGTGCTGATCCGTTCGGGCTCTCCTTCGCGATCGTAGGTATGCCCCAAATAGCGGAAGGCCGCGATATCGCTCAGGCTGGTTGCAGCCTTCCGCCAATCGAGATAGGTGGCGGCAGAGACCCGCGTCTGGTCCAGCCCCCGTTCCAGGTTGTTCTCCCACAAGAGCACCAACCGATCGGGCTCGGGATAGGCCAGTGGCCGCAGGAGTACCCCGTATACCACACTGAACATCAGGGTGTTAGCGGCCACCGCCAGTGCCAGTGTCAAGACGACGATCACCGAGACGCTTCTGTCGGACCAGATCGACCGGAGGGCCTCGCGAAACTCCATCTTCATACTTCCCGCTCCTCTTGTTGTCCCTGCGGCCACCGAGAGGAGAATTCTTCCCCGACTCGACCCACTCCTCTCCCTTGAATTCTCCAGATCTGTGGCCACTTCAGGCGATGATCGGTCGCGTCCTGAAAGGCGTGTGCCACGCGCCACTAGATCCTACCCCAGATCATCCGGGTTGACGACCCGCGGACTGGAAATCTTGTCTACGACAACCTTGAGTGCGTGCTTCGCGTGCCAGAGATCGTAGCTCTGCTGCATCCGCAGCCATAACCCGGCACCGTTACCGCAGAACTTTCCCAGGCGCAAAGCCATCTCCGGTGTAATGCTGGTCTTCCCGGAAATGATCGGGTGAAGAGTCTGTCGGGTCACGCCCATGTGGCGTGCCGCTTTCGCCACGGAGTCGGAATCTCTCTTTACAGTAGGGCCGGAATCGTTTAACTTCGATGATGATTGTAGGGGTTGCCCCTTGGGCGCCCAGCCGAGGTCTCCGCCTGGAATAGTGCATCAAGGATCAGGAAGTACGCCCGCCGAAGCCAAGCTGAACGAGATAATCGAAGAGTACTGCGGTTACTTGCGCAGTGTCATTGTTCGATTCTGCCCGCGGGGGATGGGCATTCAAGTCGACGACGTCGAGCAGGAAGCCAGAATCCGCGTCTGGCAAGCACTGAATCGCGAGAGTGGGATCCAACATTTCCCGTCCTATCTTTATCGGGTCGCGGTCAACGCGACCATCGATGCCATCCGCCGGATCAGATCCAGGCGGGAGGAACAGTTGGAAGGTTCTCAGGACCAGGAGGATGCTCCCGTGCAATCCATCGAACCCGGGGTCCGGTCCGGCCGGACTCCTGAAGAGATCACCCAGGCGCGGGAGGTGTTGGAACTGGTCGAGAGCACTTTGGCCTCCCTTCCCAACGATCGCCGAAGGGCCGTGGGGCTCTATCTGCAAGGACTCACCAGCCAGGAAATCGCCGATCTTCTCAGGTGGACCGAGCCCCGTGCTCGGAACCTTCTCTACCGGGGATTGAGGGAGCTTCGGGAAAAATTGAGAAACCGAGGCATCGACTATGAAATGGACTACTGAGGCGCTGCGAAAGCTCTATCAGGAAGAGACCTCGCCGGGTACTCTCAGCGGACCCGGGTGTATTCCACGGGAAGTCCTGGTGAGGGCGGCACAGCGCGTCTTGAATCCACACCAGCGGGCGCAACTGGCGGATCACTTGACCACTTGTTCCGATTGTGCCCGGCAGTACCGAATTACTCTTCAGCTCAAACCGTGGGTAGAGAAGGCGACAGAGGCTGTTGGCCGGGCCAGGCCAGTGGACGAAAGCCGATCCGGGTCGCGCCCTACTCCGCTTCCCTCCCTCACGGGCTCAAGGTCACATCGGTTGGGGCTGTGGCTGGCCATTGCCGCCTCGGTTGTGATCGTGTCTTTGGTTTTGTTGACGCAGTTCCTCTCCTTGCGCCGAGAACGTGAACGCGTAGCCGAACTCAGCGGCGAGGTGAGCCGCCGAGAGAGAACCCTCCTTGAGACCCGCGAGGAGATGGGGCGAGTGCAACAGCAGCTTGAGGAGTCGAAGCAAACCAACGAATCGCAGGAGAATCGTATCCGAGAGCTTCGCCGGACGGTGGCCGAACTCTCGAGACCCTACCCCAACCTTCCTATCTTCGATCTCGATCCCGCCGGTGCATTGACACGAGGAACCGCGACAGCAGTCACCCCGATCCCCCTTCCGGTCGACTCGCGGCTCTTCACCGTCATTCTGAACTCGAGTAGCCGAGGGCAGTCGTTTCCCAGCTACGAACTGGAGATACTGGGGGGAGACGGGCGCGCCATCTGGCGTGGAGGTGGATTCCGAAAAACCCCGGCGGGCAATTTCACCATAGGCCTGCCCACCCGTCTCTTCAGGGAGGGAACATATCGGTTCCAACTGTTTGGGCTAAAGGACGGCCAGCGCACCCGAGTGGAAGAGTATCGAGTCGAATTCAAACTGGACTCGAATTGAGCGATTCTCCCACATGTAAAAGAACAGGCTAATGCGTCCGCGGGTTGCGGGGATCGGCAAGACCGATGGATCGCTAGCCCGCATTTCTCACACCTTGTCTACTGCCGAAGGTCAGAGAGACGCCCACGATTGAGTGCTGGAAACGCAGTCTGAGACGACTACCGATGCCACACCTTCAGATCATCGAAGCGGACTGGACCTGGACCGGCGACCACTTTGAGAATCATATCCAGCTTGAGGTCGGCACAGATGGCTTTATCCACCGCCGTGGTTGTCTGGGCCTGGAACCCACTCTTCGTTTGAGCCACAAGGCTTTGCTCCCCGGCTTCGTCAACTGCCACAGCCATGCGTTTCAGCGGGGTCTGCGGGGGCGTGGTGAGAGATTTCCAGCCGCTGCGGGGAGTTTCTGGAGCTGGCGCGAGGCCATGTACGATCTGGTGTCCAGGACCGAAGCCGAGAGTCTCTACCGCCTCTCCCTCCAAGCTTTTCAAGAGATGTTGGCGGCGGGGATCACGACTGTGGGAGAGTTCCATTACCTGCACCACGATTCTACTTGTGGCGGATACAGTTTGGATGAGACGGTGCTACAGGCGGCCCGCGACGCGGGGATCCGCCTGGTGCTCTTGAGCACCTATTACCAGACCGGCGGTATTCACACTGCCCTCCGCGGCGCTCAGAGGCGATTTGGCTCCCCTTCGGTCCGCGCCTATCTGCGCCAGTTGGACCCACTTGGCGCCAAGCTTGACCTCCGGACCCAATCCCTGGGCATGGCCGCCCATAGCATTCGGGGGGCTGACAGGGAAGATATTGTTTCCCTGCATCAGGAGAGCAGGCGCCGCCGCATGGTTTTCCACATGCACGTCGAGGAGCAACCTCAGGAGATCGAAGCCTGTGTGAAGGCTTACGGCGCCACCCCGATGGCCCTTCTGAACCAGTCGCTGGAGATGGACCGCCTCTTTACCGCCGTTCACTGTACGCATACTGATCCGGGAGACATGGAGATGTTCGCGGCGACGGGCGGAAATGTCTGTGTCTGTCCGATTACCGAAGCCAATCTGGGAGACGGGATGGCGGATCTTCAGGGCATGCGAAGATCCGGGGCTCGGGTTTGCGTGGGAACCGACTCCAATTCGCGCATCTGCATGACCGAGGAATTGCGTTGGCTCGAGTATGTCCAACGCCTCAAGGGCGAGAAGCGAGGCTGCTTGCTGGATGCGAGCGGAGACCTCGGCAAAGCCTTGTTGGAAATCGCCACCGTCAACGGAGCCCGATCGCTGGCTCTTCGCGCCGGAAAGGTCGAACCGGGTTGCCTGGCTGATCTGGTGGCCATTGATCTGGAGACCTCCTCCATGGCCGGATGGACGCCTTCCACGCTCCTGGCCACGTTTCTGTTGGGTACTGGAAACGGGGCCGTTTCCGAGGTCTGCGTCGGCGGGCGCTGGTCTCAGGTTTCGCCTTGTTCCCCGGGCTAGGGTTTCGCTGATCTGTAAACTTGAGTCAATTTGCGCACTGAGCAACACATCACACCGTGAAGTAATGCTCCTCAGGCTACGATAGCCTTGTTTGGAGCTTCTTCAATTCACGCGAAGCCGTGAAGCTCGCGAAGTTGGTTTTTCACGAGACTACGAAGAATGGTGTCGCCTCACTCCTCACGGTCTTCTTTCTTCCTTCGCGTCTTCGCGAGAGGCCGGTTTGTTTCGCCACTACACCGCTCGTCGGTCTGAGGTGGAGCCTCGCTAATTTTGGGGTGGGAACT
>JBHHYX010000298.1:0-6877 GCA_046757765.1 Acidobacteriota bacterium | reverse complement strand
ATGTGCACCACCGAGTAACGGAGCCCCGAGCCGTGAGGGAGGGGTGCCAGGGTTGACGCTCGCCGTTGCTCCGGTCGCTGACGCTCCCGGCTCCGTTTTCGTTGTCGCTTCGTATACCTGCTTCTCGGCGGTATGAGGTCGCTCGCTACTCTTAGTCTAGCTCCCGACCACTCGGGAGCCGCCGCTCTTGGAGACGTCGACGGAGGGATGGCCCTCATAGGAGACCTTTGAACCCCCGCTCAAGCTTCCCCTGATCGAGTCATTGACCTTGATCGAACAGCTGCTGCCACCGCTCAGGCCCACGCTGAGATCGTCCGTTTCCCAGTTTGAAAGCCGAAGAATGCTCCCGCCGCTACCGTCCACGTCGACGCCGGAGCTACTGCCCTCGAGCTTCATGTCGCTCCCTCCTGAAGCGGCGGCATTGAGGCGAGTCGCCATGAGTGTACCGCTGAGCCGACTCCCTCCGGAAAGGTTCACAGACATTCCGTGCCCCAGGTTAAAACCCGTGAGCGTCCCCCGGGCCCCCCCGCTCATTCGGAGAGCTTCGATATCCGGCAGGCCGATGTCCGCCTCCAGGTGCAGGTTGCGGTAATTGTGTCCGAACCTCATTCCGATCGAGAGTGCGGAACCTTTCTGCTCCACTTTCAGGTATTGAGCCAGGTTGTCGTCGATACGCAAAACCACGGAAAAGGTTTCCGAGGGGGTTACCCTGAGCTTGCACCCGTGGCCGACATTGATTTCGGTGAAATCAGCGAACTCCTTCTCCAGTGCGACCAGGTTGCCCGAACCTCGGATGCCGCCCAAGCCCAGGACACAGCCGCCAAAGGGCAACAGAGCCAGGGCCACCAGAAACCTTGGATGTTGGTTTTCAAACATCGATGCCTCCTCCCATACTCTCCAGAACATTCTCGGGGAACGTCTCTTTATCAAACGGAAAAAGTGCCGGAATTGTTCTGTCAAGAGAACTGAGTGACAGCGCCAAACCGGAAAAATTCCGGCGACTGGTTCGTAGCGAGCAGAGTCGGTGCCCCCGATTCACAGTCAACTCAGCCTCTTTGGCATGAACGCCGACACCTCCCAGTTCTTCTTTTCTCCGGTTCAAGACTGAAAAGCTTCATGTTATGGTTAGTGATGAAGGCCACATCAATGAAAGACAGTGAGTCCAGACGCCGAGTACTGGGGTATGCCGTGGCGACCATTCTGGCCGCAATCGGAACAGCTTTGGCTACCATCCTGGGAGTCTCCGTGGCGGCCCCCTCCTTTGTTCGGCGACAGCGCCAGTGGGTCGAGTTGGGTAAGATCGACGATCTGACAACAAGGCCAAAGCGGTTCGACCTGGTTCGAAAGCAGCGCCAGGGCTGGCTGGAAGAAGAACGCCGGCAGGCGGTCTATGCCTATCGAAACGAAAAGGCCGAGGTGGTCGTTCTTTCGTCCACTTGCACTCACCTGGGTTGCATTGTGCGCTGGGAGGGCGCATCCAAACAATTTCAATGCCCTTGTCACGGAGGCGCCTATGATTCCAGCGGCAAGGTGATCTCGGGTCCGCCTCCACGCCCCTTGATGCGTCTGGAGACTCATCTGGAAAAGGACCGGATCCAGGTACAAGAAACTTGAGTGGACTGAAGGATTTTCTCAACCAACGCCTGCCGCTCGCCAAGCCGCTCAGAGACTTTCTCAGAGAGCCGCAGCCGGAGAACGTGAGCTGGGCCCACACGTTCGGCAGCGCTCTGCTCTTTGTCCTGTTTCTTCAGGTGGCGACTGGCGGCTTCCTCATGCTCTTCTACGCCCCCACTCCCGACCATGCCTGGGAGAGCCTCAACTACATGGGTGAAAACTTTGGCTCGGGACGCTTGCTCAGGAGTCTTCACGTGTGGGGCGCCAGTCTGATCATCCTCATCCTGACCCTGCATATTCTGAGGGTCGTGTTCCATGGAGCTTACAAGCGGCCCAGAGAACTCAACTGGGTCTCCGGAATGCTGAGCTACCTGCTCGTTCTGGGGTTCGCCTTTACTGGCTACCTCCTGCCTTGGGACCAGAAAGGTTACTGGGGCACCAAGGTGGGTACAGAGATGATTGCGCGAACCCCGTTGCTGGGGCCGATCCTGGTGCGACTCCTCCGGGGAGGAGAAGAGATCGGCGCCTACACGCTGAGCCGCTTTTTCGCCCTCCACGTGTTCTTTCTTCCGGCACTGCTGGCCGCCTTGGTTCTGCTTCACCTCTACCTGCTTCGAAAACACGGAATCGCACCCGACCCGCAGTCCCAAAACAGATCGACTCGCAGGTTCCCCTTCTATCCCTACCAAATCTTCCGAGATGCCACGGCGGCTCTGGCCGTATTGGCCATCCTGGTCCTTTTGGCGGCGGCTGTTCCAGCTGGATTGGACCTCAAGGCCGATCCCTCGGACACCACTTATGAGCCTCGTCCCGAGTGGTATTTCCTGGCTCATTTCGAACTGCTGCGGCTCTTTACCGGATTCGAGCTTCTGCCCATCCTGATTCTGCCCAACCTGATTATCTTGCTGTTGCTGGGGCTGCCTTTTCTGGACCGATCCGCACACCGCTATTGGAAAAAACGAAAGCTCATTGTGCTGTCCATGGCAGGGTTTTTTGCCGCTATGTACGGGGCGGTGGCTTACAGCAGGCTCTATCACCCGGCCGGTGGGGTGTCCGTCGCCGAAGAGCAGCTTCCGCTGCCTGGAAATGGAGATCCGGCCCTGATGGCGCGAGCCAGGCAGGTGCTCATCGAAAAAAAGTGCATCAATTGTCACACCATCCAGGGCGTGGGCGGCCGCATCGGCCCCAACTTGAGCCAGGCCGGCTGGAAGTTCAGCCGCGCCCACTTTCGGGCTCAGATTCTGGATCCCAAATCGCACAACCCGACGACGAAAATGCCTTCTTTCCGGGGCGTGATCTCCGAGCACGATTTGGAGGCGGTGGTGGAATACTTGAGCGAGATGCTGTGAGGAGGAGGCCGGGCGAGCACAACGCAGTCAGCACGGATGATTTCGCTGGGATCGAACCGCCCTCAGTTCCAACCATCAGGTTCGGACGTTCAAGAAGAGGAGGAGGCTTGCGGCACCGAAAAGGAGGTTCGGACCCCAAGCTGCCAACAGGGGGGACAGCAACCCGTGGGTTCCCAACACCCCAAAGATTCCAAAGGCTCCCCAGTAAACGATCCCCAGGAGAATTCCAGAGGCAATGCCGTAGAGAGTCCCTTTCTTTCCAACCGAAAAGGCAAAAGGAATACCCAGGACAACCATGACGACGCTGACCATGGGGAAAGCAATCTTTTTGTGCAGCTCTGTTCGCAAGTGGTCGACTTCAAACCCTCCCCTCTGCAGTTCCTGGATGTAATCCGCCAGTTCCGTATAAGTCATTTTGCTCGACTCTTTCACCTCCTGGACGAAGTAGTCGGGTTTCTCCGCCAGTGAAAACTGCCGACTATCAAAAGTGGAATAACCTGCCTCCTGTGAGTCCAAATCTCGGATCCACCCCCGGTGAAGCTCCCAGGCTTGGGTTGCGCGGTCCCATTGCGCCCTCCAGGCGTAAATGTGACGCCTCAGACGATTGCGCCCGATGTCGATTTCATAAACGGAAAGTTCGGCAAAAAGGCTTCGCTCCGGGTCAAAGTAATTGTAATTGTAAAGTCGCTTGCCTTCCCCGAATATCCAGTTTCGCCCCGGGTGATAGAAAGTCTGCACCGGGCGCCCCTTGATGAGATTACGGAGGCTGTCTTGTCTCTGATTTGCGTAGGGCAGGATGTACTCCTGGATCACGAAGCTGGACCCGCTGATGAGGATGACCAGAGCGAGGACGGGGACCGCAATTCTGTAAAGGCTGATCCCGCATGCTTTGAAAGCGACGACCTGGAAGGTCTTCTCGAGAAGTCCGAAGGTCGTGAGGATGGCGATCAAGACGGAAATGGGCACCAGCAGCATCAACCCATGGGGAAGGAGATAGACAAAGTATTCGAAGAGCGTAGGCACCGGAATGTTGTTGGCGAACACATCATCGACCAGTTCAAAAAAAGTAAAAAGGTAAAACAGCGATAGACAGATGAGGAGTGTGGGAAAGAGATGGAGAAGAAAAGTTCGCATCAAATACAGGTCGACGACTCGAGTGAGCCGCAACCTGAAACCCGAAAAATCCCATAGCCGGCGGCGCAATTCGGAGAGGAGCCGCCCCAGGGTTCGGGCCAGGGCGCGGAGACCTCCTACCAGTGTCTTGAAGAGCCAGACTGGAATGCGACTGTTGGCCAGGGCGTGCAGAGTGCCGAGGCCCTGCCGGGCGTGGCGGAGACTGAGCAAGGCTGCCAGAAGCAGCACAAGATTCGCGCCCCACACCCCGGTCGCGATGCTGAGGGCGCCCCGCCCGGCCAGTCCAATGCCCGTGGCAAACAAGACGTAATAGGAGAAAGCGACCACCAGGCTCACGACTGATCCGTAGCCGCGGCCACCCTGGTGAGTAGTGATTCCAAGCGTGACGCCGAGCACGGCAAAGAGCAACGGCGACAGTGACAGGGCCAGCCGGCGATTCAGTTCTATCCGGCTCCGGTGGTGAGTTTCCGGAGACGCCTGTCGCAGGTCGCGCAGCAGCTCCTCCGGCATCTTGTCCTCAGCCCTCTTGGGTTGCGTGGAGACCGGTTCGATTTCCGGCAACTCCACTGAAACATCCAATCTTCCAAACTGGCTCAAGCTGTACTTGCGAGGGTCGGTTTCGTCAAATTCGTAACTGGAACCTCTCTCGAAAAGAAGCTGGAGCCTGCGGGCATCGGGCGTGAAAAGAATGTGGCCGTCCCGCGCCAGAATGATTCGCTTGCGGCCCCGGTCTTCGGCGTCCGCCAGGAAGACCCCTTTCCACCCTCCACTGGCCAAATCGATATCCTCCACGTAGAGCAGCATTCCAGGAAGGTCTTCACTGAAGACCCGCGGTTTGACCTGAGATTGGACTGGGCGCACACCCACTTGCTGGCGGAGCAGGCGAAGGTTCCAGTTGCCGGCGGGAAGGAGAAGCGCTGCCAGAATCAAGGTGACCAGACTGACTACCACACCAACTTTCAAGACCGGCTTCAATATCTGGTAGATTCCGATTCCACACGATCGCATGGCCACGACTTCACTCTCCGTGGAAAGGCGGCTGAAACCCACCAGAGTGCCCACCAGGAACCCAATTGGGACCGTGAAAACGAGAATGCCGGGAAGCAGGAAAAGAACGACTTTGACCACCACTACGGCGTCTGCATTTTTCCGAATCAGAAGTTCGGCTAACTGGCCGAACTCTCTGCTGAAGACGACAAACGTCAAGACCACAAGCGCAATCAGGGCGGGAGGCGTGATCTCTTGATAAATAATGCGGTGAATCTTCTTCATCAGAAACCGGAAGAGGAACAATTGTAGCAAACTGGAGCGACCTGGGCGGTCCCCGTCCGGCCCCCCGGTCAGTCGAGCAAGCCGACAGAAGCCATCCGGTTGATTGAGGGCCGAGGTCCCACCCTCCCGGCGCGGGCGTCGTGAAGGCGCGGGCTCGCGCCCGGAGGAAAGAAAAATGGAAATTCCCGCGGGTCACCCCAAGATTGACACTCCTTCATGGGGCCGAGATAATCTACTCGCTGCCTTTAGCCCGAGTTTCTCACAGTCAGTCGTAGCGAGGCGGTGGAGATGGGCGTGGATACAAGGCGTCGCGACCGAGGGCCCCGCAGTCGTACTGGACACTACGCCGAGGAGCCCGACGGAGCGCAACGCAGTAGACGCGGGCATATCCGCAGCCGTAATAGATGGAGTGTGAGAAATCCGCCTTAAGAAGAAGTGGGAGTTCCGAGGAAGAGAGAGGACTTCTCAATGTGGGCCGGCCAACCCGACCGACCGCCTCAAACGGCCACCAATCGAACCTGCCGCGGCTGGAGCGAAATGCGATGGGAACCAAGAGTGACGAGATCGTTCGCGTGTTGGAAGAGCAGATTATCAACTGTGACCTGGAACCGGGAGCCTCTCTCTTCGAAGCGGAATTGTCCGACCGCTTTCAAGTCAGCCGAACCCCCATTCGAGAGGCCTTCTTGAAACTGGAGCGAAGAGGCCTCATTCGTTCTGTTCCCTACAAAGGCTTCGCCGTCAATCCAATCTTACTCAGAGACGTGTTCGAGCTCTACGAATTCCGAATGGTCATCGAAGTTTACACTGCCGGCGTTGCGTGCCGGAAAATGGATTCCAAGACCCGGAGCAGACTCCAGCAACTGCTGTCGAAACGCTATGACGACCAGAGGATGGAGTCGCAGAAGGAGTTCATGCGGGACGACCACATCTTTCATCTGTCGCTGGCCGACCTGACGGGGAACCGCCGGATTCACGCCATTCTCTCCGATATCCTGCGGCACCTCCAGCGGATTTACTATCTCGGCCTCAAGAATCACCTGGGCCGTGCCTCACATGCCGAACACCGTCAAATCCTGGAGGCCATTCTCGCAGGTCAGCCGGAGCGCTCCCGGCAACTGATGCAAGAGCACATTTCTCTCTCCAAGCAACGCGTCCTCAAAGCCCTTGAATGAGCCAAAGGTCAGGGGGTTCAGCGTAGAACAAGGGAATCTTGTGTCGGCCCTCCGGTCCTTTGGGAACAGAGCCAAGAGTGGGAGAGTGCGGAGTGGACCGCCCATTAGGCCCTGGGGAAGAGAGACCCCGGCAGACCTTCCGCCGGCACAGGCGCTCGGCCACGCGCAGGTCCGTTGCTTTGGGGGCTAGACCAGTAGCGAGCGACCTCATACCGCCGAGAAACAGGTATAGGAAGCGACAACGAAAACGGAGCCGGGAGCGTCAGCGACCGGA
Organism: Acidobacteriota bacterium; assembly: GCA_046757765.1. GTDB lineage: Bacteria > Acidobacteriota > UBA6911 > RPQK01 > JBHHYX01 > JBHHYX01. Next base: position 62 of record JBHHYX010000298.1, on the reverse strand, counting down.
GCAACGGCGAGCGTCAACCCTGGTACCCCTCCCTCACGAGGGTGTCGCAAAAGTCTCTTGAG
>JBHHYX010000297.1:0-6886 GCA_046757765.1 Acidobacteriota bacterium | reverse complement strand
GCCCACCCTCGGCCTCGATGCAGCGCACGACTCCACCTCCAGAGCCTCTGCCGTAACGCCTTGTCAACACGGCGCTTCCGTCTCTTCTCTAGGGCGAGGTGTGAGGAATCCGGACGAAGTGCTACAATCCAGAAAGAGGCAGGGCAAGTCGGCTGCTGCACGGCTCGAGTTCAACCTCAATCTGGTCCCCACTGATTCTCAATAATCGCCGCTACCCGATCCTCGAGAGACCGGTTCGCCAGGCCCTATGCGGGCTCGGTGCCCACCCTAGGATGTCGGTGCGGATGGGGTCATCTACATCGCATCCCAGACGGGCCGGCTGTTCGCCATCAATCCCAGCGGGGAACTTCGATGGACCTTTTCGGGGTTAAGGTTTCCACTCTCCCCGGTCATGGGCCCGGACGGCACCGTCTACCTTTCGACCAGCGAAGAATTGGTTGCCATCAACACCAGCTCCATGGGCCTGGCCGACTCTCCCTGGCCCATGCTCCACCACGATGCCCAACACACGGCCAGGCAGGGCAATTTACCCGACACTTCCTGTCTCCTGAATCTGGGAGCCTCGAGAAACCATCCCGGGCTCACCTTGGAGTTTGATCTGGCCACGCCAACCCCGACACAGTGGAATCTCTGGGTGACGGCCGGCGACAGAGTGCTCAAAATCTGGTCGCTGCCCCTGCCCGTGACCGACCGGCAACTTGTCCCCGTCGTAATCGATGAGCTGCCGCCAATCGGCACCATAGGGTTTCTGACCTCGTTGACGAGCAACGACCGAACGACCTGTTCCGACTGGGCTACGGTGGACACCGGTTCTGGAGAAGGAGCGATCAACTGGAGCGACTTGAAGAAACTTTTCGCTCTCGTAGATCTCCCTCTGGGCTCGGTCTCGGCCCAGAAGTTACGCCAAACACTTGGGCGGCACTGATATAAGCCGTTGATTATACATCACTTATGTTGACCAGTAAGTGGAATGGCCACCAAGAACGAGCTTTCAAGAGGGATTTCGAGGGATCTGCATGGAGCAGGTAGTCCGGAGACGTGTCCATATGTGCCGATGTCAGAGCACCAGCAGCACGTCCTGGGCCCCCCACCGGCCCTGTGCCGGTGGAAGCCCGGTTTGACAACTAGAAGTGCGCTAAACACGTACTGCCAACCCCGGGGCTGGACAACGCAAGCCCTCTGGGCTTGTTGGTTTGTTTGCCTTCTCACCCGCTAAACACGCACACGCCCTGGCTGGTGACCGGGTCCAGACAAAGAAGCCCTGAAGTTTGTGCCCTATGGCACAATTATAGGGGCGGCATAGGCGGGGTAGCGGAAGCCTGCCAGAGTCCTCCAAATCGCCCGGATTCTCCGAAAAATGGGGAAACTCCTCTCTCGGCCAGCTTGACTCATGATAACATGAATTGGTAAATTGTTATCATGGTTAGAACCCAGATAAGTCTATCCAACCAAGAGTACGAGGCAGCCAAGCGAGAGGCGGGGCGACTTGGAATATCACTGGCTGAGCTCCTTCGGCGGTCTCTTCGATCGATTCTTCCGGTGGACGAATCGAAGCCCTGGATGCGTTACGCGGGAATGGTCGAAACCGGAGACTCGAAATCCAGCCAGCGCATTGATGGGGTTGTTTATGGCGAAAAGCCCTGAGGCCTACGTCGATACATCTGCCCTGATCGCTTTTGTCGACCGATCAGACAGCTTCCATTTCTTATTTCGACGGCTCTTCTCCGACCCGCCCCCGTTGATTACGACTCCTCTAGTCGTCGCCGAGGGGCATGCTTGGTTTCTGCGGCGCTACGATCAGACCAGAGCCCTTCAGTTCCTTTCCATGCTGGAGGATATGAGACCTCTTCGGCTGCTTTCCGTCGGAGCGCGGCAGCAGGCGGCGGCAACTGATCTGCTGCGTCGAATGTCCGACCAGAAACTCACGATGACAGATGCCATCGGTCTCCATACTATGGCGGCTCGCGGCACCCAATCGTGCTGGTCGACCGATTTCCATCTGGGTCTAACGGGAGTGGCGCTCGTTATTCACGACTACTAGTGGAATCTCCGGGCGGCGGCTGGCGACAGAGTGCTCAAAACCTGGTCACTGCCCCTGCCCAAGAAGCGCACAAACCGTTCGCCCGGCAGATCCCGACACCATCTGGCTTGCAATTCGGCTTCCTCCGCCTTGGACATCCAGTGAAAGAGCCAGCTCGTATGGGCCGACCAGCGACCGTCCAGCTGCGGGCGAGTGCGGATCTCCCTCACGATCGCTGAAAGCATGAAGTTGAACCGGCCCGACTCGATACTCCATAATGAGCGGCCTATGTCCAAATGGAGATGGCTTCAGATCCAGATTCTGGAGTGCCTGTTTCGCTGCGGCATCAAGGAGGATCAGCTTTTCATGATCCTGACCGTCCTAGTGGGTGCGGTGTGCGGGCTGAGCGCCGTTTTCTTCCACCTCCTGATCGGCTGGATCAGGCATCTGGTTCTACTGGACGCGGTGGCCGAGCACTGGTCCTATTTCTGGCTGGTGCCGGTGGCTGGCGGCTTGCTGGCCGGATTCTTGTTGATCTATCTTCCCGAGACCAGGGGGAGCGGAATTCCTCAGGTCAAGACGGCTTTTTTCATGCAGTATGGCGTGATTCCGCTCAAGGTCACCGTGGGCAAGATCTTCCTGGGGGCGACGTGCATCGGAACCGGTTTTTCCCTCGGCCGTGAGGGGCCCACCGTTCAAATCGCGGCCGGCATTGCCTCCTTCTTCGGCCGACTCTTCTCCCTCTCTCGCCAGAAAGTGCGAATGCTGATTCCGGTTGGAGCGGCAGCGGGTCTGGCGGCGGCTTTCAACACGCCCATAGCAGGGGTGATTTTTACACTCGAGGAAGTGGTCGGAGACATCAATGCCCGTATCCTGGGTTCAACCGTAATCGCCGCCGTCACAGCCAGTGTGGTGGAACATTCTCTTCTGGGCGGCAGCCCTATTTTTGGTGTCTCCAACTACCACATGAGGCACCCGGGGGAACTTCTTCTCTACGTCGTCCTGGGCGTCGTCGCCGGGGGAGTGTCACTGGCATTCATCAAAGGCCTGCTGTGGCTGAAATCGCACTTCGACAGTCATTCCAGGCTTCGGGTCGTGAATCCGGCCATTGGAGGGCTGGCTGCAGGGTTGATGGCCCTCCTGGCTCCACAGATCCTGGGTATCGGTTATCCGACGGTCAGATCCGCACTTCAGGGGAAGCTGGTGCTTGCCACTTTGACGCTTCTCCTCCTTCTCAAGTTTCTGGCCACGGTGATTTCCTATGCTTCGGGCGCCAGTGGAGGCATCTTTGCTCCGGCACTCTTCATCGGTGCCATGTTGGGAGGAAGCCTCGCAACACTCACGGAGCCCTTCCTGCCCTCTCTGGTGCCCGACCCGGGGGCGGTGGCGCTGGTGGGAATGGGGGCCCTTTTCGCGGGCATCATCCGGGCGCCCATGACGTCGGTACTGATCATCTTCGAAATGACCCTTGATTACCAGATCATTCTCCCTTTGATGATCAGCAACTTGATCAGCTACGCGATCAGCCAGCGCTTCGCTCCTGTTCCGCTTTATGACTCCCTGGCGCTGCAGGATGGAATCCACCTGCCCCGCCACGACCAGGAACACCTGTTGGGCCAACTCCTCATCGAGGAGACTATGACGCGACAGGTCTCGACCCTCAACGGCGACTTGACCGTGAGCGAGGCACTGCGGATGGCAGGCCACACTCCCCTGTTGGGATTCCCGGTGGTGGATCGATCCGGCAACTATCTGGGGATGATCAGCGTTCGAGAACTGAAGCATCAAATGGCATCAGGCGGGCGGGACGCCAGGCTGTCCCAGGTGATTCGCCCCATCGGCCCCCATGCCCACCCCGACCAGTCCCTGGAGATCGCTCTTCGCAAGTTCGGTCAGTACGGAGTCAGTCGACTGGCAGTACTGGATCGGGCCAACCCCGATCAGATGCTGGGCATCATCACCGTCGGCGACGTCATGCGGGCCTTTGGTGTCGTGGGCAACGCCGAGACCGAAGCCTAACTAGTGCCCATCCCAAAAACTCTTAAATAGTTGTGAAATAATAGCTTAGTGTGTGGGATGGGAACTAGAAATTCCAAGGGCCAAGGGGCCAAATCCCAAACAGATCTCAAGAACCAAGCTTCAAGCCCCAATGGCTCTTTCCATACTAGCGAACGATGGCGATCTTGCCGGCAGTGATGCGGATGTCTTGGATGCCATAGGGAAGATCAAAAGGCTCGGTCACGTCGATGTAAGGCGGCTGTCTTTGCCCCAGGTAGCCCAGCGTCGAACTCGCAAGCCAGGTGGGGACGGAGATCTCGTTGATGCTGACGCTTTCAACGGTGTAGATGCCCTTCCCCTTCTCGACCTTGAACCGACCCTCCTGCTTCAAGGTCTGAGTGCCGCTCAACAGGGTCTTGAACATTTGAACGGCAAGACCTCCAAGCTCCAATTCGTCCATATTGACCACCGCCGTGCTCTCGATCCTCCCTCCCGACTTCAGGGCCAGGACCACCTTTCGGAGGCCAAGCCTCTTCTTCCCCTCAATGGCGGCGATGATGAACGCGTTCAGGTCTTCTTCCGTGAGCTCGAAAACTTCCTCTGAGTTCCCCTTCTTGGGTTCCTTCAACTGGACGAGGACCTGGTTCACACGGCTGGCACCATTGCCGGCAAATCCGGTCATCCAGATCAGGGGGAAGAGGAACAGGCTCCAGGGGATCGATCGGTTGAAGGCAGCCATCACGCCAAACCTTCGCCCTCTACTCTTCCATCCGGTAGTTGGGGGCTTCCTTGGTGACGGCCACATCATGAACATGCGACTCCCGGAGTCCAAGGTTGGTGGAACGAATGAATCTGGTCCTGGTTTGAAGTTCGGCGATGTTCTTGACCCCGCAATAGCCCATGCCGGCCCGAACCCCCCCGGCAAGCATGGCCACCAGATCGGCCATGCTTCCCTTGGACGGCACCCGACCTTCGATTCCCTCCGGCACCAGCTTGCGTTCGGTCACCGACCATTCCTGACCGTAACGGTCGCGGCTTCCCGCCAGCATCGCCTCTCGAGAGCCCATGCCCCGGTAAGTCTTGTAGCTGCGGTTCTGATAAAAGACCAGTTCTCCGGGAGACTCGTCGGTGCCGGCGAAAAGGTTGCCAATCATGACCGAATCCGCGCCCGCCGCCAGAGCCTTGGTGACATCCCCGGAATACTTGATCCCTCCGTCTGCAATGACCGGAAGGCCCAGCTCACGGGTGACCTTGACGGTTTCGAGGATTGCTGTGATCTGGGGCACTCCGGCGCCACTCACGATCCGGGTGGTGCAAATGCTTCCCGGGCCCATGCCCACCTTGACGGCGTTCACTCCCAGAGAGTGCAGCTCTCTGGCCGCTCGACCGTCTGCGATGTTGCCCACCACCAGGTCAGCCTTTCTCATTTTGTTTCTCAATTGGCGGGTGGCCTCGAGGACCCGCTCCGTGTATCCGTGGGCCGTATCGATGACGATGGAGTCCGCGCCGGCCCGCTCCATCTCCTGCGATCGTTCCAGGAAGTCACCCGTGGCCCCCACCGCCGCTCCCACCCGAAGTCGTCCCAGATCGTCCTTTGCCGCGTTGGGGTAGGTGATCCTTTTCATGATGTCCTTGACTGTGATCAGACCCTTCAGACGGCTGTCGTCGTCCACGACGAGGAGCTTCTCAATACGATGTTCGTGAAGCTTCTTTTTTGCCTCATTGATTGAGATTCCTTCCTTGACAGTCACCAGGTCCCGGCTCGTCATGAGGTTGGCCGCCTTGGAATCCAGATTGGTTTCAAAGCGAAGGTCGCGATTGGTCAAAATGCCCAGAAGCTTCCCCTGGTCGTCGGTGATGGGAACACCCGAGATGCGCCAGCGCTTCATCACTTCCAGCACGTCGCGGATACTGGCCTCGGGACGCATGGTGACCGGGTCCACGATCATTCCGGACTCGGAGCGTTTGACTTTATCCACTTCGCCGCTCTGTTCCTCAATGGAGAGATTGCGGTGAATAATGCCAATCCCTCCCTGTCGGGCCAGCGCAATTGCCATCTTTGCTTCCGTCACCGTGTCCATGGCCGCGGAGATGAGAGGGAGGTTGAGAGGAATGTTTTGGGAGAAGACGGTGCGCAGATCGGTTGCCCCCGGCAGGACGCCGCTCCGTGACGGCACCAGAAGAACATCATCAAAGGTCAGCGCGACCGGGATTTCCATGGACGGATTATAGGGAGGCCCCTTTTGACTGTCAATTTGAAGGAGGACGGGATCGGGGGAGTGGCTTAGAAATGCGGGTTAGAGAGAGACGACGACTTGCTCTTTGGTGGGCTCGGCGTCCTCAGGAATCGCCTCACCATGTTTGATTGCGCTTTCCACGTAGCAGTGGATCGCGTCTTTGGCCATCTCCCGGGCTTCTTCGAGGGTCTCGCCAAAGGTACAGATCTCCGGAATTGCCGGCACCATCACGTTGAAGCCACCGCCTGGCTGGGGTTCAAAAAACACGGTGTACTGATAATTGTTCAATGCCCCTCCTTGGTAATCAGTGTATTGGAGTTTCATAGGGTAGGCATGGGTTAATGCTCATCACTGGTAGCGTAGCGTAACGGCGGAAATCGGTCAATTTAGGGGAGCACTAAGGTATGGGTTAGGTCGCGATCGCCCCGCTCCGTGAACTTGGCCACGCCGACTCCCTATGGTCGGCTGAAAAGCATTGACTACGGGGAAATCATCTGACGAGGTCTGACCCGTCACATAAGCATAGCCTTCCTGGTCCACGGCAATCGCGTTCGCTTCGTCGGAAAGACTCCCCCCAGGTAGGTCGAGTAGAGAAGCTGGGATCCATCGGCCGAGAATTTAGCCACAAAGA
>JBHHYX010000296.1:0-6904 GCA_046757765.1 Acidobacteriota bacterium | reverse complement strand
GTATAGGTCCTCGCCGTCGGACTTCGTGCAGGCCGGATCGAATCACGTCCGGCGGCGCGAGGCGGCAGATCGCGGCTCGGGAGGAGCCGGGCCTCCGCCGGCTGCAGCAACTCCGGGCGTCGCAGGCGGAGGAGGGGCTCCCGGAGGCGGGGGTGGGGGAGCGACCGGACCCGGGCCTCCGGCCGGTGGAGTCGTCCGGTTGCGCGTCAGATGCTCGACGGCGGCGATCGCCACTCCCAGCGTTCCCAAGGCCAACGTGGCGCCTCCGAAGCCTCCCAGGCGGGTCAAGCGCCGCGCCCTGCGACCCCCTCGAAGGCCCCTCCAGATCAGTCTCCCCAGCAGTCTCTCGGCGTCCACGAAAAACCTCCCGTTGGTCGGTCGGAAGCGACGAGTCCCAGGGTCCTCTCCGGCCGCCCTGGTGATCCTGATGAACCGACGAGCCCGGATGATTCACCCGCCTTCTGCTGCTCCGCCATGATCATCCCGCCGGCTGCGTTGCCCACCCTCGGCCTCCTCGACGTCATGCATAACAACGCCTCCCGGAACCTCGCGTGCCATGCCTTGCCAGCGCGGCGCGTCTGACGCCTCACAACGAAACCGGGTCAATCATCCGGATCAGAAACCCCCTCGAACCCGGAACATTGTATTGAAGGCGGCCGGCAGCGGTCAAACTCGTCTGGACTGGTTCTCATGGACGCCGCTGCCCCAATCTATCGATCGAAACGACCGCCGTCACGTCGCCTCCCGCTAGGCCCTTAAGTCGTTGAGTTTTGGGTCCGTAAGAATGGGAATGTCGTGGCCGGGCTTGACATTCTCGGCGTTCGTGTTCATCCTTAAAGCAAAGAGAGACACCCGCATAACTGAACTCCACCCGGCCACTTGAGAGGCTGGCGGCGTCGATCACCAAGAGGTGGCGCATTCAGGAGCGAGGAGAGTCGTCGAAAGCCTTCGCTTTCGAGTTCGAGGGATGGCGTTGCGTCGTGTGGGGCCCGATATTTTGTTTCGACATCTTTGGCGACCCTTCCAGGGGCGACATTTCTCCTGCTGGCAGCCAACTCGGCCAGGCCCTCCTGAAGGCAGGGGGTCACCCGCCCCGGGGCCCAAAGAGAGGGAGACTCACAGAAGATGGAAAGTCAACACAGGGCAAGGCTCATCCGACAGTTGCACGTTTCAGTGTTCCTGGTGGCATTTCTCACCGGCCTGGTCTCGGCGCATTTCCCGCACGACGTCGTTCACGTGGTTGCGGTTTCACCCAATTATCCAACAGATCAGACACTTTTCATCGCCACGGATGAGATTTCCTCGGTCAAGCGAGGAATCTTTGTTCTGTTGAGATCCACGGATGCCGGGGCGACCTGGACGGTCATGGGTGTGCCCAATGCTCCGGTGGCCGACATTGTCGTTTCTCCGGCTTACGGCTCGGACTCTACCGTCTTTGCCGCCATTCCCGGCCACGGCATTTACCGGACGCAGGATGGTGGAGCCTCCTGGTCGAAACTGCTCTCTTTCCCTGGGATCAGCGCCGGCATAGTCCCCCAGGATTCTTCGTTCATGGCGCCGATACTCGCCATTTCTCCGGACTTCGGGGTCGATACCACGCTTTTTGCCGCCAACCAGAACAACGAGATCTACAAATCGACCGATGCAGGGGACTCCTGGGTACTGGTGCAGGATTTCACGGCTCTCTCCCTTCAACCGATCATCAGCCTGGCGCTCTCCCCGGCCTACAGCACGGACTCCACATTGTTTGTGGGCACGGGAGGGGACGGAGTTTTCAAGTCCACCGGCGGTGGCGCCTCCAACTGGACCCCTCTGGGTCCGGCGGGCTCCAGTGTCTCGAGGCTGGTCTCGCCCCCGGGATCGGCTGCTGGAGACCTGCTCGTGATTTCGACCCTGGGTCAGGGTGTTTTTCGTTCCGATGACGGGGGTTCCTCATGGACGCCGCTCAACACCGGTCTGACCAATCTCACGGTGAACTGGGTGGACATCGCTCCGGGGTTTCCCGCCGACCCGACCCTCTTCGCCGCTACCGAGGATGGGGTTTTCATCTCCGACAGCGGGGGAACGCTCTGGATGCGCTCGGATCCTCCGCGGCCGCCCCTCTACCCGGGTGAGTCGATGGCATCCTTCCGAATCGTCCCGGCACCCGATTACTCCGTGACCCAAACCGTCTTCCTGGCAAGTCACCAGGGAGCCTGGATATCTAGTGACGGCGCCCAGTCGTGGCTTTACTCGGAAGCAACGCCCGTCCGCCTGGCGTCTTCTCTGGCCGTCGTCGCCGAGACGGCTTTCAACCTCACTCTCTTTGCCACCCGGCATGGCGGAGGTGTGTCTCGTTCGCTCGACAAGGGTGTGACGGTGGAAACCGTGAACACGGGTCTGAGCAATGAGTTTCCAGGCGTCATCGAGGTCTCTCCGCAGTTCCGTTCCGATCGGACGGTCATGGCCGGCATCTGGAGTGGAGTCGAGGTCAGCCGCGACGGCGGAGACAGCTGGACGCACAAGTCGATCCTGGACCAGAAGATGTTCGTCAAGGCCTTTGCTTTCCACCCGTTTTTCGGATCGACCGGGGTCGTCTTCGCAGGTACCGATGCGAAGGGACGCAACGACTTCCTCTTCGAGTACCAGGGCCGCATGATATCGAGCAGCGGGGCCTGGTTCTCGATCGATGGAGGTGAGACCTGGAACCCGACTCTACTGAACCTCGCCCGTATTCAGTCGCTGGCGGTGTCCCCTGGCTACCTGCTGGACAGGACGGTTTTTGCCGCCGTCGAGGACCCTGAGAGCGACCTGGATTCCGGTGTTTACAAGTCCACCAGCAGCGGCATTCTGTGGACACGCCTGGCCACGGAGCCCTTTCCCACCAGCGCTGCGATCGTTCGACTCTCGCCCGCCTATTCAGCCGATCAAACCGTCTTCGCTGGGATTCAAGGCGGAGGCCTCATCAAGTCGGTCGACGGTGGGGGGACATGGGCGCTCTGCTCCGGAACAGGAAACTGGGAGGTGACGGCGATTGCCGTCTCTCCAGCTTATTCCATAGACCGGACATTGCTCGTGGGGACCTTTGAAGAGGGTTTGAAGAAGTCCACGACCGGTTGTGACTCCTGGGCCGACAGTCGAACGGCTCCCTTTGTCATCGCCGTGGCTTTTTCCCCGCGTTTCTTGATCGATCGAACCGCCTTCGCTTCCTTTTATGATGGGGCCTTCAGATCGACCGATGGCGGCGCCTCCTGGACTCCGATTCTGAGGGAAGTGCGATACGAAAACGCCACCCCTGCCGCCGTCTACTCGGGTTCGTGGCGGGCCCGGACACTGACAGGCGCCAGCAGCTCGTTCGTGACCCGGTCGGAGACCTTCTTCGACACGGCTTCCTTCGTGTTCGTCGGATCGCAGGTCTCCTGGGTGGCCGGCACGGGTCCAGACCACGGGCAGGCTGAAGTCTACCTCGACTCCCAGCTTCAGGACACGGTCGATCTCTACTCACCGACGGCAGCCGCCCAGGTCACGGTTTGGAGCTCGGGCACTCTGACACCAGGACGACACATCCTGGAGGTCCGAATACTCGACTCGCAAAACCCCTTGTCCACGGGCAGCTGGATCGACATCGATGCCTTCGATGTGAAAGAGTGAGGTGGGGAAGGAGCCGGCTGCTCAGCTGGCCCGTGAAGGCCGCCTGTTTGCCGTCAATCCAGCGCCCACTCCGGAAGGGAGCGGGGATCGATGGGACAGCCGAGAGCCTCGAACTCCTCGGTCGTCTTCCAGTAGTGGACCACCGGGTGATAGGGCCCCATGACCCCGGGCGTGTTCCGGCCCACCAGCGACTGATCGTACGCGGCGTCGGACCACGACCCCTTGCCCCACGGGATGTTCTCGTCCGAGGGAGTGAACTCCTCCATGTAGTGATCCGGGAACACACTCATCCAGCGGATGGGCGCGCCCTGGGTGGCATCGGTCCCGAAGTCCTGCCAGGTGACACCGCACTCCGGTTTGGCGTTCGAGGGCCGCTCCGTCCCCCGCGTCCAGACAATGATGTAGTCCATGTTTTCGTCGGTGACGATGTCCTCGTCGATCAGACAGCCGTAGACGAGCTGGCGGAAGGGGATCGGCTCCGAGGGTCCGTTCGCCGAGTGGCAGATCGACCAGTAACGCGCCTGGGCGGCCTCCATGGTCGGTTCCCCGTGTCGCGTCCGGGGCGTGGTCGGCAGGCGGCCGGTGATGGCAATAACGCCCCTTGGACCCAGAAAGAAGGGGCGCGTCAGGTAGCTGTGGTAGGCGTGGTCGGTGGTGCTGTGCCCGATGCTGCCCGGCACCGGCCGATCGGAGCCCTGATTGAAAAAGCAGGCCATCTGATTTCTGAGGGCTTCCTTGACGGGTTCAGCCGGGGCCGAGGTGAAGGGCTCCACGATCTGATAGGCTCGACCCTCCGAGTTGGTCAGCAAGATGCTGTACATCTTGAACCAACCCAAAGAGGGTCCCACCAGCGGCGTCGGCTCCATTGGAAGTGTGACGACGCGCGGAGCCGTGGTCAGCTGCCGGGATGCGCCCAGGGAGAAATCGCACTGCAGCCAGAAGGTCTCTCCCGTGTCCAGGCGCAGCAGCAGCTTGGGCAGAGGGACCCCGGCCAGAGGATCGACCGAGCCGTCCGGGTTCAGATCCGGCACGTAGTAGCGAAGCCAGAGCAGGGAGGGCATGATCACGCCGCCCGCCCAGGGTCCGGTGGCCACCAGCGGTCCTCCCACCCGGACATTGCGATTCCAGAGATCCGTTTCCGTCGCATCGCCGGGAGCCCGGAAATGCTTGTCCTGCAGAACCGGGTTCAGCTCGACGGCGTTGCCCTCCTTGAGATCGAATCGGACATGGTAGTGCCGGTTGGTGGCGTTGCGGTTGGCCCCCACCACGAAGGGATTCACGTGACCCGGGTCGGGCACGATATCCACGTCGATCAGAGGAACCTCCATGACCCCCATCTGGGTGGTCACGGGAAAATCCGGATCGATCGGCTCCATGATATGAAAGGACATCTGACGGGCGTGGGGAAAATCGCCTTCCACCAGCAGCTGAGCATCCAGAGGGGCGATGAAGAGGGCCTTCAAGTAGGTGACATGGGTGGCCGCGTTGGCCTGGTAAAGTTCTCCCTGGAAGTGATCCTCGGACGGCTCCCGGCGGGCGGGAAAGAAGTACCACTGGTCCTCGGCCCTGACCTCCTCCGGACGCAGCAGCTTCCAGCTGTGGGTCTTGGAGCTGTTGATGGTGGGCGGCAAGAGATCCTCGGGAAGCTCCGGCGGGACCTCCCCCCGGAGCCAGGCCCTGATGTAGCTTTCCAGATCATCGGAGATCTTCCTCGCCCGATCGAGCTGATCCTGCTTGAAAGCACTCAGCTCCTGGGAGGACATCGTGCAGTAGCTCAACTTCTGGTCACTGGTGATCTGGGGCAGATCGGTCCCCAGCCAGTACCCGCCTGGATCGGTGGCGACGACAGGAGCCGAGAGGGCTTCATTCGAGCCGCTCAGGGTCGTCAGAGAGAGATTCGGCCGCTGTCTCAGTCCCAGGACCGCGAAGTCATCATCGGATTCGAGCTGCATCGTTCCGATGAAGTCGTCGGGGATGGTCCCCGGAGGGAAGATCTGCTCGGCGAAACGAGCCGTGTGCTGGCCGGCGGGAACGCTGATGGAAGCGCTCCCGGAAGATTTCCCCTCCTGGTCCAGCAAGAGCGCTGCTACCGTGAGGGTGTTCTTGCCTGGGTTGGCGACGGCCAGGCCGGTGTGTGCGGAGGAGTTGAACTCTACAAAGAAATGAGCCTTGCGAGTCAAAGGAGAGCCGGGCACGGAGACCTCGAAACCTGCCAGACTGAAGATCATGCTGGCCGAGAGCTGCGAATCTGTGAGGTCCGACGTCACCTGGGCATAGCCATCGTGAGCGGTCGGGTCGGTCCCATCCGTCATGATCCTCAGGACACCCCCGGCGGGCAAAGAAAAGGGGACGTTCGTTCGCTTGACGGAGCCGATCGAGAGAGCCAGAGACTGGCCCAGGGAGTCCCGAAAAGAGAGGGTCCCCGTGTCCTGCCGATCTCCGGAGTTGAGGAGAACAATCTCGGAGCGAATCCCGCCGCCGTCGGCCAGCTGGGCCAGAATCACCGAGGAGACCGGCTCATCCGTGGCCCGGGCGCTCACGATGGCCAGTGATCCGCTGCTCTTCTGGCGCAGAGCCACCAGGGAGAAGTTCTCCTCGGCCGTCGCCCGCACACTGCCGATGAACTCTCCGGGGACCGCTCCGAAAATCTGGCTGATGAAAAGTGCCTGCTGCTGCCTGGCCGGCAGTGTGAGGGTTGTTTCCTCCTGCACCGCGCCCCCGGCATCCAGCAGCTCGAGGGTGATCTCGAGATCCTGCTCGGAGGGATTCGCAATCGCGATTCCCGAGTCGGAAGTCGAGGAGCGTTCGACATAGACATGAAACTGCTGGCTCATGGGCGAGCTGGGGACCGAGACCTCGAATCCGCTCAGGTTGTAGGTGATGTTGCCGGCGATGGCGGAGAAAGGGCTGGTGGAAGTGACGATCGCGTAGCCGGCCCGGGCGGGTCCCGCTCCATCCGAGACGAGCCTCAAGGCACCGCCCGGCGCCAGGGAGTAGAAGATCGAGCTCTTCTCGACTCCTCCCACCGAGATGGGGAAGAGCTTCCCCTCCTGGTCCCGAAAGAAGATGGTTCCGGTGTCCGGCTCCGGACCGTGGCGACGACCAGATAATCGCGTTCTTCGATGGGCGCCCACTCGAAGACGTTTTCCGGGCCGAAGTCATAGATCACCCGAAGCGGCTCGCCTATCGGAGCGACGCTCAACCGGTAATCCTTGGGACCGAGAAGATAGGAATTTCCTTTTCGCGGGGTACAGTATCCTACGACTGCAAGATG
>JBHHYX010000295.1:0-6949 GCA_046757765.1 Acidobacteriota bacterium | reverse complement strand
GGGATTGTCGGGCCGTCGGAGTAAGGGTTTGCACAAGAATAAGTCCGCAGAGTTGACGCTCAGATTTGCACCAGATTTGGCCGCGAACGATTGAGCGAAACCGCAGGCGTAGCCGGGCCTAGGTTGAGGATTTCGCGATTGAGGAGCGGCCGAAGATGGTGTGAAGATCAAATGCCAAAATGTGAAGTTATTCTTGCGCGAGCCTTAAGGACTCGACTCAGGTTCCGAGGAGAGCGTTTGTTGGGCTTCGGAGGGGGACTCGGATGGGACCGGCCCTTCCAGTTGCCCGGAAAGGGGGGTCGTCGATGATGACACCGGTATTCATCTTCGTGTTTCTGGTCCTTGCCTACCTGGCTTCGGTAATAGTGGTCCTGCGTGAGTACGAGCGGGGGGTCATTTTCCGACTCGGCCGCCTCGTCGGTGAGCCGTGGGGGCCCGGGCTGATCTTTGTGTTGAGACCCGTTTACCGAATGGAGCGGGTCAGTCTGCGAACCGTGACGATGGACGTTCCTTCTCAGGACGTCATTACGCGGGACAACGTCTCCGTCAAAGTCAATGCCATCGTCTATTTCCGCGTGGTCGACGCCAACCGTGCCATTCTGAGCGTTGAAAACTATCTTTACGCCACTTCCCAGCTGGCTCAGACGACACTGCGCTCGGTGCTGGGCGAAGTGGAGCTGGACGACCTTCTGAGCAAGCGCGAAGAGCTTAATGCGCGCCTCCAGGCGATCCTCGACGAACACACCGACATTTGGGGAATCAAGGTGTCGATGGTTGAGGTCAAAACGGTCGACCTTCCCACCGAAATGCAGCGCGCTATGGCCCGGCAGGCGGAAGCCGAGCGGGAAAAGCGGGCCAAGATCATTCACGCCGACGGCGAGTTTCAAGCCGCCCAGCGGCTTTACGAAGCGGCCCGAACTCTGGCTCAAGAGCCCACCGCAATCCAGCTCCGGTATCTCTCCACTCTGACCGAGATCGGAATGGAACAGAATTCAACCATTGTCTTTCCAGTTCCGATCGACATGATTGGATCGCTCCTGCTCAAGCTGCAAGGGGGAGAGGAGGCGGGAGAGAAAGAGGACCCCGGCGATGGCAGCCCGGCTTGATCCCAAGGAGACCGCGTGGCTCTACGGGGTGATCTTCACTTGCTCACTCCTTTTCTTCCTGATCGGAGTCTATGTGGGAAAGAGTTATTTCTCCCCACCCGGGCAACCGCTCGCGACCTTCCCTCACGACGACGGTCCAGTGGTCGATGTCAAGCCCCAACTGGATTTTTATCAGGAACTGGCCCAGCCGGCTCAGACCGCGGAGGAGGGGCAGGACTCGCCTCCGGATCCTTCCAGGGGCGCCGTCTCGGGCCAGGCCGATCAGCCCCGGGTCGAGCCTCCTGAGCCCCCTCAACCGGCGCCGGCAAGTGGGACACCGGGCACTGCCTACTATACCGTTCAGGTGGCGGCCCTCAACAGCGCCGAAGAGGCGGGGGAGTTCCGGCTTCGGGTGGAGGCAAAGGGCTACTCGGTCAAGGTGGCCGAGCCGGAGCCCGGCCAGAAGAAATTCTTCCGACTCTGGGTGGGCGAATTGGAGACCCGCTCCGACGCTCGTCAGTTGGCAGGCCGGCTCAAGCGCGACGGCTTCCTGACTTACATCAAGAAGGTTCAACGGCCCAATTGATGCGACTGAGGCGTTCTTCCTCTCTGACGGCCTCGTTGCTGAGCGGCGCGCTGCTGTGCCTTTCCTTCCCCCGCTTCTCGATTTTCCCCCTGGCCTGGATCGCTTTGGTTCCACACCTTCATTTCATTCTGCGGATCCCGTCGTGGAGGCGTCTGCTGGCAGGGCACTTCCTCCTGAGCCTGGTTTACTTCGGGGGAACCCTCTATTGGATTCCGAGGGTCCTGACGACCTACGGTCACCTGAGCACGGCGGCTGCGGCTGGAGTCTTCCTGCTGATGGTGCTGGTGATGGGACTCTTCCTCCTGCCCTTTTCGTGGTTGACCCGCTGGGTCGCCGCCCGTTCGCCGGCCCTGGCCTTGTGGGCGGCGCCCGGCTTCTGGCTGCTGACCGAATTTCTACGCAATTATTACATGGTGGGTGGTTTCCCCTGGGCGCTCCTCGGTTATTCCCAGTATCCTTTTCAGTGGCTGATCCAGATTGCCGACCTGAGTGGAGTCTACCTGCTTTCCTTCTTGATCGTTCTGGGGAATTGCGCCTTAGCCCGCATTTCTCACACCCAATCTACTGCAGAGCCGGAATCATCCACGCTGACTGCGTTGCCCGGCCTCGGCCTCCTCGAGGTAGTGCACGACTACGGCTCCGGGGGCCTCGGTCGTAACGCCTTCTCAGCGCGGCGCTTCCGGCTCCTCGCCACGACCGGGTGGGAGAAATTCGGGCTGGTGGGCCTTGTCGAGCTCAAGAAGCGACGGCTGGCAGTCGTTTTCGGCACCCTTTTCCTGGCCGCCAATCTCTATGGTGTCTACCGGGTCCATTTCTGGGAGATCCCGTCAACTACGCCCCTGAAGGTGTCTCTGGTTCAGGCCAACATCGCCCTCTCGGGCAGCCGGGAAT
The DNA here is from genome assembly GCA_046757765.1 of Acidobacteriota bacterium. Lineage (GTDB taxonomy): Bacteria > Acidobacteriota > UBA6911 > RPQK01 > JBHHYX01 > JBHHYX01. The sequence continues at coordinate 4,387 of JBHHYX010000295.1, read as the reverse complement.
ACTACGCAAAGATGTACTTCAAGAGCCTGCCCGCTTACTATCAGAAAGCGGCTCAGGAGGGTGCGGAGTGGGTCATTTTCGCCGAGGCTCAAAACCCGTTTCTGTTCCGGGCTGATCTGCCCTTCACCACCTTCTGGCAAAACCAGGCCAGGGAGGCCGGAGTGGGTCTGCTTCTGAACGGTTCCAGGTTGGAGGCGGGTTCGGAACGCTATTTCAACAGCGCGTTTCTCATCGATGGCCGCGGCGAGACGGCTTACCGCTACGACAAAATCCACCTGGTGCCCTTCGGCGAATACCTCCCTTATGGCCGGATCCTGGGCTTCGCCGGCCCGTTGGTTCAAGAGGTAGGGGGCTTCTCGCCCGGCCTGCAGACGGTACAACCGGGCCGGGTCAAGACGACTCGCTTCGCCACATTGATTTGCTACGAGAGTATTTTCCCCCAACTGAGCCGCCAATTCGTGCGCGCGGGCGCCATGGTTCTGGTCAATATGACGAACGACTCGTGGTTTGGCCCCACCGCTGCTCCCGAGCAGCATCTGCAGATGGCGACTTTTCGGGCTGTGGAGAACCGGAAGCCTTTGCTTCGCTGCGCCAACAGTGGATACTCCGCCTTCATCAGTCCACTGGGAAGGGTCCGCAGGCGGCTGGGTCTGTTCGAAGAAGGCATGCTCACTCAGCAGGTTGCGGGGAACCGATATCGTTCCCTTTACTCCCGCATCGGCGATGGCTTCAATCTATCGCTTATAATGGGAACGATGCTTTGGTCGGTCGTGAACGCGTTGGGCTGGCGCAGGGAAGGGGAATGATGGCGGCGGAAGATTTTCAGCAGCGGTTCAAGGATCTCAGAGAAAGAGTTGGACACCTCTGGGAGTATCTTTGACGTGGAGGAGAAAGAGGTCGAGCTCCGGAAGATAGAGAGTGACCTGTCGAAGCCGGCGATGTGGAAGGATCGGGAAGGCTCCCGCAGGCTGCTGCGAAGGCGAAGGCGGCTGGAAGATGTCGTCCACCTGGCGCGAGCCTGCAAGAGCTCGCTGGAGGACTTGGAAGCTCTCCTGGAGTTGCGTGACGAAGGTGAGGATGTGGAGGCCGAACTCGAGAAGGAAGCCCGGCGGCTGGAGGATCGAATCACGGCAACGGAGACCAAGACGCTCTTCTCCGGAGAGCAGGATATCAACAACGCCATTGTGACCATTCACCCCGGGGCAGGGGGCACTGAGAGTCAGGATTGGGCGGAGACGCTGCTTCGAATGTATCTTCGCTGGGCGGAAAGACAGGGCTATGGAACCGAAATTACGGACTACCAGGTGGGAGAGGAAGCCGGAATCAAATCGGTGACATTCCTGGTCAAGGGGGAGTACGCCTATGGTCATCTGTGCGCTGAAATAGGAGTGCACCGACTGGTTCGGATTTCGCCCTTCGATGCCGGCGCCCGCCGGCACACGTCTTTCGCCTCAGTCTTTGTGACTCCCGAGGTGGACCAGGGGGTGGACATTGTCATCGATGAGAAAGAGTTGAGAATCGATACCTACCGTTCTTCGGGGGCGGGCGGGCAACACGTGAATGTGACCGATTCGGCGGTTCGCATCACCCACCTCCCGAGCGGTATCGTCGTCCAATGCCAGAATGAGCGTTCTCAACATCGGAACAAGGATGTGGCGATGAAGATTCTTCGCTCCAAGCTCTTCGAGCTGGAACTGGAGAAAAGGAGAAAGGAGCTGGACAAGCTGGAGGAAAGCAAGTCCGACATCGCCTGGGGAAGCCAGATTCGCTCCTACGTGCTGCATCCCTACCGTCTCGTCAAAGACCACCGGACCAAATTGGAAACCGGCGTGGTGGAATCCGTTCTGGACGGAGAGATCGATCAGTTCATTGCCGCTTTTCTGCGGCAAAAAGCCCGACCTGGCAAGGGGGAAGCAGCAGATCCCAGTTGACGGGGTCTCCACACCACATCAGTTCTCGCGAGGGCGACGGATGGGGCAATATTCCAGCTGGCAGAAGCTTCTGGCCATGACAGCCATCTTCTTTTCCGTGGTCGTGGCGGCCTATCTTCTGGTTGCCGGAGACCAACGCCGGGCGCTGATCGCGGCTGTGGGAGAAGAATGGCGCCGGCTTTATCAGAGTGATGCAGCGAAAGGCATTTACAAGCTGCCGCCTCCACCGCCCCTGTCACTGGAGCCCAAAGTGATCTACACTCCCCCTCCGGCCCCCTCCCCCGAGCCGGCTGCAACGGCCGTCTCCACCCCCGGTGAACCCACCGGGGAGAAGCGTGAGAAAGCGGACCTTCCGCCTCAAAAGACGCCGCGGGCAGCCGCGGCCCTCGAGTTCTTGAAGAGCCAATCCAAAGCCGCCTCATCCTTGCTGGCGGGCGAGTTCAGAGACTATCGGTTCGAAGACTGGAGTCCCCTGCAAGAAAGACCGCCTGAATTCCTGATCGACCTGGTGGCCCGCCGCCAGAGCGACGGCATCCAGGTGCATTTCGTCTGGTCCGTTGACCCCTCTCGGGAGACGGTACGAGCTCTGAGTCAAGCCGCCCGCGACCTGGAGAACGACCTGAAGACTCGCCGTTGAATCCCCTCTCAGCCAAAAACGCCAGAGTCACTTGCTAGACTCTTGGCGTGGAGTTTCGTTGGGACATACTTTCAAGCGCTGAAAACGAGGTTCAATCACTGGCCGGACAGTTGCAGATTTCACAGCTGTTGGCCCATATGCTGATTCAGCGGGGAGTGAAGGCTCCCGATCGCGCCCGGGCCTTTCTGAACCCCCGCCTGCGGGACTTGCACGATCCCGGTTTGATGACAGACATGGATCGCGTGGTGGAGCGCATCTTTCAGGCCAGGGATGGGGGCGAAAAAGTTCTCATTTACGGTGACTACGACGTCGACGGGATGACGTCGACCGTGGTTTTGAAGCGGGCGCTGGAAATGCTGGGAGTCTCGGTTGGATTTCACCTGCCCAAGCGTCTCGAAGACGGTTACGGTCTGAAAAGGGAGGTTCTCCAGGACGCATTCGAAAAGGGTTATCAGCTCGTGATCACGGTCGACTCGGGCATCCGCGCTTTCGATGTTTGTGAGCTGGCCGCTGAAATCGGACTGGATCTGATTATCACCGATCATCACCTGCCCGACACCCGGCTGCCAAAAGCCTTTGCCATTCTCAACCCCAATCGCCCCGACTGCGCTTACCCCGACAAGGATCTGGCCGCCGTGGGAGTGGTCTTCAAACTGGTGCACGCGCTCCTTCGCCGGGAGGGTAAGGAACGGCTGATTCCTCACTTTCTGAAGCTGGTGGCCATTGGAACGGTTGCCGATCTCGTCCCCCTCACGGGCGAGAACCGGATCATCGTGAAGTTCGGGCTGGAAGGTCTCTCCGAGCCTCACAACATCGGGCTGAAAGCGCTGCTGGAGGGATGCGGTGTCAGCCGCGAAGTAAACCAGTTCGATATCGGATTCAAGCTGGCGCCCCGAATCAATGCGGTCACGCGCATGGGAGGAGAAGGTCGTGAAGTCATCGACCTTTTTTCCGTCAGCGATCGGTCGGCGGCGGAATCCATCGTGCGGGAGATGAACCAAAAAAACGTTCGCAGGAGGGAAGAGGAAGGCCGCATCGTGGCGGAGATTGAGAAGAGGATTGAGGAGCATCCCTCGGCTTTTGGAAAGAAATTTCTGGTCGTTTCGGGCCGGAACTGGCACCGGGGAGTGATCGGCATCGTGGCTTCCAGGCTGGTCGAGCGTTTCTATCGACCGACCCTGGTTCTTTCGGTTGGCGACTCGAATTGCCAGGGTTCGGGACGGAGCATTCCCGGTCTCCATCTGCTGGATGCCCTGGATTCCTGCCGGGATCTCTTTCTGGCCTATGGAGGGCATTCCCAGGCCGTCGGCTGCACCCTCAATGGCAGTCCGCAGAATCAGGAACGAATCGAAGAGTTGTCTCACAGACTGGACGCCTACGTCGCAACGCGGTTGAAGCCGCACCAGCTGGTGCCCGCGCTTCGGATTGAATCTGTCCTTCCGGTGGAGCAACTCGATCTTTCCTTTTACGCCCAGATCCAGCAGTTGGCTCCCTTTGGCATGGGAAACCCGTCGCCCCTCTTTGCCTCCCGGGGAGTGAGCGTCCTGAATGGGCCCTGGATTCTGAAGGATCGACACCTCAAGTTCCACATTCAGAGGAACGGTTTTCAGCTCGATGCGATCTGGTGGAAACGCGCCGACTGGGCGGCCCGGTTGGAGCGCGGCCAGCGAGTGGACGTCGCCTACACCCTCACTCAAGACAGTTATCAAGGCCGGGAAAAGCTCCTGGTCACCATTCGCGATCTGCGCTCTCTCGACATCTAGCGGAATTCCTAGTCCGAGGACAAGTTCACAAAGTGGTCAAGTTGCGCGTTGGATAA
>JBHHYX010000294.1:0-6966 GCA_046757765.1 Acidobacteriota bacterium | reverse complement strand
AAATCCTCAACGTAGGCCCGGCTACGCCTGCGGTTTCGCTCAATCGTTCGCGGCCCAATCTGGTGCAAATCTGAGCGCCAACTCTGCGAAGTTCTTCTTGCGCAAACCCTTAGCAGCCAGGTTGAGCAATTCCGCCGCCAAGTCACTGAACCACGAACGTCAGTGAGTGGCCATCCGGATTGGCCGGGCGCTGACGCTTCGGTTCAGTTTAGAGCGTTGCATGACGTTCTGTCCCTCGGCTGCAATGCAACGCATCCGAGGGCAAAATTCTCAGCATTCCGCGGCAAGCAGCCAGCTGGCAGTCGCCTCTTCCGCACAGTATAGCCCGATTCGCTCTTTCCTGGACCCGGGAAAGCTGAAAAGGCCGTGTGAAGTTGGAAGTTGGGAGTTGGAAGTTGGCGTTGAGAGTTTCCCCTGTAAAGCCCTGAAGGCTGTCCGTCGATCAGGGGAAGAAAGTCCCGGTCGATGTGGCATTTGGGGGCAAGGCATGAAAAGGTTGGTTATGAAAGTTTGCAATCCTCTTTTCAGGATCCGGTTTCAGCTTCTGGCAAGGCTGAGCCTGGCCTTGTTTCCTCTGATTTCCGGCGTTTCCGCCTTGGCCCAGGATCCGGCCACCCCCGCGCCGGTCCCCGGTTTTCCTCAGAACATTTTCTTCGGGGAAACTCCTGTCGGAGGAGAGGACTCGCCGGTCCTGGTCTTTGTGCACGGTCTTCGCAGTCAGGCCTCGGACTGGTGGCAGGGCAGCGACATGTACGTGCTCGCTTTCGCCGCTGGGTACCGCACGGCCTTCATCAACATCAACTCGGACAACAGCCGAAATGACGCGGGGATCGAGGAGAATGCCGCCGCTCTCCAGAGGTGGTTTCCAGAGGTCGCCCGACGTTTCGGGGTGTCAAAGTTCTACATCATCTGTCATTCCAAGGGCGGGGCGGACACTCAGGCGGCCCTCATGTCGCGAGACGTCTCTCGGCTGGCCAAGGCTGTCTTCACCATCTCCACGCCACACCACGGCACCGAACTCGCCGACTGGCTTTTCGGCACTCTCCCGGGCAGCAATCCAATCCTCGAAGGAGTGGGAGTCTTCCTGCGTTGGCTGGGGGGTGGACTGGGACTCTTGTCGCCGGGAGTGGCGGCTCTCACAACCGAGAACATGAGCCAGTTCCGCGCCCAGGCGGACCCCTACTTCATTTCCGCCGGCATTGCCTTCTTCACGCTGGAAGGATCGACCTTTGAAGGCAACCCCTTCACCTCCTTTACGGGCCAGATCCTCAGCGACCTGACGGATGGGCAGGTCAACGACGGATTTGTCACGGTGGAAAATGCCACTCTGAAAACCTCCTACGCAAGGGATCTGGGACAAATTTCCGCCAACCATTTTCAATCTCTCCAGGGCAGCAGCTCATTTGGCGGAATCAACCTGAAGATTCAGGAACTGGAGGGAAGCTCGGGCGCCGAGTTTGCCCTCAATACGCCCGAATGGATGGACGATCAGAATACCTTCGTCTGGTCGATGAAGTGGTTCAAGGGCAAGCTTTATGTGGGAACGGGCCGGGCCATTGAATGCGTCAGCTTTGCCAGCGCGGAGGTGGAGCACGGCAAGGGAGTGTATCCGCCGCTGGCGAGCGGCTGCCCCCAGGATTTCGCAGACCTGGAGTTGGCGGCCGAAATCTGGAGATACACTCCGGAGACCCGCTTGTGGGAACGGGTCTTCAAGTCGCCCCAGAACATCCCGGTGAAGTTTGATTCACGTGGCAATGCGACCGGGTTCACGGCCCGGGACATCGCATTTCGTTCCATGGAGGTCTTCATCGAGCCCAGCGGAGCCGAAGCCCTCTACGTGGGAGGGACATCAGCCGGGAGCCTTTTCGGGAAGCTGTCTCGCTACGCCGGCAGGGGATTCCCGCCCCCTCGCCTGCTTCGGAGCCCGGACGGAGTTCGGTGGCAAGCCGTGCCCCAGGCGGCCGGGACATTTCTGGGGGACATCTCGAAGAATTCTCCGCCCAACTCGAAAGTCCGATCCTTTGCCTCGCTGGCCAGCTACAATGGGCAACTCTTTGTCATCTCCGCCGATTATCAGGGTGTCGGCTCCATCCTCTCCTCAGCCAACCCCTCTGCCGGCAACAACGCCTGGCGCCGCGTGAGTCCTCCCGCGACGGCTTTCCCCGTGTCGGCTCTTCATCCCTACAACGGATTCCTCTATTGCACCACCGGCGACTCGAGCCAGAAAGGGTACGGGGTCTCCAAGACCGAAGCCCGGGGCTCGCCTCCCTACCGCTTTGTCCCGGTAGTGAGCGACGGGGCCTTCCAACCCGCCGGTCTCCGCAGTTCGAGGGGGCTCAGCATGGGTGAATTTGAGGGCAAGCTCTATGTGGGGACCAACCAACCCGCGGAGTTGATTCGGATCGATCCGGACGATGTCTGGGAGCTCGTGGTGGGAGAGCCCCGGTCCACTCCGACCGGTTGGAAAACGCCCCTCAGTGGACTGGGAGCCGGCTTCGGTAATTTCTTCAACGCACGCTTCTGGAGCATGGCGAGCGATCCCTCCCAGCTCTACCTGGGGACCTTCGATTGGAGCATCAACCTGCGGCCGTTATCCCTGGTCTCCACCACTGCCTCGCTGGCTCCCCAATATGGATTTGATTTCCTTCGCAGCCAGGACGGACGGCACTGGACCGTGGTCAGTCGAAGCGGCCTCGGCGACCCCCTCAACTATGGGCTCCCCGTTTTGGAATCCACTCCGGTGGGATTGTTCGCGGGGACTTCAAGGCCGGAGGGCGAGTCACAGGTGTGGTGGAATGAGCGGTCGAGCAGTCTGGACCTGGACGGGGACGGCGATGTGGACCAAAATGACGTCAACAGGGTCTTGGCCGCTCGCAACCGACCGGCCTCGGGACAAGCCGATCCTCGCGATTTGGACCACGATGGCCTCATCACCGTGGCCGATGCCCGAAAACTGCTGTTGTTGTGCGACCGCTCCCGCTGTGCCGTGAGTGACCCTCCGGCCCCTGCCGTGGCCCCACCGGAACGGCTGGAGGCTGCCAGTGAACAGGCGGTGGGCAGCCAGGTCATTCTTTCCTGGGAGGCCTCGCCGGGAGTCTCTCAGTATCGCGTCTTTCGATCCCAGGGGACACCGGCCCCGGAGTTCCTCCCCCCCTACCTGGAAGTGACCATACCGGGGACGGACTTTACCGTCACCGTGACGGAGATTCTGGACGGGGCACTGGGACAAGCCTGCCTGAATGAGTCGCCCACCCTCATCGATTGCTCGGCCCTGCAAGTCTTCCAGAACAGCGTGGGGTTTCCGGGACCTTTTGAGCTGGTGGGCTCCACCTCCCAACTCTTTTTTCGGGAGAAGGCGCCCACCAAGTTTCAATCCCTTTATTACGTTCAGGCCCTGGACAGCCAGGGCCGCCTCTCGGCCCCTTCCAACATTGTGGGTGGACCCTCCAAGGCGGCACCCACGACGTTTGCCTCCGTGGAGACGCAGGTGCGTTCGTTGTCGAGGCGGGGGTTCATCCAGGATTCATTTTCCTCAGACCTGCTGAGCCAGCTGGAGCAGGCTCGAACGGCAGCCGAACGGCGTGACTTCCCCACCAGTAGATCCATCCTGAACGAGCTGGAGCAAAGCCTCGATGAACCGCGTCCAGCCGGAATATCCGACCTGGCGGCCGAAGAGCTGCTGGTCCTCCTCCAGAGCCTCTCCCGAAATGTCTGGCTGGCCCAGTCAGGACAATTACCCTGAACCCAACCAAAGATATTTGAAATTCTGATTGCATCGGTTGGGCGATTCTGGCGCCAGGTCACCGGGTTGGGCGATTCTGGTACCGGGTCACTGAACCACGAACGTCAGTGAGTGGCCATCCGGATGGGGCCGGGCGCTGACGCTTCGGTTCAGTTCACACTGTTGCCTGAGTTTTGGTCACCGGGTTGGGCACGATGCTGGCGCCCGGTCACTGAAGCACGAACGTCAGCGAGTGACCATCCGGATGGGGCCGGGCGCTGACGCTTCGGTTCAGTTTACAGTGCTGCCTGAATTCTGGTCCCGGGTTAGGCACGATGCTGGCGCCCGGTCACTGAACCACGAACGCCAGTGAGTGGCCATCCGGATTTGGCCGGGCGCTGACGCTTCGGTTCAGTTTACAGTGCGGGGGCAAGGGCGCGCACATGCGGAGAAGAGGGCACAACGCCTGGGATTGTATCGCACCTTTTCCGGCTCCCGAGGGCAGGGGGAGAAAGTGCCCTTCAGCTTGGGAATGGACATGCGGAGTTTTGATGGAGCAGAATAGTTGACGGGCATTTGGGGGAAGGGCGGGGTGATCATGACACCAGGGCCAAGAGCGGTTGTGACGGGGATTGGGCTGGTCACTCCACTGGGCTTGTCCGCCGCAGAGACCTGGGCCGGGAGCCGCAAAGGGAAATCCGCCATCTCAGCCATGCGACGGTTTGACGTGACCGGTCACGAGTGTGTTTCGAGCGCAGAGGTGCCTGATTTCGACTTAGCCCCATCTCTTCGCTTCCCCAAAAGCCTGAAGTTCATGACCAAGAGCGTCCTCTGTGGAGTCCGGGCGGCCAAGGAAGCAGTCGCCGGCAGCGGCTTGGATCTGGCCGAACTGGATCCATATCGTATCGGAATCTATGCGGGTTCCGGGGAGACGGGAATCGAAAGCTCAGTCTTTTTCAAGGCATTGAACTTCGCCTGGGAAAAGGCCGATGGAGGAGACCTCAAGCACCTTGGGGGAAGAGCCTCCCGTCTGATTGACCCCTATTTTTCCATCCGAACCCTCTCCAACGCGGGAGTTTCTTTCCTCTCTTCCGAGTTCGGCGCCCGGGGGCCCAATCAAAACTTCGTCCAGAGCGACAGCGCCTCAGCGCTGGCCGTCTCCGCGGCTTATCATGATCTGATCGAAGAGCGGTGTGACGTCGCCATCACCGGTGGCTACGACTCCCTTCTCACTGTCTCCGCCTACCTGGCGTACGAGCGGATGGGCCTGCTTTCGGGCGCTCCCCCTAAAGAAGCCTTCCGGCCCTTCGACCGCCGGCGAGATGGCCTGGTGCTGGGGGAAGGGGCCGCCTTTTTCGTTCTCGAGCGGCACCGGGACGCCCTCAGGAGAAATGCGCCCATCTGGGGCGAGATACTGGGCGTGGGGTGTTCGCAGGATGTTGCCGACGCCCGGCAGCCGAAGAGCAGCGAGTCGAATGTCCGAAGCGCCATTGCCGAGGTGATTGGGGACGGCAACATAGACTTCCTCATCGCCCACGGACTGGGGACAGGCGAAGGGGACAGGCGGGAAGTGGAGATCCTGCAGTCCATCTTCGGCTCTGAAATCCCCGTCACGGCTTTGAAGAGCCAGACCGGCTACCTGGGTGCCGCCACGGCTGCAGTGGAGTTGGGGGTGGGTCTGCTCAGTGCGAGGGAGCGGCTGATCCCTCCCATCGCCCGGCTGCATCAACCGGACGTCGACTTTTCGCTCGACTTTGTCCGAAAGCCTCGTCGCCTCAGTTCGCCCACTCCCCGCTTTCTTTGCCTGGCCTGGTCCTGGGGAGGACAATTTGCCGCCTTGCTGGGCGGGGCCTGCCGTCAAGGCGAATCGGCTGAAGAGAGCTTCCGCAATCCTGCCAGGCGATCTCCACCTGGATCGGAATAATTGGTTTGGATGGGGCGCCTCGGTTTGGAGTGGATCAAATGAAGCGAGTCTGCATTGTGGGTTGTGGGGCGATCGGAAGCCTCTTTGCGGCTCACCTGGCGCGGGTGGTCGAAGTGTGTGCCTTTGTGCGTCGCCCCCAGCATGCGCGGGCTCTCCAGCGGCACGGACTGCGGGTCTCCGGAACCCATGACTTCACCGTCGAGGTCAAGGCCACCACACGTGCCGAAGCACTCCCCCCTTTCGACTTAGGCATCGTCTGCACCAAAGCGACGCAAACAGAAGAGGCTTTTGCCCCGGTTGGGCATTGTTTTGACGAGGGAGCCGTGGTTTCCGCTCAGAACGGTTTGGGGAGCGAAGAGATCCTGGCTCGCTGCACCCGAGGCCGCGTGATCCGGGCCACCACCTTCATGAGCGGCACCCGTCATAGCGATCACCATGTTCAATATGAGCTGGACACGCCGACCTGGCTGGGACCCTATGAGGGAACGAACACCCCTTTTTCGCTGGTGCGGGTGGTGGCCGATCTGATCAGGCAGGGCGGGCTCAAGGCGGAAGCACTGGAAGATGCTCGCCCCGCCCAGTGGTCCAAATTGATTTTCAACGCCTCCGTCAACTCGGCGGCCGCCTTGACGGAACTCCCTCACTGCCCCCACTTCGCCGAGGAAAGAGATTTTTCGAGCCTGGGCCGTCTCCTCCACGACCTCATTGACGAGGGCAAGAAGGTCGCTGCCGCCCTGGGGATTGAACTGCACCAAGATCCCTGGGAGATGAACAAGATCGGATCTGAGACCAATCACCCCCCTTCCATGCTCTACGATGTGAAAAATCGGCTCTTGACCGAAGTGGATTTTCTGGGCGGTGCCATCGCCCGCGAAGCGGCACGAGCGGGCGTGGAAGCCCCTCTCCATACGGCCCTCTATCGCCTGATCAAAGGTAAAGAAGCATCCTGGACCTTCTCTCCCCAAGGGGCCCCGTCGACCCGGTCGGGGAAATGAGGCCAGCCCGCACCTCGTTTTGTGTCGGCCCTCCGGGCCTGCCGCCTGGGGGAAACCGGGTCTGCCGGCCCTCACGGACCGGGCTACTCGAATGCCGGCCCTCCGGGCCTTTGGCAAGGTCGGTTGGGCGCTCACGTCTCGAAGCGCCGAAGGCGCCGCTCATATTCAGCGGCCATTGAGGTGATTTGGTTGCCTTTACCGCCTTTGTGTCGGCCCTCCGGGCCTGGCGGCGAGGGACATCAGGGCCCCCTGGCCCTTACGGACCGGGCTACTCGAATGTCGGCCCTCCGGGCCTTTTCCAAGGTCGGTTACGCTCACGTCTTCCG
>JBHHYX010000293.1:0-6978 GCA_046757765.1 Acidobacteriota bacterium | reverse complement strand
TGTTGCAGGCCAGGCCAAATGTCACTCCTACGGAGTTCGAATCCGGTCTTGGCGTCTTGGCTACAAACATTCCACCCCTAACGGGGTTGTGGAAGGGGACCGTGCCGCAGGGCCTCAAGAGACTTTTGCGACACCCTCGTCAGTGAGTGGCCGTCCGGATGGGCCGGGCGCTGACACTTCGGCTCAGTTTCAACGCCGCTGACCTGTTGCCGTGGTTCTCCGTTGCTCGACAGTTCACGTTGTTGTCAGGCGCACAAGTTGATAGCTTTGTGAACTTCTTCTCCGGCTAGGAATTCCCGAAATCCCTCGACTGGGCCGGGTGCTCCCAGCAAGCCACGCTCCTTTAGCTTCAGCCCGGACTCTCACACCCAATCGTAGCGAGGAACCGGCAGATGGCCGCCTCAATCCCCGGAAGCAGCCCCCACTGGACAGCTGACGCCGGTGCCGCCCAAGCCACAATAGCCTCCCGGCACCTTGGCTAGGTACTGCTGGTGGTAGTCCTCGGCGTAGTAGAACTCACCTGCCTGCAGAATCTCCGTGGTGATCGTTCCGAACCCGGCTTCGGAGAGCTTTTTCTGGAAAGCCAGGCGCGAGGCTTCCGCGATTTGACGCTGGCCCTCCGAGTGCCAGTAGATGCCGGAGCGATACTGAGTGCCGATGTCGTTCGCCTGTCTCATCCCCTGAGTGGGATCGTGATTCTCCCAGAAGATCTTCAGCATCGCCTCAAACGAGGTCGCTCGGGGGTCAAATACCACCTGGACCACCTCGTTGTGCCCGGTTCTCCCACTGCACACTTCCCGGTAGGTCGGGTTGGGCGTGTAGCCCGCGGAGTACCCGACTGCTGTGGAACAGACCCCCTTCGCTTCCCAGAACTTCCTTTCCGCGCCCCAGAAACACCCCATTCCGAATAGAGCTGTCTCCATCCCGGGAAAGGGTGGCTCCATCGGGGTCCGCAGCACAAAGTGGGTGGCAGCCACAGGCATTCGTCGGTCTCGGCCCGGCAACGCTTCTTCGGGCTCGATCAGCCTGAGTTTTCGTGTCTCAAGAGACATGTACAACCTCTCTCTCCCCAGACCGGCAAGAGCTTCCTTAATCTGCCCTTCCCCCAAGAAGCTGAAGATCCAACCCGCGAAACTGCGTAAAAGCGGTGTCGGTCGTCACCAGACGGTACGCACCGGCGAGAGCGAAGGCGGCGAGGTAGGCATCCATCCACATCTTGGGCGAAGCTGTATCTCGCAGGGCGAACTGTCGCCAACGACTCTCGAGTCCACTCGGTTCTTCCGCCCGCAACACGATCCGGTCGTCGCCGTGAAGGGCTTCGTAGACCTTCCACGCCTCGCGATTGGTCAACGGCGCATTCCCATACGGACCCAGGACGGAGGCGTTGGTCAGCAATCGGAGCAAGGTTTGTTGCGTAGCGCGGCAGAAATTGATAGAGGCGGGCTCGTCGACCCCGTCCAACCATTTGCCTGCGGCAGTGTGGTGGACGTGTTTGGACAACACCAGCGCCAGCCAAACGTTGCTATCGCACAGGACCATGCGGCACCTCGGCCTCCTGATCGAGAAGGATCTCCGCCACCCGGTCCGGCGTCATCTGCTCACCGGGTCGGGCTTCGTGAGCGCAACGGACGAGTGGGAACTCGACCCGCTGGCGCACCGTTCGCCGCTTGTCGGGCTTCTGGAAGAGCCCCCGCCGCAGTAGCTCGGCGACGGCGTCCTTGAGCTTGCGGTTCTCTTCGATGGCACGGATCTTCACTGCCCGCATCAAGTCATCGGGCAGGTCTAGCGTCGTCTTCATGTTGCCATAATACCAGCAAGCTGGTTTTCTGGCAACATCTTGAAGGTTGGCCGAGCGCTCACGCTTTGGCTCAGCCAAAGATATTGAGTCATCGCTGCCAAGTTACTGAACCACGAACGTTAGTGAGTGGCCATCCGGACCTGGCCGGAGGCACAGGATCGTTCGATCGGCTGTGGGGTCTTGAAACAGCAACTGAGATGCCCGATAGTGGTGGGTCATGACAAGTGACACACGGATGAAGTCATTCCCTCTGTTTTTGAACCTTTTGATGCTGCTTGTGATGGCCCCACCCCTGCTCCTGGCGGGGGAGGCAGAGAAGGGGCCCGCGCCTTTCGAGAGCTTGAAGTTCCGCTCCATCGGGCCTGCCTTTGGGGGACGCGTTTCGCGGGTCGCGGGCGTTCCGGGAGATCCTCATGTTTATTACGCCGCCACCGCCTCCGGCGGCGTATGGAAGTCCTCGGATGGGGGCCTGCGCTGGGAGCCCATCTTCGATGACCAGCCCGTCTCCTCGATGGGATCGATCGCGGTCTCCTCCTCTGACCCCAACGTGATCTATGTGGGCTCCGGAGAAGCCAATATTCGAGGCAACGTGGCGGCCGGGAATGGAATCTACAAGTCGATGGATGGGGGGAAAACGTGGGCGCACGTCTGGGACCAGGAGGGCCAGATCGGCACTCTGATCGTCCATCCCCGAAACCCCGACATTGCCTTTGCCGCAGTCTTGGGCCATGCCTTCGGTCCCAACCCGGAGAGAGGCGTCTATCGGACGCAGGATGGGGGAAAGAATTGGGAGAGGGTGCTCTGGAAAGATGAAAACAGAGGCGCCTCCGACGTGGCCTTCGACCCCTCCAATCCCCACCTCCTGTTCGCCGGTCTGTGGCAGGCCCGCCGCCACCCCTGGGAACTCACCAGCGGCGGAGAGGGCAGCGGCCTTTACCGCTCACGCGACGGCGGAGACACCTGGAAGCAACTCCAGGGCAAGGGCTTGCCCAAAGGCGTCTGGGGCAAGGTCGGGGTGGCGGTGGCTCCTTCCGACGGCCGGCGCGTCTACGCCTTGATCGAGGCTGAGGAAGGCGGACTGTTCCGCTCCGATGACGGCGGGAAAAGCTGGCGGCGGGCCAGTGGGCACCGTGCGCTTCGCCAAAGAGCCTGGTACTACTCGACCTTGACGATCGACCCCAGGAACCCCGATGTGATCTGGGTTCCCCAGGTGCCGATGCTCAAGAGTATCGACGGGGGCGAGACCTTCAAGTATGTCAAAGGCATCCACCATGGAGACCACCACGACCTCTGGATTGATCCACGAGATCCTCAACGAATGATCGCGGCCAACGACGGAGGGGTCGATGTGACGGTCAACGGAGGCGAGACCTGGTTTGCTCCGCCCCTGCCCATCTCCCAGTTCTACCACATCAACGTTGACCAACAGGTTCCCTACCGTGTCTCCGGCGCGCTGCAGGATCTGGGCACCGCCTCGGGCCCCAGCAACAGCCTCAGTTCGGCCGGGATCCGGCTCTCGGACTGGCACAGCGTCGGCGGGGGCGAAGCGGGTCACACCGCTTCCGATCCCTCCGACCCCAATGTCGTCTACGCCGGAGAATATGGCGGCTATATTTCCCGATACGACCATCGCACCCGCCTGGCCGAAAATGTCAGCATCTACCCCGAGAACCCCTCCGGACACGGGGCCAAAGAGATGCGATACCGCTTCCAGTGGACCGCTCCCATTGCCATCTCGCCTCATGATCCAAAGGTCGTCTACCATGGGGCCAACGTCCTTTTTCGGACCAGCGATGGGGGGCAGAGTTGGACTCCGATCAGCCCTGATCTCACCCGAGACGACAAGAGCAAGCAAGGATGGAGCGGGGGGCCCATCACCGGAGACAATACAGGGGTCGAAACTTACTGCACCCTCTTTGCGATCGCCGAATCACCCCGCCAGGAAGGAGTCATCTGGGTGGGCAGTGACGACGGCCTCGTTCACGTGACTCGTGACGGGGGGACCCACTGGACAAGCGTCACCGAGAACATCCCGGCCATGCCGGAATGGGGTACGGTGAGCATGATCGAAACGTCTCCTTTTGACGCGGCCACGGCCTACCTGGTAGTCGACGCCCACCGCCTTGACGACATGCGACCCTATCTCTGGAAGACGGAAGATTTTGGCCGCAGCTGGCGAAGTCTCTCCCAGGGACTGCCGGCAGACGTTTACCTGCACGCCCTGCGCGAAGACCCCAAGAAAAGGGGACTGCTCTACGTGGGCTCGGAGCGCGGCGTAGTCTTTTCCCGCAACGACGGCGCGAGCTGGGAAGCTCTTCACCTCGGCCTGCCAACAGTTGCGGTGCACGACCTGCGAGTGAAGGATGACGATCTGGTGGTGGGTACTCACGGGCGCTCAGCCTGGATTCTGGACGATCTCACCCCCCTTCGCGAGATGTCGCCTGAAGTTGCCGAGTCCGACGCCTTCCTTTTCCCCGTTCAACCGGCGATCCGCTGGCGCTATCACTTTGAACGGGAGGACAAGGGAACCTTTCCGAATCCTCCCCAGGGCGCCATCGTCAACTATTTTCTCAAGAGGGATGTGGAGGAGGAGATCACTCTGGAAATCCTGGATTCGTCGGGCCGAGTCATTCGAATTCTGAGCACCACGGCCGAGGAGCCGGACACGCCTCCGGGTGATCCCGACGGCTGGGGCGAGGAACCCCCCAAGCCGGCGCTCTCCGGCAAGGCAGGAGTTCAGCGGGCGGTCTGGGATCTCCGCTATGCGGGAGCCCTCAAAATCAAAGGAGCCAAGCTCGATTTTGGAGATCCGCGGGTAGGCCCTCTCGTTCTCCCCGGAGCCTACACGGCGCGGCTCCATGTGGAGGGGAAGAGTTACACCACCCCGATTACCGTTCGTCCCGATCCACGCAACCCGACCTCCAGCCAGGACGCGGCCAAACAGCTCGATTTGGCGCTGCGTGTTCGGGACAGCATCAGCGAGCTTTCGGAAAAAGTGGAGCAGTTGCGCGCCCTCAGGCGTCAAATCGAAGCCCGGCAGCAGCTTTGGCGGAATCTGCCGCAGGCGGCTGCAACCGTCCAGGCGGCAACCGGAGTGATTGAGAAACTGAACGCCCTGGAGCGCAAGCTGCACAACCCCGACGCCGAGGTGGCCTACGACATCCTGGCCCAAAAAGGGGGCGCCAAACTCTACTCCCGACTGGCTCCATTGCTGGAATGGCTGATGGAAGGCGAGGGCGCACCCACACAAGGCGTGCGGGAAGTGTACGCGCAACAGAAGCGAGAGCTGGCCGGCTACGTGGCCGAATTCCGTCACCTGATCTCAGAAGATCTGGGAGCACTCAACAGCAAGGCGAAAGGCTTGAATCTGCCTGATATCGTGGTGCCGGAGCCGTTCCGGCGGCCCGAGTAGACGGCATTTTCCCGGAGAGACGCCGCGCCACCCGTCGGTCAGCGGCGCGGTCTTGGCCAGGCATTGTGGCCGAGGGACCGGGCTCGGATTTGCCCATCGCCAGCCGGTCGGCAGCGCCGAAGTCGTCTGGACTGTCGGCGCCACTCGACCACTACGGTTTCGGTAATCTTTAAACTTGCTTCAAGTTGCGAAGGTGGCAACCATCGGCCACGGTTGGAGCGGTGGCTCCACCTGGCCTGTCCCGGTGGAGGTAGGTTTGCCAATTCTATCAAGGGCGGGTCGTCAAACCCGGGAACCGCCGGCGCCGGGCCGGTGGGGTTGGGAATCACGGCTGCTACTCCGCTGGTCGGTCTGAGGACGGAGCCTCGCTTGACCTCTGTGCAACAGACTGGTGCCTACCGCCGCACAGAATGGCTCGATTCCAGCAGGAGGAACACACTCAATGTCGGATCACTCAGCCCAACCACCCGGAGCCTTCGAGGCCTATCCCCTCACCCGAACCGAGTACATTTCGGCCATGGTGCACTTTTACCGTGGCGAGTTGACGCGGGCCAACAGCTGGCGGATTCGCCTCGACACCTCGACCAACTGGGCCATTATCGCCTCGATCGGTCTACTTTCCTTTGCCTTTGGGACGCCCGAGCACTCTCATGCCAGCATCGTCCTCGGCATGCTGCTGGTCCTCCATTTTCTGGCGCTGGAAGCTCGCCGTTACCGTTTCTTTGACCTCTTCCGATATCGGCTGCGCATGGTGGAAGAGAATTTCTACGGTC
This sequence comes from Acidobacteriota bacterium, assembly GCA_046757765.1. Lineage (GTDB taxonomy): Bacteria > Acidobacteriota > UBA6911 > RPQK01 > JBHHYX01 > JBHHYX01. The sequence continues at coordinate 995 of JBHHYX010000293.1, read as the reverse complement.
CCCTCCTCTCGCGGGACCTGCACAGTCCCGAAAGTAATTGGGGGCGACTGATGGCGGGGCATCTGTTCAAGCCGGAATTCAAAATCACCTACCTGCAGGCTTTTCGAGCCCGCTTCGCCAGCAACTACGTGGCACTTTTCTTCATCCTCCTGTCAGCCTGGGTTTCGAAGTTGATCATCCATGGGGGAGAAGGCAAGTCGTTTCTGGAACGGCTCTCCATCGGCCCCATCCCCTGGTACGTCTCCCTGAGTCTGGTGGGGGGCGTCTACATTTTCCTGCTTGCCGTTCTGGTTTTCGTCTCCAAGGTCACCCACCCCGATCTGGAGTATGTCTCTCGAATCGATCGACCGGAGGACCGCCCTGACTTCTAGCCCGGATTATTCACCAACTGTCTACTGCGGCGGCGAAATCATCCGGGCTGTTACCCCTCTTCGGCTGTCGGCCAGCCGATACCCACAGGGAATACAGGCCAAAGGCCTGGCTCAGTTTAGCCTGGAGCAACGCCCCAGGAAACGACGGCCACGGGATTTCAGCGCTGAAAGCGCGATTCACAAAGGGGTGCAACCGCAACAGGAAGAGGAGGGACTATAGACTTTGACAAACGCTACCTCTGGGACTGACGGATTTGGTGAGTGGCGCCTACAGCGCTGACCGCCGAGGACCCTCCCAGTTCCTGGGGCTTTGCCCCAGGCTATACTGAATGACGCCCTTGGCGTCGCCTTCGGGGTCGGGAGTGCTTGGCAGGAACGCCGGCCGGTACAGACATACGGGTAAAGGACACCGCTAGGAGCCTGTCCGAGTATTACGATCTCAGGAATTCAGCGGCGCCTCCGACCGGCAAGTGGTGGAGTAGCCGGGTCTTCATCGGTATCGGAATCTGGCTCGCAATCGCTATCGCGGTCGATTGCGATGACGGGAAGGAATGCGCATGATGTCGATTACCGATAGCGATTGCGATACCGATACCGAGCCGGAGCCTCAAAAACCTGGCTCAG
>JBHHYX010000292.1:0-6989 GCA_046757765.1 Acidobacteriota bacterium | reverse complement strand
TGATCACTCCTTTAACGACACCCTCTCACGGTCGGGGCTCCGTTACTTGATAGTGCACATTGTTGCCAGGCGCGCAACTTGATCCTTCTGTGAATCTCTTCGCGGCCTAGCCGCGTTAGTGGCCGGGCCGAGACCTCAACCGGGCCGGCGATCCAGCAGGCAGGCCTCAGGCTGGGGCGCCAGTTCTTCCCAACCCGGGGGAAGGAAACGAGCAAGGTCCAGGTTTCAAGGCTTCTTCACCGGTTCAACCACAATGGCGGTTCGATTCTCCGGTCTGAAGGTCCGGGCGGCGGCGTCCCGAATGGCTTCCCTTGAGACCGCCAGGTAGCGCCGCGCCTCTTGATTGATCATGTCCGGGTCTTCGTAAAGAACCGCGTAGCGCGCCAGCGCCTGGCCAATGTCCGCTACGGTGGAACGGCCCGTAACATAGCGGAACAGAACCTGGTTGCGCGCCTTCTCCAACTCCTTCTCTGAAACTAATTCCTCCTGGAACCTCAGTAATTGCTCATTCAGAGTTCCCAAAACCTGCTGGACCTCAACGCCCTCTTGAATCTGCAGCCAGAGACGAAAGAGTTGGGGCCCTTTGTAGAGATTCGTTCCCGCCGACAGAGACGTCACCCAGTTGTTGTCATAGACCAACTTGCGATACAGACGGGAGGAATCCCCGTGGGCCAGAACGAGAGAAAGCATGGCCAAAGCATAATGATCGGGCGAGCCGAGGTGGGGCAGGTGGTACCCGACAGAGACCGCAGCAAGAGCCGCCAACGGGTCCTGGATACATTGGCGCTTTTCCTCCTTCTGCTCCGGCTCGGTCAGATCCGGAGGGGGCGGCGGATTCGGGCGAGAACTGGACCCGAAGAACGTCTCAATCTTCTTGAGCGCTGCTCCCTCGTCGATGTCACCGGCCAGGACAAGAGTCGCATTGTCCGGCCGGTAGTAGGTGCGATGAAAAACGATCGCATCTTGCAGTGTCGCCTTACGCAGGTCTTCCACCGACCCAATGATGGAGTGTCCATAAGCCCAGTTCTGGTACGCCAGTTGGTCAAAGAGCAGGTAGGCTGAGCCATAAGGGCGATTGTCATAGGTCTGTTTCTTCTCTTCGATCACGGTCTGACGCTGATTCTCGAAATTCTCCTCCGTCACCCGAAGGGAGCGCATTCGGTCCGCCTCCAGCCAAAGTCCGAGATCCAGGTAATGAGACGGCAACGTCTCAAAGTAATTGGTTCGGTCCTTGCTCGTGGTGGCGTTCCAACGTCCGCCCGCCGAATCGACATACCTGCCGTGTTCGTTCTTGGCGACATTTTCGGATCCCTGAAACATCATGTGCTCGAAGAGATGGGCAAAGCCGGAGCGACCCGGCTTTTCGTAGCTGGAACCGACACGGTAGTAAACGGCCAAAAACACCAGAGGCACGCGGCGGTCTGGACAAAGGATCACATCCAGACCGTTCTCGAGCTGATCCCGCACGAAGTGGATCGAGGGTATCTGGGACATCTTGGATCGATCTCGCTGCTGGCCGCGCACCGCACCGGCCGACTGCCGACGCGTGCCGCTTCTCCCCCGGCTGCTGCTCAAGAAGACTGTCCGGGTCTGGGTCTCCTCAATGGCGCCTTCGCCGCTTCGTGACGAAAGCCGGTGAATAATCCGGGCTAGCGCTCATCATATCGAATTGTCCAGGAGTAGGGAAGGAGAGCGGACAAATGGGGCATGGCTGAAGCCCGGGAGTCAAAAGAGCGCTTCGACCGCCTGCAACCGACCGTTGCCTGACATCATTGCAGTCGCGACTCGCGAGCAACTTTCGACGCATCGGCTACGGCTCTTCAGAGGTCTTGGGAGCGCTCCGTACCAGGCACCGTCTGAGTGCGTCGGCGGAGATCGCCTCAGTGAATGCCGTAATCTGGTCGCCGGCCTCCAGTCGGGTGCTCCCTCGCGGAATGACGGTCTTGGAATTCCGGCGAATGGCGACAATCACACAATCTTTGGGAAGGTTGAGCTGAGCCAGGGTCGAACCGACCACGGGTGAATCCGCGGACACGGGGATTTCCACAAACTCCGCCCCCGTGGAACGACCCAGCCGCATCTGGTCGATTCGTTGTTGGATCTCGTGGCGCCGCATGATCACAATGTTGTAGGCTCTGACGATATCCCGGCGGCGAACCACACCCAGAAGCTTGTGGGGGTCCTCTCGGTCGACCACAGGCAGAGAGCTGAAATCCCGCGGGCCGAGTTTCTGAAGAGCCACCCACATCGGCTCATCCGGGTGGACGGTTACCGTTGATCGGGTGGCGATATCGCCGGCCGAGAGGGCTGAGGTCTCGCCGCCCGCCAGCGCTCGAGTCAGATCCTGCAAGCTGACGATTCCAAAGAGCGAATGGTCCTGATCGACGACGGGAAACGCATGTCGCTGGTGGGACTGAAAATGGTGGACCAACTCCCCGATTTTCATCGAAGCAGGCACCGGGGCCGTATCTATCGTCATCACCTCAGCGATCCGAACACCCTGCATGACATCAATATCCCGACCCTGCTGCAGACGAGTTCCCCGTCGTGCCAGTTTCAAAGTGTAGATCGACTCAGTCTCGAGCCGCCCGGCCAGCAGTACGGAAATGACAGTCGACAGCATGAGGGGAAGGATGATCCGGTAGTCTCCGGTCATCTCGAAAAGGATGATGATGGCGGTGATGGGAGCGTGGGCAGCGGCTGCGAAGACGGCGGCCATCCCGACCAGGGCGTAGGCACCAGATGGAGCTACCAGGCCGGGGAGCAAGCGAGAGGCGACGCCGCCGAAGGCGGAGCCGAGCATGGAGCCCATGAACAGGCTGGGGGCGAAAATCCCGCCCGACCCTCCTGACCCCAGCGTGAGTGAAGTCGCCAACATCTTGAGGAACAAGAGCACCAGCGTGCTGAACAAGAGCTGGCCGTGAAGAACCTGTCCGATCGTCTCGTAACCGACGCCAAAGATCTGGGGCGCATACACGCCGATCAAGCCCACACCCAGCCCCCCCAGGGCCGGCTTCATGTATTCCGGGAAGCGCCAGGCATCGAAGAGATCCTCCGTCCAGTAGAGCATCCGAATGAAACCAACGCCCACCACTCCAGCAAGGACACCCAGGACGACGTAGAGGACAAGTTCCCATGGATTCTGCAGGGCGTACTGTGGAACTTCAAAAGCGGGAGCGTTCCCCAGGAAGACCTGGGCGATGACGCTGGCTGTCACCGATGAGACGACGACGGCGGAAAAATGACGTATGGCAAACTCACCGAGAATCACTTCCAGGGCAAAGATGACACCTGCCACCGGGGCATTGAAAGTCGCCGCTATGCCGCCCGCGGCCCCGCAGGTCACGAGCATTCTGATCCGGTCATCAGACATCCGAAGGGACTGGCCGACGGTCGACCCAAAGGCAGACCCGATCTGGACAATCGGCCCTTCACGCCCCGCCGCTCCTCCCGTTCCCAGACAAGTCGCCGAGGCAAGCGTCTTGATCAGCACCACAACCGGGCGAATGCGTCCTCCTTTCAGAGCTACCGCCTCCATCACTTCCGGGACTCCATGACCTTTGGCTTCCCGCGCAAACCAATAGATCAGCGGTCCCACCACCAGACCCCCCGCAGCTGGAATGAGAGCCACATAGTATGGTCCCAGGAACTCCAGCACCTGTTTTCCACCGCTGAAGGCGAGAGTGTTCATCGTCTTGATGAGCCATCGAAAGAAAAGCGCTCCAAATCCGGTGCCGACGCCGACAACCAGAGCTGTCGGCAACAGAACACTCATCTCGGAGGAGGGATGCCTGTTCAGCCAGTTGACAAGCGGTCTCGCCCATCTTCGCCAGCTCCGCCTCCGCCTGCTTCTTTCCCCTTCATTCATGCGATTTCCAATCCGTTGCCCACCGCGGCCGCAACGTCCGCCTTTCTGAACCAATCTGATGCGAGCGATCCAGGTCAAATATACTCTGAACCCGGTGACATCTGAAGAGATCTTCCGGCCAACCCAAAAGGTGAGCCCCGCCCTGGCCGGCAAGGCAGGAGCTGGATTGGACATGCGACTTGGCCGGTTGTCTGTTCGGCTCTTCCATTGTCATAATTGACACGACATGATGCGCAAACCGCGGGCTCTTGATTTACGCGCTTTGAGATTTGTGGGGGTTTTCTCTGTTCTCGTATTCTCCCTCACCTTTTTGGTCCAACTGGGCTGGATGGAAGATCGCCTGATTGCTCCCTATACACGGATGCTTTCCGCCCTGGGTGGCATCACGCTGGAGACGCTTGGAACCGAAGTGCAAGTCCTGGGCACCGTCATCCGTCATGACGGCTTCGCCGTCGACATCCGGAGGGGCTGCGACGGGGTGGTGGCCACGATCCTTCTGGTCTCGGCTTGTCTGGCCTATCCTTTCTCGTGGAAGGACCGTCTGCTGGGAACGTCGTTGGGCTACGTCTTGATTTTCGTCCTCAACATGTTTCGTATTGTCGGTCTCTTTCTGGTGGGAGTGAGAGGATCCACCCAGACCTTCGATTTCTTTCACACCTATGTTTCGCAATTCGGGGTTATTACTGTCACGATGGTTTTTTGGATCTACTGGGCGGGAAGACGAAGGACGGATTCCACCACATAAACGCCTGATCCTTTTCCTGCTCTTTCTGATCCTGGGTTACGGCCCGCTCTGGCTCGCCGTGCAGTCCGTCCAGTCCGCCTATGCAGGGGCACTCGCCCACGGCGCCGAGCAGATCTGTTCTCTGCTGCGGCTCCCTTTTGTCTTTGGCGCCGAGGGGGATCAGCTCATCTTTCGATCCTACACGCGGCCGGCCTTCGAAGCCGACCTCTCCATCAGGGGTGTGGTTTCGAACATGGCGTTCCTCTTGACGCTGATCTTGATGACTCCCGGAATGCATCCCTCAAATCGGGCCTTCAGGTTGGCGGCCGGGGCCTTCCTCCTCTACTTGTCTCACGTTGCCTTCGTGATCACCAAAGTGGAAGTGTCGCTGCTCGCGGCCGGCCATCCTCTGGCTGGAGCCAACGGGCTGTGGACGCCAGTCGACAACTTCTTTGAGATTACCGGAAAGGTCCTTTTTCCGGTGCTCTTCTGGCTTCTGCTGGGGCTTCCCTATATGATGGGCCGTATCGACCGACGCCGGGGTCGAGGGGAGGAAAAGGAGCCGGGACGAAACGATCCCTGCTCCTGCGGAAGCGGAAAAAAGTATAAGTACTGCTGTGGCCGGTGAACCATACGTTGCCGTATTTGCGGATTGGAGTACTAACTAAGACACTGGCGTGGGGTCAGTGCCTTTGGTCGCGGACGGTAACGTGCACGGGCGTGAGCTGCCCACGATGTTAGTCGTCGCCGAGCACTCCCCCGGGGCTGTGACGACCGAGGCCACGAAAGGGGGAACCATGTCACACCTCAACACAGCGGAATCTCTTCCACCGGAAAGAGACGCGATTCGCTCGAAACCGCCGCTTCTCCAACTACCGCTGCTGTGCGCCATCGCCTTCAGCGCGGGTCTGGAAACGCTGGCCGCAGTCGAGAACGTGCAGCTGAAGTGGAGTGAACTGGGGGCCGTCATTGAGGGCCGAAAGATCGAGACGGTCCTGGTGGACGGCACGGCGCTCAAGGGCAAAGCCATCACGGTCGGCACTGAGTATCTGGAGTTGGAGATTAAGGAGACGTCGAACGCAGCGAAGTACCCGAAGGGACCTGCCCGAGTCCCGAGGGAGTCGCTGAGCGTTCTGCAGTTCACCGAAGTTCGGGGTTCCTGGCGGGCGATTGGAACTGCCATCGGCTTCTTTGCCGGGCGCAGCGCTGACAAGCGAACGGTCGTTGTTTCGATTGTTCCGGAGTGACTTAGATAGTTCCCATCCCAAAACTCTTAAGTAATTGTGACATTAAAGTTTTAAGCTTAGCGGTTGGGATGGGAACTATCTAGAAATCCCAGGACTCAAGGTCCCAAATCCCAAGGGCCGAAGCCTAAATCTCAACAGTTCTTGCATTTACGATCTCGTATTTGCAATCAACTTTGGGGATTGGTAATTGGGATTTGGGAATTGCGAGGTCCATCCCAATCAGGTAACGTTCATTTTTCCAACAACTTACTCTTTCTTGGGATGGGAACTAGAATGGGTGTGAGCAATGCGGGTCAGACCCGTTTGGGGAGTTTTTGAGCGGTTCCTGGGGGACCTCGCCAATCAGCTGGAGACCGAGCGACGCTATGCGGGCCTGCTCGTGATGCTGTCGGGCTTATTGGTGGCCTGGTGGGTCTACGTGCCCATCCACGAACTGATGCACGCGGCCGGATGTGTGCTGGCTGGAGGCGAAGTCAGCCGGCTGGAGATTGGGCCGCTGTATGGAGGGCGATGGTTGGCTCGTCTGTTGCCGTTTGTGGTGGCCCAGGGTGGCTATGCCGGGCGCTTGAGTGGTTTCGACAGCGGAGGCTCGGATTGGGTGTACGCGAGCACCGTTGCCTTTCCTTTCCTGCTCTCCTTCGCCGGCTTTGCCCTGACGCGGGCGGCGGTCAATCGAAGGAACCGGTTCGCCTTCGGTTTCGCGCTTCCCCTGGCCTTCTCCCCTCTGCTCAGTCTGACGGGAGACTGGTTGGAACTGGGCTCTCTTCTGATGTTCAACCTCTGGCCGGGAGAAGACGGGATTCACAGAGCCCTGATCAGCGATGACCTGTTCCGCACGGTTCGGAATACAAGTTGGAGCGGCTCGAAGATCCTCTTTACCTCCCTTTCACAACTGGTCGGAGTGTGCCTGGCCTGGTGCCTCACTTCGCTGGCCGGACAGACTTGCCGCCGACATTGATCCGGCCTTGAGGCGGACTGTTTTCCCGGCTTGGCTCCCGGACGGCCTCGGTGTCCGGAGGAGCGCGCTCCGTGAGGGCCTCATCCGGGGGTGTCGGCGAACGAGTCTTCTCATCGGCCTTTTCCTGGGGCTTGCGCCCGGTACGTGTTTAGCGTAGGACAAGGGAATCCCACGGGCCTGGTGGCGTCAATC
>JBHHYX010000291.1:0-7037 GCA_046757765.1 Acidobacteriota bacterium | reverse complement strand
CTCATCTTCACACCATCTTCGGCCGCTCCTCAATCGCGAAATCCTCAACGTAGGCTCGGCTACGCCTGCGGTTTCGCTCAATCGTTCGCGGCCAAGTCTGGTGCAAATCTGAGCGTCAACTCTGCGAATTCATTCTTGCGCAAACCCTCAGCTCGAAATCGGGTCACTTCAGTTGCGAGCAGGTCGACTTGACACCGGCGATGTCCAGTGCATTTCGGCCCGAATCGATGTGTCGGATGGTACCGGTCTTGTCGATGACAAACGTTGTCCTTCTGGAGAAACCACGTTCAGACAACACCCCGTACTCCCTGCTGACCTGCTTATCGGGGAAATCAGACAACAACCGATACTCGAGTCCAAGTTCCTGAGCAAACTTCTTCTGGCTAGGCTGGGCGTCCACGCTGATGGCTAGAATCTCGGTGTTGTTCTCATCGAAGTAATCGATATCAGACTGATATCGTTGAAGTTCAGTCGTTCAACCACGTGTAAAGGCAAAAACGTAGAATGCCAGTACAACGTTCTTCCTGCCTTGAAACTCGCTCAGGCGAACTGGCTGTCGCTCCTGATCAACCAGTTCAAAATCCGGAGCTTTGTCACCGATCCTGAGTGTCGTGGACTGGCCGAGGACGACCGACAAAAATGAAATAGCGGTCAAAGTCTGCGCTACAATAGCCACGGAGCGATTCTAAACGACCTGTGGGTGTCTTTCAAATCAATTTTGATTTCGACCCCGATTGTGGCCTGCGGCGTGTGTCAAGCCTGGAGCGTGTATGAACATCTATACCCGAACTGGAGACCAAGGAGAGACCTCCCTTTTCAGCGGAGAGCGGGTGGGGAAGGACGACCTTCGCGTCGAAGTCTACGGGACCCTCGATGAGCTGAACTCGGTCCTTGGCCTGGCCCGGTCGTTGTGTGAAAATGACCGAGTCCAAGCCGTTCTAGCCGAAATCCAGGGGGAGCTTTTCACCGCGGGTGCGGATCTGGCGACCAGAAGCAACCCGCGGTCTCGGCAGAGACCGTTATCTGAGGAGAATTGGCGCAGGCAGGAGAAAATCATCGATCAGCTTTCCCGGGACCTTCCCAAACTGAAGAACTTCCTTCTTCCGGGGGGCTCACCGGCTTCCTCGGCCCTACACCTGGGCCGTTCCGTTTGCCGAAGGGCCGAGCGTCTTCTTGTCCGGTTGATGGGCAAGGAGAAGGAAGTGAACCGAGAGTTGCTGATTTACCTGAATCGGCTGTCGGATCTTCTCTTTGTTCTAGCCCGCTACGAAAATGTTCTGGTTGGCAGTGACGAGATCATTTGGAAAGGACAGCGGTGATGCTTCCGGCAGTTGAAAGCTGTGCCACCTGCCACGGCACCGGCTGGTACCTGCGGGAAGAAGAACCGGCTGCCACAGTTTTGCCCTGTCCCGACTGCCGGTCCCAGCTCCAGATCCGGCGATTGCTGGACCAGTCCGAGGTCCCTCCTCGCTATGTCGACCGGGGTTTTGATGTCTTCTCAGTCCACAACAGGCTGCAGGAGATTGCGCTCAAGCGTTCGATCGAGTACGTCGAAGCTTTTCCAAATGTGCCCCGAGGTCTTCTCTTCGTGGGATCCTGCGGGGTGGGAAAGACCCATTTGTCAGTGGCTATCCTGAGGTCGCTGGTGCAGGAAAGGCGCATCAGCGCCCGGTTTGTGGATGAGGCGGAGTTGTTGAGACGTCTGCAGTATTCGTACGGTCCCGATTCGAACGAAACGGAAAAGGAAGTTCTTCTCCCGCTGATGAAGACGGATCTCGTTGTTTGGGACGATCTGGGAACCGGGCGCCCCACGGAATGGGTCCGCGAGACCATTCGAACGGTGATCAATCATCGTTACACTTATGAGAGGCAAACCATTTTCTCGACCAATTGGCCCATCTCGCAGGATTCGGATGCCGAACGCCAGTTCCTCTCGAAAAGAGAAGAGAGACTCAGCGACAGGATCGGGCATCGGCTCCTCTCTCGGATCATGGAAATGTGTGAAGTCGTCAAGGTGGAAGGGCCGGACGCGCGCCTGAAGATTCACAAGGCCGGGTTCGATTTCCAGGAGACTAGCGGACGAAAACCCGCCATTCCGGCGGGTCTGCTCGCTTGTCCCAAGTGCGACAGCCGCAAGGTCACAAAACGGGACTATTCCGCAGCCATTCGCGATGCAAAGGCCGGAACCTCTGTAGAGATCTCCTGCCAGTGTCAGGAGTGCTCCCGACATTTTGTGGCCCGCTTTTTCCCCACCACAGCCCGGGTGGAATACTCTCTTTTTGAGGACTGATCCGACTGTTGGAAAAAGGTGCCGGATGGGTTTCTTCAGAGACAAGATGAGCGGAGAGAAGGCAAGACCGACGACCGGCCGGACTCTCGAGGTCTACTCGGCTCAACTGGACCGTCATTTGCCGGCCGAGAAGGTCAAGAAAACCGACGCTGAATGGAAACGGCAACTCACTGCGGAACAGTTTCAGGTCACCCGACGCAAGGGAACGGAGAGAGCTTTCTCAGGCCGATATTGGGACCATCACCAGAAAGGAACCTACCGCTGCATCTGTTGTGAAAACGATTTGTTCAGATCGGAACAGAAGTTCGAGTCCGGCACCGGTTGGCCCAGCTTTTGGGCTCCCATTGCCGAAGAGAACGTCCGCACGGAAGAGGACCGAAGCTTTTTCATGCACCGAATCGAAGTATTGTGTGCTCTTTGCGGCGCTCATCTGGGTCACGTCTTTCCGGACGGACCGAAGCCCACCGGTTTGCGTTACTGCATGAACTCGGCTTCACTCAGCTTTGCTGGCGACGAGGGATCCCAGCGGCGGGAAGAGGAATAGAATGCCCCTGCCGAGGCCGGCGAGGGGCCCGGTATCGCTATCGGGGCCGCTATCGGTGATCGACATCATGCTCATTGCTCCCCGGCATGGCAATAGCAATTGCGAAACCCGATTCCGAAGCCGATGAAAGCTCGGCCAACCAACCCGCTCGCCGCTCAACCCCGGCACGAGTTGGCCTCCCACACTCGGCTCAGTTGCAGCACACTGTCGACATCAATGAGAGCCGGGTTGGGGTTGCACACCGGCCGGTGTTGCCGAATCTTCTGGATGGCTTGGCGATAGGAAAGGCGCTGTTTCAAGGCGAGATAAAGGGCCAGAATGCAGCCGCTGCGGCTGACACCGGCGTGGCAGTGAATATAGACTTTGCGTCCCTCCTGGCAGAGTCCAGAGAGAGACATCACACTGGCGATCAGCGTATCCCGGGGAATCAGAGCCCCGTCACTCATGCCGTACCAGCGGTAGCAAACGTGAGCAGGAAGAGCCTTGCGGTAAGGGAACTCCTCACTGGCCACATTCAGGAACGCCGTCGTCGCCTCTTCCTCGACCAGGCGAGTGGCCAACTTCGGGGTAGGTGCCGGTCCCATTGCGATCTGTCGAGTGACCCACTGAAAGGTCTCTTCGCAACCTTCGAAACCGCTCTCATCTCGGCGCTCCAAGCGGGCACGGATCTCCATCAGAGACTCTGAACTGGAATACTCATCCAACAGTTCCCGGGGCGAAGGGCGGCGATCCAGCAGGCTCAAGTAAAAGTTCACGATGGTTTGGCGACGGTTGGCATCAGGACAAAGCCCCTCGACCAGCTCGTCGTCGTCGGCAATCGGCTTCACCGCAGTCACCACCAGATTCTCACCCCTGCGAGGGAGGATCCGATACATTCTTCGCTCCTCGGGTCGAACTTCGGAAAGAAAAGGAACCACTTCCTGCAAGCTGTGCCGTGCGATGACCTCCACATGTTGCTCTCCAGAGAGAGGAAAGGGATAGGCGTAATCCGCCCCAGACGCCAACTGTCGCTCGATCAGCCGATCCACCAGCTGGATGTTGAGAAAGGGAGCGCTGAAATTCACCTTGACGACTGGGTCGAGAGAAAAGTGCTCGGCCACCTGCAGGAGTCGCTCCAGCACTTCGTCGGCTCCTTCGAACCAATCGGCTCGATGCCGGCGAAGGATCTTCTCAACTTCCCTCTCCACCTCGGATCGCCTCCGAGCCACAGCCACCACCGCCCGCCGGAGCCAGCGGCTGTAGGCCAGATTGGAGAGGATCCAATCCAGCCGAGACGGGTTGACAATCTCATCTGCAACCAGGACGGCGGCAAGCTGCATAGCCCAAGGAACCTCCACTCGAGTTGGATCAGAAGGCGGCCTTTTCATCAATACTCAGGCCCTCTGCCCCGCCGGCCACCAGCCTTGCTACGAGCCGGAAGAATCAATGGTTTCTACCGGCAGGCCTACTATCTTACCCTCAGGAAAGAGGACGTGAAGACCCCCAACGGCAATGGGAATGTCACTCTTGATCTGAATCGAGCCATGAAACAAGTCGGGCGCGGGTGTGGGGACTGGCAAGGTACAGATCTGGTGCTGGGGATCGCAGGCATCGAAGAAATCCCAGGCAAATTGCGATACACGCGTGAAGGGTGCCATGAAGTACTCTTCGATTTGGGCCCGATTTCCGTCACCGTCGCGAAAAACCTGGCCCAGTGAATCGAGCAGCGTCAGGCTGATCCGGGCCGTTTCCGTGTTGGACGGATTCACCAGGGCAAAGGCACTGTGCCGGTTTTCCGTAATAATGACGGGAAAACGAAACTCTTTGGCCGGGCGCACTCCGGGCACCTGGGTCGTGCTCACGATCTCACTGGAGGGGCGGGTGCAGACCAGGAGACAGGGATGCGGTGGAGCGTTGATCAGAGTCACCTCTACACTTCCCTCAATGCGGGCGGAGGTCTCCCAGGTCAGTCGACCCCAACCGCTCAGCAGGGGCGTATCGGTGATCCCCGTATGATGGATCGAGCTGCCTGGAGTGAAAGGAAACTTCACCGACGGATCGGGAGTGGGAACGGGAGTGCAGAGGAGAAAATCCGTCGTCAGCTCGCCGCCGTTGTCGTACACTTGCAGCAGTCCCTCAGCGGTGCTGTTGGAAAGATTCAGAAAATTGAACGTCGACTGGAAGTGGAGGACGTCTCCCACCACCCCATTGGCGACAATGGGCAGGATCAGTTGTGCCGACTCTTCTCCGCTCTGGGCGAAAATCGTGGTGCTGAATCCCAGCAAACTGATCAGGAGCATCTCGGGACGGTTCATATGTTCCTTCCTTTCCAGAACACCCCGGGTATGAGGGCTTGGCTCACCTGGCAAAGACGAGAAAGTACTGATAAGGGAGAAAAGTGTGCTCCTCCAGAAGTTGAAATCCATGGGCTTCAAGCTGGCGGATCAAGTCGGCCCGGGCGATCTTCATCTCCAGTGGTGGACCCAGAGGTAATTCTCTCTTCTGGAAGTCGACCATGACGATCTGGCCGCCCGGTTTGAGCAAGCCTTTCATCAGCTCCAAGTAGCGGTCCGGCTGCTCGATGTGATGCCAGGTGTCGCAAATGAAGAATCGATCGACCGCGGCTTCCGGGATCAAAGGGTCGTCGGGGTCCGCCAGAACCGTCACCACGTTGCGCATCTCGAGATCCCGGACACGATGATTCATATGCCGGATCATCTCCGGGTTGATATCCACAGCGTAGACTTTCCCGCTTTCGCCTACCCGCCTGGCGAAGCGAAAAGCAAAATAGCCCGAGCCGGCGCCGACGTCCGCAATGATCTCGCCCTCTTTGAGCCCCAGAGCCGACACCACTTGATCCGGCTTCTGGTAGGCGTCTCGCTTTGGATCCTCCAGCATCGCGATGTACGCCTTGGCATCCCGATGCAGACGGTGCATTTCGCCCGCGTTGCGCTTGACGGTGTCTTGTGCGATGGCTGTCTGTGACAGGAACAAACCCAAGAGAATGTGGTGAGGTTTCATGGCTCTCCTCTACTGAATTGGCCCCCATTTCTGACAAACAGTCCATTGCGGAGCCGAATGCATCCACTCCGACTGGTTACGCTCGGTCGGCCTTCTTGACTACAGTACGCCTGGGCGGGCCTCGGTCGCAAGCCTTGCCAGGAAGGCGCCCTTCAACCTTTCATGACGAAAAAGCCTGTGAGAAATGCGGTTCCGGCGCCGCCTCCCGCGCACTGGCTGAAGTCGGAAATAGTCACGGCGGCAGGGCTGCGCCTGCCTTCTCCAAATGAAGGGATACCCTGCCCGGACGAGTGATGTTATCATGCGCACACCAACAAGAATCTGGCCTGTGAGGTGGATGAGCTGTGAGAAACCCGTCGTTCCGTGGGAATGTGGTCATCATCACCGGAGCTTCGAGCGGCATCGGGCGGGAACTGGCCTATTTGATGGCGAGTGAGGGCGCGAGGCTCGCCCTTGCCGCCCGCAACGAGCGGGAGCTGGAGACGGTCGCCGAACGATGCCGCCAGCGGGGAGCTCAGGCCCTTGCGGTGCCGACAGACGTTGCAGAGCCCGAGCAATGCCGGCGCCTGATTGAGGACACCGTCGGCCAATTCGGACGCATCGATACCCTCGTCAATAACGCCGGGATTTCAATGTGGGCTCGCTTTGAAGAGTTCAAAGACCTGGCGCCGCTGGAGAGGATCATGCGAGTGAACTTCCTGGGGAGTCTTTACTGCACTCATTACGCCCTGCCCCATCTCAAGAAGACGCGGGGAAGGATCGTGGGAGTGGCGAGCCTGACGGGGAAGGTGGGGGTGCCGACTCGGTCCGTCTACTGCGCCAGCAAGCACGCCATGGCCGGCTTTTACGATTCCCTTCGAATCGAAGAGGCGCCGCAGGGCGTCAGTGTCACCATGGTGTACCCGGGCTTTGTTGAGAGCGCCGTGCGTCATCGCGCCGTCGGGGCCGATGGAAACCCCATGGGCCGAAACCCCCTGAAGGCGGAGAAAATGATGAGTGCCGAAACCTGCGCCCGCGTCATCCTGAAAGCGGCTGCTCAACGCAAGAGGGAAGTGGTCATGACCTTTAGAGGCAAGGTGAGCCAGTGGCTCAAGCTGTTCTCGCCCCGCCTGGTGGATTATTTCGCACGCAAGGCCATCGAAAAAGGCAGCTAGGGCCGCTAGGCCCGAAACAAGTTCACAAAATGGTCAAGTTGCGCGTTGG
>JBHHYX010000290.1:0-7127 GCA_046757765.1 Acidobacteriota bacterium | reverse complement strand
AGGGGCGCGCTGACTCGCCCAGGGCTCTTGCCTTCTCTTCTCGACCGCCCCTTCAGGGCTCACCCCTCGTTCCAACTGGACTCGGACCTGGGGCTGGCGCCCCAGGCTATTGAGGGGCACGCCGCTTTGCGACTCGGGGCTGTTACAAGCTACCCCAGGAAACCTGGTCAATCTGGGGCCTGACATCACGCTCCAATCGTTGATTTATCGTTCCTTTACGGTTTCATTTATTGCTACATGCGCAACTGGACTCAACTCTAAGGATGACCGCCACCCTAGTGGTCTGGTGCAAATCTGAGCGCCAACTCTGCGTATTTACTCTTTGCGCAAACCCGAAGCACCCTCGTAAAGATCGACGTGGTCGATGACTCCAATGACGGCGGCATCCACAGGAGTGAAGAACTTCCCCAGAACCTTCATGGCGGCCCATCCATCCTGCACCAGGAGCACTCGATCACCGATTCCCGCGTCCACGCCGTCGATGGCCAGAACCGGCTCTCCCCTCTCCTCTCCCCCAAGTGAAAGGGGTTGAATCAGGAGAAGCTTCTGACCTTCAAAAGCGGGGTTCTTCTGGGTGGCGATGAAGTGGTCTACGACCTGGCCGATAATCACGATTCTTGTCGTTCGAAGTTGTAGTTGTCGAGGATTCCGACGATCGAGCAGTCTGACGGAGTATCTTGGGGATACCAGGGGAAGGAACCTTCCTTTCCGCGGACGTAAAAGACATTTTCCCCCACCCCGGCGCCGATGGAATCCAGTGCCAGCATCGACTTGCCACAGGGAGTTCCTCGCCGGTCAATCGGTTTGATGACGAGAAGCTTCTTACCGCTCAGGGGGGCGTTTTTGACCGTTGCCACAACCGTTCCGACAACACGGGCCAGCTTCATTGCTCTGTGCCTGTCTCCTGAGTGGAAGAGAGTTCGACAGTGTCGACGATGGCAACAATGGACGAGTCCACGGGATGATCCTTCATGCCGGTGGCCATGCGGGCGGAACTTCCTCCCACCACAATGACGGTCTCTCCAGCGCCTGCCCCGACCGTGTCGACGGAGACCTGGTAGCCGGTATGGGCACCGCTTTCAGGATCGATTATGCTCACGATGAGAAGCTTCTTTCCGTGCAGTTTTTCGTCCTTGCGGGTCGCAACCACAGTGCCGGAAACTTTGCCTAGAAGCATTATGCGGGTAAGAGAGTACCGTCCCTCCAGCAGGTTGGCTGAGTCCGACCAGGGCCTAGCTCATTTGGGCGTGATCGGCAGCCGTTCGTCAAGATTGGAGTGGGGCCTGGGAATGACGTGAACGCTGACCAGTTCACCGACCCGGCGGGCGGCAGCGGCACCGGCGTCGGTAGCGGCTCGAACCGCCGCCACGTCGCCCCGGACCATAGCCGTCACCAATCCGCTGCCAATCTTTTCATACCCGACCAGGGTCACTTTTGCCGCCTTGACCATAGCGTCGGCCGCCTCGATCATTGCGACCAGGCCTCTGGTCTCGATCATCCCCAAGGCTTCCATCGACTCAGCCATATCTGTGTACCTCCAGAGCCCGCCCCGATCAACCGCGAGTCTCTATCAGCGCGACAATCACCTTCTCGACCAGCTCTTCCAACTCGTCCCGGGAAAGCGTCACGGTAGCGGCGCCCTCGTCGGCGGTCACAGGGCAACCGGCCTGCCGAAAATCCACCGAATTTATACCATACTTCTCGCGCAGGTCAAAGAGTTTGTCGACCGCCTGTCGCGAGAGCAGAGTCTGTCTCCCCAGAATCCGGGTCAGGATTGCGATCTTGGCACAATGTTCCAGAATCTCCATCTTAAAGAAAGATTTTTCCAGGTCTGAAGCATAGGTGATTGCCCCATGGTTGGAGAGGAGAAGGGCATCGTAGCGGGGGACCAGATCCACCAGACTGTTGGCCAGCTCGTCAGTAGAAGGCGTTCCGTAGGGGGCCAGGGGAACGCATCCCAGAGTGACGACCACCTCGGGCATGAGAGCTTCTGTGAGAGGGATGCCCGCCACCGCATGGGCGGTGGCATAGAGGGGGTGGCCATGGCACACAGCCGCGACGTCGGGCCGGTGTCGATAGACGACGCAATGCATCAGAATCTCGCTGGAGACCTTTCTGGAACCGCTGACCTGGTGCCCGTCCAGGTCGGTCTCGACCAGATCCTCCGGTTGCATGTATCCCTTGCAGATGCCCGTTGGAGTGGCCAGCAGCCGGTCGCCGAGTCGAACCGACAGGTTCCCCTCGTTGGCGGCGATCAAATCCTTGCCATACATGCGCCGGCCGATTTCGCAGATCAAGCGTCGATACGCACCGTCCGTCATGAGCGCTCTGGTCTCAGATTCAGGCCGACCCATTCCAGCCCGCGGGTCCTTGCTCCGGGCAGGTGGGGGCATTGACTCAGATAGAAATGTCCCCCTTTCTGAAAGTTCCTGTGCTGCCGCAGCCAGCCGTCACCAGACTTGTATCATAGGCCAAAATCCCACCCAGGTCTAACCTGGGAATTCCCAAGTCCCAAGCACCCAATTCCCAAACCGGACTGCCAGATTTCGAGGTCTCAAATGCTGGATCTGTTGAGATCTGAGCTCTGGTGATGGCCGCTTGCTTTGAGATTTGAGGCCTTGGAGTCTTGGGAATTCTAGTTCCCATCCGGAAAAGAAAAAGTCATTGCAAACACGAATGTTAACAGGTGGCAATGGGAACTCGGAATTTCCAAGTGCCAACTACCAGTCCCCAAGGTGGCTTGTCGATACGAGAACCGCAAATGCAAAGAGCTGTTTCGGGTTTGGAGCTTGGTCCTTGGGATTTGTTTGAGATTTGGCCTCTTGGTCCTTGGAATTTCTAGTTCCCATCCCAACTGCTAAGCTATTATTTCACATTTATTTACGAGTTTTCGGATGGGAACTAGCCTAAGCCTAGGGGCTGCACGAATGGGTCGGTTCGGGAGGGATCAGGCCACACGAATCCTCCTGGCTGAGCGGTGTCGCGAACTCCGGGATGGCGTCCCCGGCAGGGAAGTCCACCAGGGGGGCGAACTCGCCCATGAAACCACCCAGAGAATGGTGTTCCGCGGTGCGAAACGGGATCAGGGCCGGAGAGCACTTAAACTCCAGATCGGGCAAAATGAAACGGCCGACGAGCATGCTCAGCTCCTGGAAACGTTCAAATCTGGAAAGGTCAAGGAATGTGTACCCGTGCTCGGCGTCAACGTAGGCGGGAGGAGTGGCGCCGAAACCGACTATCAGGGTCACAAAGCCGTCGGCGTCGGCGACAAGAGCCTGATCAGCGATCGAAGTGAAGACCGTCGCTCCCCCATCAGTAGTAAAAGACAGGCTCCAGTATCGAAGCTCCTCCGCACTACTGAGCGAGCAATCCGGGCAGGGGAGTTTGGCCGTGACGGGGAGCCTGAAGCGCAGCCGCATACATCGACCTTCGGCGATCACCTGATCGACCACTCCGTTGCCGATGGCCCCCTTGAGGCCGACTGCGTCCGGGTTGGCTCCCGGAAACCACTCCGGCTCCCGATGCCAGAGGACGGCGTTGCCGGGATCCGGGCCCCGGCAATACAAGGGAAGAAAATCGTTCTCATACCAGTGGTGGACCTGGTTCTGCGTGACGTCGGACCAGCTTTCAGCCACAGCGGGGTCATAGGTGAAGAGATGCAAAACATCCAGCACTGTGTGACGCGGCACTGCGCAGCCATCGCTCAAGTCCCGGACTATCAGCTGTGGGTCTGACAGCTGCACGGCCCCCGCGTCCTCGCCCCTCAGGTAGCGTCGGCCCATAATGAAGCCGGCCCGGCTGGGGCCGACATCGTCGTGGGGCGGGACCCAGGCGGGAAGCGAAGGTTCTTCGTTCCAGCTGCCTCCCTGGTGGCGCCGCGTGGCATCAATAGTATTGGCCTGAAGATCGAAGTCGAGCTCGCACCCCGGACCAATAGCACCCGGATCGGGCGGATTGCCCCCGAAGCTGACCGTGACCGCATACAGCTGATCTTCCCGGAAGGTCGCTCCCGGCTCAAAGGGGTTCTGGAACTGTGAACTAAGCGGCATTAGTCGAGAGTCGGACACCCAGTCAGCGACGGCGTTATGGTCGTCATAGGCTGTGATTGACAGAAAACGGGCCTGCGGGTACTCGGCCACAACGATCAACTCGTATCCGGCATCGACTCGATAGTACATCACGTCGTAGGTGGCGTTGGTGTCACCACCCGCACCCCTTCCGCCCAATCCCGTCAAGAAAGGCAGCGTGTAGCAGCTTTGGAAAAAATTTCGCAGGAAGCCCTTGTCGGGATCCGGTGGCGGTGGGGTGGTGCAGTCGACCGCCCCTCCCAGCCCACGCCTTGCCAGATCCGAGAGCAGCCTGGAAGTTGTGGAGTTGGCGCTCGACCCAAGGACAAACCCGCTGGCCAGGAGCAGTGAGAGCACAAACTCAGTCAGTGCTACATGCCCTGGAAACCTCCTGATGGACCCGGTCTGCATGTTCACTCCTTTGCGGCAAGCCAACACTGCCACGGCTCTCAGACTTCTCTCATCTGGAAAACGCGTCTCCTCAAGAGATCTGGACTTTCTCAGGGATCCCTGTCACCTCCCACCGCGGGACAGTGTAGGGTGGCTTCGTCCCGTCTCGGAGGATTGTCGGATTTCTCGGGTGTGTCGGGCTTCGCGACCGGGCTTCCACTCCGCAGTCGAACAACGGCTCTCATCCGCCCCAACCGTTGTCGATCCGCTGCTTCTCGACAGCACCACGCGACCCATCAAATTCGGACACTCTATAAATCCTGCTTATTTGAAGCATAACTGATCACGACAGGTGAGTCAAATGCCCCTTCCCGTCTTGTCGGATGGACGACAGGGGCGGGGCGCTTCCCCGGGGCTGACTGAAGGATGTCCACTGGTCAAAACAGTCGTTGTATGTGTCTAGCGTGTTGGGATTCCAGTTCAGTTGGGGACTCCAGTTGGGGACGGAGCGTCTATCGTCTCGATCTCGGGGCTTGGGGCGCCTCGGTCGTACACGTACCCGTTCACGTACCCGTAGACGCCATTCCCCTGGCCGACACAATCTCTTCGAGTTGGGCCCCTTCGTGTACGAGTACGTGGTACGTGTACTACCCTGTTGGGGGCGGGGGGGAGGCGCTAAACAAATACTTCGACTGGTAGGAGTGACTGCAGGGCTATGGTATACTTGCAGTCAGTTCGGTTTTCCACAACTCAATCGCCATGAGGCGCAAAAGTGCCGGGTTCGCGACTCAAGGCCCTCCCCGGAGTCGTGCTCGGCAGTGCGGTGAAAAGGGAGTGAGCGTTGCCTGCTGCCCGGATTTCACCGCTGGAAGAGGGGGGCACTTGATGAATCGGAGAGTAGACTTCAAGACCATCGCGGTAGTCGTCGTAAGCCTTGGCTTCCTGCTTGAGTACTGGCATCCCGCGCCAGTCGCCGCGGCGGGAGACGCGATCGAGTGGCCTCAGATCAGTGTAGAGTCGATCGCCGGTGGGCTGATCAATCCGACCAATGTGGTCAACGCCGGAGATGGGAGCAATCGCCTCTTTGTCACGGAATTGGAAGGGCGCGTTAGAGTGCTGGAGGGTGGCACGCTGCTGGCTCCGCCCTTTCTGGACATCACCGATCGGGTCCTGCTGCTGGATACCGGCCAGGGTCTGCTGGGTCTGGCTTTTCCGCCCGAGTATGGCAGCAAAGGTTATTTTTACGTCGACTACACCAACCTGGCCGGTGATTCGGTAGTCTCCCGCTTTCACCTTTTGGCTGGAGACCCCAACCAGGCCGATCCTGACAGCGAGGAAATCGTCTTAACCATCAATCATCCGTTTCCGCTTACCCGAGACCACTGGGGAGGACAGCTGGCGTTCGGACCGAAGGACGGTTTTCTCTACATTTCCATGGGAGACGGAGACGCACCGGGCGCCGCCCAGGAGACGCGATCGTTGTTGGGGAAGATCCTGCGTATCGACGTTGAGTCGCCAGCCGGTTCCAGCAGCTTTGTCATTCCTCCCACCAATCCTTTTGTGGGCCTACGCAGCCATCGGAATGCAATCTGGGCGCTGGGACTTCGCAATCCGTGGCGCTTCAGCTTTGATCGATTCCGGGGAGATCTCTATCTTGGAGACGTGGGAGAGAATGACTGGGAGGAAATCGACTTTCAGCCGGCTGCCAGCAGCGGCGCGGAGAACTACGGATGGGACATCATGGAAGGCGCCCACTGCTTCTTGCCGCCCACCGGTTGTGACCAGACCGGGCTGACCCTGCCGGTGTGGGAGTACGATCACAGTGAGGGGTGCTCCGTCACGGGCGGCTTCGTTTATCGGGGCTTGACCTATCCCCGCATGGCCGGGATCTACATCTACGGCGATTTCTGTAATGGGCGCATCTGGGGCTTGCAGAAGGTGGACTCCATCTGGCAGAACGCCCTGCTGCTGGAGTCGGCTCTGGCCCTGAGCTCATTCGGAGAAGACGAAGCCGGGGAACTCTATCTGGTGAGCTTCGGGGGAGGCGAGGTGTTTCGAATCGTCGACTCGGTGACCGCTTTGGGCACCACGCGCTCGAGTGCCATTCAGCTACGCAGTCAGAGGATCGGAGGCCTGAACTTGCTCACCGCCCTGGTGGAGGTTCGGGATGGCGGAGGGGCCCCCGTTTCAGGTGCCCTGGTGGAAGTCACTTGGACCCTCCCCAGTGGAGTGAAAAGGAGTGCCGGCGCTACCACCAACGGCCTGGGCACCGCCGTGTTGACCCAAGCCGGACTGGATGGAGCCTACACTCTGGATATCGACAATATCACCAAGACATCCTATTCCTTCGATTGGCAGAGCAGTCTCCTCTCTTCCACCACGACCGTGCCCTAGGCTAGTTCCCATCCCAGAACTCTTAAGTAGCTGTAGAATAATCTTTTAGTCGTTGGGATGGGAACTAGAAATCCCAAGACTCCAAGGTCCCAAATCTCAAACAAATCCCAAGGACGAAAGCTTGAGGGGCTTACGCCACTCCACCGCCTGAAGGCGGGCACGTGTTTAGCGGGTGAGAACGCAAACAAACCAACAAGTCCAAAGGGCTTGCGTCGTCCAGCCCAGGGTTGGCGACAACCCTGGGTTTGGCGGTCGTCGTGATCCCCTATCAACCCC
>JBHHYX010000289.1:0-7169 GCA_046757765.1 Acidobacteriota bacterium | reverse complement strand
CGTTGCGCTCCGTCGGGCTCCTCGACGTACTGTTCAGTGCGACTGCGGGGCCCTCAGTCGCGACGCCTTGTATCCACGCACATCTCCACCGCCTCGCTACGATCGAGTGTGAGAAATTCGGGTTAACGACACCCTCTTACGGACCGGGCTACTCGAATGTCGGCCCTCCGGGCCTTTGGAGTCAAGAGACCGGGAGATGCGGAGTGGGTCTCCCGTCGCCTCTCCAGGACAGGTGAGACCGGCCCCGGGGCTCAAGGCGCTGCCTGGGTGTCTTGCCAGAAGCGGGCCAGGAGGTTGGCGGACACGCGGCGGCGGTAGGCGGCGGTGGAGCGGAAGTCATCGATGGGCCGGATTTCCTCCAGCAGGATTCGCCGGGCGGTTTCAATGCTCCCCCCCGAACGGAGGTGAGCTTCCGTTCGGGGCAGCCGAATCACGGTGGGCGCGACGCTCCCGACGGCGATCCGGGGCCGATTCGAGCGGAGGGCGGCCATCACCACCTTGGAGATGGCCTGGGCCGAACGCGTACCCACCTTGCGGAACCATTGTTTCCCTTCCAGCGGCGGGATTTCGACGGCGGTGATCAGTTCGCCCGGACGCATCACGGTCTGGCGATAGCCGGTGTAGAACTGGTGAAACGGCACTCGACGGGTCCCCTCTACACTCGCCAAAACCAGGGTCGCCTCAGCCACGGCCAGGACCGGAAGCGTGTCCGCGGCCGGTGAAGCATTGGCAATATTACCTCCCAGCGTACCCCGATTCTGGATCTGAACCCCTCCGATCTCCCTGGCAGCGGCTGCCAGGATGGGGAGACAGTGGTTGACCTCGGGCGACTCGATGATGTCGGTGTAGGTGGCCAGCGCCCCCACCGAGAGGGCGCCGTCGCGAATCCGGATGGGGCGCAGTTCGGGAAGTCCCCAAAGGTCCAGGAAACGGGTGTTGTCGAGAGTACCGGCGTTGAAGGCCACGTAGACATCGGTGCAGCCGGCGATGGGAGTGAGCCCGGGGTCCCGGCCCAGCATTTCCAGGGCCTCGCGCAGGCTGTCGGGACGCAGGAGGGTGAGATTTGAGACAGCGGTCCTCATGCTTTTTGTATGGCCCGGTATATGGCGGAATATCCCGTGCAGCGGCAAAGATTGCCGGCCAGGCCCCTGCGCATCTCCTCCAGCGACGGGTGGGGGCCCAGAGCCAGCGCCGCCATCATCATACCGGGTGTGCAGATCCCACACTGAGCCCCGCCTTCGGACACAAAAGCCTTCTGCAGTGGATGGTCTTCTCCCAGGCCTTCAATGGTCCTCACCCGGCTGCCTTCGACCTGAGCAGCCGGCACCAGACAGGAACAGACGGGCCGTTCCTCCACCAGTACCGTGCAGGCCCCGCACTCTCCTTCGCCGCATCCCTCCTTGGTGCCCGTCAGGTGACAATCCTCACGCAGCACATCCAGCAGACGCTTCATGGGGTGAACGGGAATATCGACTTCTCTGTCGTTCAATCTGAAGCGCATAGCGCCTCCATGATCTGCTCCGGTGTGGCCGGAATGGATCGAATGTCCACCCCCGTGTGGCGAATCGCGTTGATGACGGCCGGCGCCGGCCCATCAATGGGGAGTTCTCCGATCCCTTTGGCGCCGAAGGGTCCGTGGCGGTACGGGTTGTTGAGGAAGACCACATCGATTTGCGGGGTATCCAGTGTAGTGGGGATGATGTAGTTGGTGAGCTGGGCATTGGCCATTTTGCCCCCTTGCATGACCACCTCTTCGAGGATGGCGTAACCGATCCCCTGGGCCGATCCGCCTTCCACCTGCCCTGCCGCCAGGGTGGGGTGAATGGCCTTCCCGATGTCCTGCACCGCGGTCAAGGAGAGGGGGCGGGCCTCGAAGGTGTCGGCATCCACCTCGACTTCGGCCACGACACAGGCCCAGGCATAGGTGGCATAGGCGTCTCCGCGATGGCTCTCCTCATCCCAGGTGATTCCAGCCGGCGGCTCATACTGCCGGGTGACCAGAAGGGGGCCATGGCGGCGGTAGTATTGGAGGGGGGACAAGTCTCCCAGCCGCTCCTTCATCTCCTCGGCGCAGCGACCGAGGATGGCACCCACAACCATACACGTTCGGGAGGCCACGGTGGGTCCGCTGTTCGGCACATCGGCCGTATCAGGGTTGGCCGTTTCCACCTGTTCATAGGGGATGCCGAGAGTGTCGGCCACAATCTGGGCGTGGATGGTGCGGGTGCCCTGTCCAATTTCAGTACTGGCCGCCAGGATGCGAACGCCCTCCTCGGTGAGTCTCAGGGCGGCTTTCGAAGCCAGGTTCACTTCTCCGCTACCCGTGAAGCCGGAGCCATGGAAAATCAGCGACAGGCCGATACCGCGGTGGCTTGCGGCGTAGGATTGGCGTTTTTTCTGAAACTCCGTTCGCCCTGCCGCCTCCTCCAGGACGGCAAGGGCACCGCAGTCCTCGCCCATCACTTGCCCGGTGGCCGTCTTGTCCCCGGGCCGGAGAGCGTTGGCGGCCCGAAAAGTCACCGGGTCGATCTCCAGTTGCTGGGCGATTCGTTCCATATGCACCTCATGGGCGAACTGGGTCTGGGGAGCGCCAAAGCCCCGGAAGGCGCCGTTGGGGGGCGTGTGGGTCATGACCGCCCGGCCGTGTATGAGGATGTTGTCGCAGCGGTAGGGACCGGCCGCGTGAATGGCCCCGCGGGAGAGGACCACCGGGCTCAGCGTCGTGTAAGCACCCGCATCGATCAGGGTGTCGATTTCGATCGCCGTCAATCGCCCGTCCCGTTTGAGGCCGGTTCGGATGCGGGTGATCGAGGGGTGCCGCTTGGTGGTGGCCTCCAGGTCTTCCAGGCGGTCGTAGACCATCTTGACGGGCCGGTTGGCCTTCAAAGCCAGCAGAGCGGCGTGCCCGGCCAGCAGGGAGGGGTACTCCTCCTTGCCGCCAAACCCTCCTCCCGTCTCCAGAGCCACCACGCGAACCTTGTCATCCGGCAATCCCAGAAGGACCTTCAGCGCCTTATGGATATAGTAGGGGCATTGCATCGATCCATGGACGGCGATGCCGCCGTTTTCCGGAACCGCGATCATCCCGTTGGGTTCAATGTAGAGTTGTTCCTGGTGTCCGCTGCGGTATTCTCCCTCCACCACCACATCGGCCTGAGAGAATCCATGAGAAAGATCGCCCTTTTCGATGAGGATCTCCTTGAAGACGGTGTCCGATGCCCGGACGTCCAGCAGCGGTGTGCCTTCCTTGTACTGGATGTCCACTTCCACGGCCAGGAGTTTCTCTCGATCCGGGTGGGCCAGCAGCAGAACGGGTTCGGCCGCGTGGTGTACTGCGGTCTGGACCAGGAAAGGCTGATCCTCTTCGATCAGAGTCACCACATTCCGCCCGGGGATGTCCCGGTAGTCCACGGCCACCAGTCCATCGATGGTGGTATCGAGGTGGACGGAGTGGATCCGTCCGAAGGGAATGGTGGAGCGGATGGTGCGCCCGTAGAGCATTCCGGGAAAGCTGAGATCATCCACATAGGTGGCCTTCCCGCTCACTTTGAGCGCCCCGTCTTTGCGAGGGACGTTACGGCCTACGACAGTCATCTTTGGTTCCACCTGAGGGCTCTTCGCTCAGCCCGCCGGATCGAGCCCCCCGGCGTCCTCCGACCGGGAGTGCTCGGTGGCACCGCTGAGCAGATCAAGGATGTGTGGAATGAGCTTGGCGACGGCCGCCAACGATTGAGTGGCGCCTTTGACGCTGCCGGGCAGGCAAAGAACCAGGGTGCGATTCAATACTCCCGCCAGCGATCGGGAAATGGCGGCGGCGGCGGTGTCTTCCAGGCCCCTGAGCCTCATCAGTTCCCCCAGCCCGGGCATCTCCTTCTCGAGAAGGGGGCGGATCGCCTCCGGCGTCACATCGCGGGGGGCGATTCCGGTCCCGCCCGTAGTGACGATCAACCTCACGTCAGGTCGACTCCAACGGCAGACCGCTTCTCGAATCAGGGCAATTTCGTCAGGGACAGTACAGGTATGGACGACGCTGAAACCTTCTGAGGCCAACATTTTGGAAAGGGCCGAACCGGAGAGATCCGGCCTCAGTCCCCGGGCACAACCATCGCTGACGGTAATGACGGCGGCGGCCTTCATCCGGCGTACCCCTCAATCCAGCATTCACCGTCTTGATAGTATTCTTTCTTCCATATCGGAACCGTGCTCTTGAGAGTGTCAATAGCGAAGCGGCAGGCCTCGAAAGCGTCGCTTCGGTGGGCCGAGGAGACAGCAATGAAGACGCTGGTCTCCCCAATCTCGAGCCGGCCCAGGCGATGAACGATCGTCATTTCCGTGATCGGCCATTGCCGCATGGCCCGGGCCCGAATCTTCTCCATTTCCCGGATGGCCATGGCAGAGTAGGCCTCATACGAAAGATGCGTGACCTCCTTCCCGCGGGCCTCGTTTCGCACCGTTCCGTCAAATGTGACGATCGCTCCCGATTCGGGCGCGGCCACCCGGTTCACTATCTGATCCCGTTCGATTCGACTCTCCACCATCCTGATCATTCCCCACCTCCACTCACCGGTGGGAAAAAGGCCACTTCGTCGCCAGGCCCCACCCGGCTCTCCCATTGACCATATTCCTCGTTGACGGCGATCAATAGGACCGGCTGGTAGTCCTTGAGTCGGGGCCAGCGCTGGATCAGTCGCTCAAAAAGTGCCTTTACCGTCACTCGCTCGGTCAGCTCCAGCTCGATTCTGGGCTGTCCCGCCAGATCCCGGAGGGTCGCGAAGAGCTGAATCGTTACCATGGCAGTTCCCCATTATACTCAAGTCGAAGGCGTTGACTGAGTTCAGCTTCCGCCAGCGCCCCATGCCATGTCGTCGCCGGAGGAGAGGTAACATCCGATCCCGGTGCCCGTGGCAATGCTCTCAACGTCGGCAATTTCCCCGACAATGTCGGAATACTTCGGACAACATTTGCGAAGCCAAGCAGCTCCGCCACCAGTGAAAGGGAAGGCGAGAAAGGCGAAGGCGGCGGGGCGTCGTGGTTATGGAGCCTCCGCTACACCGCTCGTCGGTCTGAGGCGTAGCCTCGTTAGCTGCTTGCCGCGCAATTCTGAGAATTTTGCTCTCAGATGCGTTGCATTGACGACGTGCGCTCCCTTTCCGCCGCACTGTAAACTGAACCGAAGCGTCAGCGCCCGGCCCATCCGGATGGCCACTCACTCACGTTCGTGGTGAGGAGGAGTTGCAGGCCATCCTGGAATGGCTTGGTTCCTCGGACTGACTTTCGGGGCCGCGGCGCGACGGACACTTTCGCGGCTGAGAAACCTCGACAAGACCCGACGAAGCTTGCGGTTCGCTCTACTCGAAGGTGGCCAGGGCGAACCCCATCTCTTGGGCGGAATGGATCTGTCGTTTATCGTAGCTGGCCAGCTTCACCTCTTGACCCATCCGGCGCAGGAAATCCATAGAGGCAAGATGTAAAGCGTCCAAAGTTCTCACCGGCACCGGAAAAGCTTCCAGGGCTCGGGAAAGGACTGGCGGTGAAAGCTCCACAAGAGCGAGGCGGGAGAGGAGAAGCCTCGTCGCCTCGGCGTGAGTGTCGGTGAGCCCGCGGCCATGGATTCGAGTCCAGACACCATGTATTCCACGCGTATTGGGAGTCGGGAGTTGAGAGTCGGTTGTTACTTTGGCAAGGGCGGTGCTACCATGAACCTGCTATGCGCAGGGGAGTTTTCCTCATCTTTCTACTGGCCACCAGCCTTCTCCGCGGTGAGATTGTCAAGGTTGAGATTGACGGTGTCATCGACCCGATCACCTCTGAATTCATCCAGGGCGCCGTGCAGGAAGCGCAGCGGAGGAAGGCGGAGTTCCTTTTGATCCGACTGGCCACGCCGGGCGGCCTCGGGGTTTCCATGCAGGAGATCATTCAGGAGATCCTCAACTCCACGGTTCCGGTGGTGTGCTTTGTCGCTCCCAAGGGCAGCCATGCCGCTTCGGCGGGCTTTCTGATCCTTCTCTCCGCGGACGTGGCCGCGATGGCACCGGGAACGAACACGGGAGCGGCTCACCCGGTGTTTCCCTTTGGTATGGACAACAAAGTCATGCTGGAGAAGGTCAAGAACGATATTCTTGCCAACCTGCGAAGCATCATGGAGGAGCGTAATCGCAACTATGACCTGGCGCAAAAAGGAGTCGAGGAAAGTAAGTCTTTCACGGCAAAGGAGGCTTTGGAGGGCGGCTTGATCGATCTGATGGCTCATGATGAGGAGGAGCTGCTGCGCAAACTCGACGGTTTCGAGGTCACTCGCTTTGCGGGGGGAAAAGTGAAGCTGCGGGCGCAGGGTCAGTCCCTCTCTCTGATCAAGAAGACCTTCCGCCAGGAAGTACTCGCCGCCATCGCCAACCCGAATTTGGCGCTGGTGCTGGGAGTCCTGGGGCTGTTGGGACTGTACCTGGAGTTTCACGCTCCCGGCATGGTTTTTCCCGGCGTGGCCGGGGCCATCTGCCTGGTGCTCTCTTTGCTCGGTTTCTCTCTGCTTCCGGTCAACTACGTCGGTGTCCTCCTCATCTTGCTCTCCATCGGACTCTTCATCGCGGAAGTCATGGTTCAAGGGTTCGGCATTCTGGGGATTGGGGGCGCCATTTCTCTCGTCCTGGGTTTGCTGGTTCTGGTGGATTCCCCTTATCCTGATCTGCGAATCGGACTGGAAATTGCTCTGGCCGTGGCTCTGCCCTTTGCGCTGATCTTCATGTTCCTGCTCTGGGTGCTGATCAAGAACCAGGGCGCCAGGGTCGCCACCGGCAAGGAAGGTTTGGAGGGGATGATCGGTTTGGCCAGGACTCCGATCAGCCGTGAGGGTGGCAAGGTATTCGTCCACGGGGAATGGTGGCGGGCGGTCGCTTCCGGGACGATCGAGAGCGGTAGGAAAGTTCGAGTGATCCGAGTCAACAACCTGACGCTTCTGGTTGAGCCTTATTCCGACGACTCGACTTTGTTTCAACGGGGACTGGGAACGAAGAGTTGAGCGATTCTTGCGGATGAGACACGCCCGCATGGAGTGTTTGAGCGGGTCGAGGGATTGGCGGCCCCCATCCCCGGGTTCCGACCGCGGCGCAACCGAAAGGGGATTGTCGGGCCGTCGGAGTAAGGGTTTGCACAAGAATAAGTCCGCAGAGTTG
>JBHHYX010000288.1:0-7201 GCA_046757765.1 Acidobacteriota bacterium | reverse complement strand
AGTTGTTTGAGGTTTAGAGCTTGGGTCCTTGAGATTTTTTTGAGATTTGAGGCTTGGAGCCTTGGGATTTCCAGGCTAGCGTGCGATGAGCAGGCGAAGTCGGTCGCCGACATCCTCTGAGTAGTCGGCAATGTCACCCAGCTTTCGAAAGAGCTGGTACCAGAGAAAAAACGAAGCCGGGCTCATCTGATCTTCGTTTTCCATCAGGGTCCGCAGCAGCTCCAGCTCTTTTTCATCAGTATCCGATTCGATGGCACCGAGTCTTTCGACCATCTCCTCCACACGCTGCACCTCTCGCCCCTGAAACCCCACCTCGAGAAGCTCGTCCAACTGTCCGATGATCTTGCCGCACTCCCGGGCTGCCTCCACATTGCTCCGGACGCAGGCCATCACCAGCTCTTTCACCGGGCCGGGTATGTGCATTTTGGGCAGGGTGACGAGGCGGGCGATTTCCTGGGCCGTGTCGGCAATCGAGTCTTGAGCGTGGAGCAGGTCCAACAGGTCGCGCCGGTCCACCGGCATGAACAAGCCCTTCGGCAGATGACCGCGAATCTCGTTTTTCAGCTTGTCGGCCTGGTGTTCCAGCTCCAGGATGCGCTGTCGAGAGGCCAAAAGCTTCTCGCGATCCGAGTCTCTGAGGGCCTCAAAGAGAGGGACCAGCTGTTCCGCACATTCCTCCACAACCTGCATGTGTTCCTGGGTGGGTTTGAAGGGGGACCGGGCGAACAGTCCGGCGATGGAACTTGTGTAGGGCATCGATCTCCTCCCGGATGCCTGACCTCGGGGTCAAAAAAGGAAGGGCAACCTCGGTGCACAGGGAGTGGGCAAGAGGCACGATTCCACTCCGGCCCTCTGTTCCCCTGACCCGCACGGCGCGTGAGCTGCATCCCTAACTTTAGCGCAGGCTCCTTTTGGCCGTCAACAAATTGTGTGTCGGCCCTCCGGGCCTGTTCGTCGGGGGAGAGCGATCCACCCGGCCCTCACGGACCGGGCTACTCGAATGTCGGCCCTCCGGGCCTTCGGAGTCAAGAGCCGGAGATGCGGCTCTCCGGGGCCTTGGAAAGCAAGGTCCCGCCTGAGGGCTCCAAAGATCTTCATTCCACCTCGAACAGCAGATCGCCGGCGCCTACCGTTGCCCCTTCCTCGACACCACAAGTGATCACGGTTCCCGCCTTGGAGGACTTCAACTCGTTCTGCATTTTCATCGACTCGATGACAATCAAGCCCTCCCCCGGCTTGACCCGGTCACCGACGCTCTTGAGGACGGAAATGACCTTCCCGGGCATCTCAGCTCTCACAGTGGCTCGACCAGTCACTTCAAGCGTGCTGCTCTCTCGCAGCACCCTGTCCCTCCGGGGGTAGACGTGGAGCGGATAGGTCCGCTGATTCCAAACGATGATCGTCTCCTCCCCGTCGTTGCTGATGAGAACATCTTCAATGCGCCCGTCGATCTCCAGCGTCCAGCGGTCTGCGCTTCGACCCAAAACCCGAACTGGCTGTGCTGGAGAGGTGCCGCCGGGGTCGACATCGCAAATCTGGAAGCTGCCGTCTGGCTGCTCTGTGATTTCCACCTGGTAGTACCGATTCTTGTGCTGAATCTCTAGTTTCAACGGCTCTTCCCGCTACCAAGTGCCCATTCGCCGGTCGAACTTCCCGTAATTTCTCCAACTGCTGGAGCGGCCCCTTCTCCTGGGGGCTTGTGGGCGCCTTGTGGCAAAAAAGGAGAGGGCTGCGGCACACAAGGGGACGGTGTCGAGGCTGTCGTCATTCACCGATTCAGTCAGCCTGTGCTCCTCAATGAAATGAGTATGCAGATCGCCGCGAAGGAATGCCGGGTGGGCGAGCAGGGCCTCAAAAAACGGGATTGTGGTTCGAACACCGCTGATCTTGTACTCTCCCAGCGCCCGGCGCATTCGGCATATCGCCTGGCTTCGATCCTGCCCATGGGCGACCAGTTTGGAAATCAGAGGGTCGTAATCAAGGGGGACGGCGGCCCCGGCATGGACGCCGCTGTCATTCCGAATGCCGGGCCCGGAGGGCTCGAAAAGGCTGGAGATGACGCCGGGCGAAGGCTTGAAGCCGTCTTGGGGGTCCTCGGCGTAGATCCGGCACTCCAGAGCGGAGCCCCGC
The DNA here is from genome assembly GCA_046757765.1 of Acidobacteriota bacterium. Lineage (GTDB taxonomy): Bacteria > Acidobacteriota > UBA6911 > RPQK01 > JBHHYX01 > JBHHYX01. Next base: position 5,071 of record JBHHYX010000288.1, on the reverse strand, counting down.
AGGTGGACATCCTCTTGGCGATAGCCCAGTTCCTCACCCGCGGCAACCCGAATCTGTTCTCGAACGAGGTCGATGCCGGTGACCATTTCAGTGACCGGATGCTCCACCTGCAGGCGGGTGTTCATTTCAAGAAAGTAAAAGGGTGGGGATTTCGCCTGCTCGCCCGCATCCACCAGGAACTCCACGGTTCCGGCGCCATAATAATCAACGGCCCGAGCCACTGCCAAAGCAGCCTCTCCCAAACTGCGCCGGAAAGGGGGATTCGCCATGGGAGAAGGGCATTCCTCCACCAGTTTCTGATGACGCCGCTGGACGGAGCACTCGCGCTCTCCCAGATGGACCAGGTTGGCATGCCGGTCGCCCACCAGCTGAATCTCGATGTGGCGCGGCCTCTCGATGTATTTCTCGAGATAGACGGTGGAGTCCCCGAAAGAGGAGCCCGCCTCACTGCGAGCGGTCTCATAGATGGAGCGGAACTGGGCCTCGTTGCGAAGGAGGCGCAGGCCTTTTCCACCACCGCCGGCGCTGGCCTTCAACATGACCGGATAGCCTATCTCAGCGGCCAGAGAAAGCCCTTCTTGCGGCGAGTCCAGTCCCCGCTCACTGCCGGGGACGACGGGAACACCAGCCTTCTTGACGGCCGTCCGGCTGGAGATCTTGTCTCCCATCAATTGGATGGAGGCTGCCGAAGGACCAATGAAGGTCACAGCGCTGTCCTGGCAGGCCCGCGCGAACTCTTCATTCTCGGCCAGGAAGCCATATCCAGGATGGATCGCGTCGGCCTGACATCGGCTGGCCGCGTCGATAATTTTGTCGATGGCCAGATAACTCTCCAGGGAGGCCGCCTCCCCCAGCCAGTAGGCCTCGTCACAGAGCTTCACTGCCAGTGATTCTCGGTCCGCAGTTGAGTAAACCACCGCCGGAGAGATTCCCATGTCTCGGCAGGCACGGATGATCCGAACGGCGATCTCACCTCGATTCGCAATGAGGATCTTTTTGAACATCATTCACAAACGATCTCTTGTGGCTTGCGGGAAACGTCATTCCAGCCTTGTTTTCGGTCCCAGGCAAGTGCGCGGCAAAAGACCTACAAAGGGATGTTGCCGTGCTTCTTGGGAGGATTAGTGTCGCGCTTACTGGAGGTCATTTCAAGCGCTCTGATCAGCTTGACGCGGGTCAACCGAGGCTGGATGACTTCATCGATGTAGCCGCGCTCGGCCGCCACATACGGATTGGCAAACTTCTCCCGAAACTCTTCCACCTTGGCTTTCTTAAAGGATTCCGGATCGCAGCTCTTGGCCAACTGGCCGCGGTAGAGGATCTCGACAGCACCCTCGGGCCCCATCACCGCGATTTCGGCTGTCGGGTAGGCATAATTCATGTCGGTGCGGATGTGCTTGGAAGCCATCACACAGTAGGCGCCCCCATAAGCCTTGCGAGTGATGACGGTGAGCTTGGGTACGGTGGCCTCGGCGAAGGCGTAGAGCAACTTGGCGCCATGACGGATGATTCCGCCATGTTCCTGGGCCACTCCCGGCAGGAAGCCGGGGACGTCCTCGAAGACAATCAGAGGAATGTTGAAAGCGTCGCAGAAACGCACAAAACGCCCACCCTTTACCGAGGAGTTGATGTCGAGCGTTCCGGCCAGAACGGCCGGCTGGTTGGCGACAATCCCCACTGGCCGACCATCCAGGCGGGCGAAGCCCACGACCAGGTTGCGGGCAAATTGGGCGTGGACTTCGAAAAAGTCATGCTCGTCAACAATCAAGCGGATGACTTCCTTGATATCGTAGGGCTGGTTGGGATCAGCGGGAACGATCGTATCCAGCCTGACTTCCTGGCGGTCAGGGCGATCTGAGTTGGGCCGGAAAGGAGGATCCTCCAGGTTGTTGGAGGGAAGGAAGGAGAGGAGTTGGCGGACCTGAGCCAGGCACTCTTCGTCATTTCGGGAGGCAAAATGGGCCAGACCGCTGACCGCGCTGTGTGTGGTGGCGCCGCCCAGATCCGATTTCGTGACTTCTTCCTTCGTTACCGTCCGGATCACGTCCGGGCCCGTAATGAACATGTAACTCGTATGGTGAACCATGAAAACAAAATCGGTAATGGCCGGGGAGTAAACGGCTCCACCCGCGCAGGGTCCCATGACGGCCGAAATCTGTGGGATAACGCCACTGGCGAGAGTATTCCGCAGGAAGATGTCGGCGTAACCGCCCAGGCTCACCACGCCCTCCTGGATGCGGGCGCCCCCGCTGTCGTTAATGCCGATCACCGGGGCGCCCGTCTTCATGGCCAGGTCCATGATCTGACAGATCTTGGCCGCGTAGGCCTCGGAGAGACTTCCCCCGAAGACAGTGAAGTCCTGGGCAAACAGATACACCAGCCGGCCATCGATCTTGCCGTATCCGGTCACCACCCCGTCGCCGGGAATCCTTCTTGCTCCCATGCCGAAGTCCGAGCAGCGGTGGACGACAAACTTGCCGAGTTCCTCAAAAGTGCCCTCATCCAGCAGGAATTCGATCCTCTCACGGGCAGTCATCTTTCCCGCTTCGTGCTGGCGCTGCACGCGGGTCGATCCTCCGCCCGCTTCTGCTTCCTGCTGGCGCCTCTTGAGTTCGGCCAGCTTCAGTTGTCGCGAAGATCTTGACTCGAGCGACGACACGATCACCTCTCCAAGACTCACTGCCCTTGTGGGCAAGCGGCCAAGTGGTTGAAAAGAGACGCTGGGCACCACTACCTCGCCGCTGCTGTTGGCCCTTTCAACGTCTCCGACACGGTCCCGCGTTTCTCACAACGACCCATTGCGCACACCGAATGCCTCCACCTTGACTCTGTTACGCTCGGTGGCCTGGCCGACGTACTGTACAGTACGCTTGCGCGGCCCTTGGTCGCAAGTCTTGTGGGGGCAGGGTCCTCGACTCCTCATGGCTATTGATTAAAGACTGTGAGAACCGCGGGCCGGGATCTCGGGTCAACTGTGGACCAGTTCGTTCTGCCTCTTCCAGTCGGCTAGAAACTTCTCCAGCCCCACATCCGTCAGCGGGTGCTTGAGCAGTTGCTCCAACACTTTGTAAGGCACGGTGGCGATATGTGCTCCCAAGCGAGCGGCCTCAACCACATGGATGGGGTGGCGCACTGAGGCCACCAGGACTTGGGTGTCAAAGGCGTAGTTTTCGTAAATGGTGAGAATGTCCGAGATCAGTTCCATCCCGCCGGTGCTGATGTCGTCGATTCGTCCCACGAAAGGGCTGACGAAGGTGGCTCCATTCTTAGCCACCAGGAGGGCCTGGGCAGCCTGAAAGACCAGAGTCATGTTGACACGTATGCCCTCGCCGCTCAGGATTTTTAGAGCTTTCAGTCCCTCCCGGATGGTGGGCAGTTTGACCACCACATTGTCGTGGATCTTGGCCAGTCTTCTGGCTTCCGGAATCATCTCGCTGGCTTCGGTGGAGACGACTTCCAGGCTGATCGGACCGTCCACGATGTCGCAGATCTCCCGGGCGACTTCGCTCAGAGGGCGTCCTTCTCTTGCCACCAGAGAGGGATTCGTCGTCACTCCGTCCACGACTCCGAGAGAGGCCGCCTCCCGGATCTCTTCAATATTGGCCGTGTCGAGAAAAAGTTTCATTTGCCAACTCCTTTACATTGATCTGAGCCCAGCCCACATTTCTCACCCCCGGTCTACTGCAGAACCGGAATCATCCGCGCTGACTGCGTTGCCCGCCCTCGCCCTCCTCGACGTAGTGCACGGCTACGCCTCCGGGGGCCTCGGTCGTAACGCCTTGCCAGCGCGGCGCTTCCGGCTCTTCCCTACGACCGAGAGTGAGGAATCCGGGCTACCGAAGAGTGATGGTAACAGTTTCCGATGGAGGACTCTCGTTACCTGACTTGTCGATTGCCGTTACCCGGTAATAATACCTGCCCGACGCCGTCGCCTTCTCATCCGCATAGTGGTTGATCTTAATCAAAGGGGACCACTTTTGGAAACGGCCGGGAGTCAAGCCACGGTAGACCAGATAACCCTGGAGGTCATTCTCCCCATTGGCATCCCAGGAGATGCGGGTTGTTCCCTGTAATCTGAGGGCAGTGAGATTGCGGGGCCGGGCCGGTGGAAAGACGTCTTTCGGGACCAGAGTCAATTCAACAGGATCGCTCAAAACCGGCGGCTGATCTCTCCGACTCACGGTCTGAACCCGGTATGTCCGCTCCTGTCCGAACTGAAACTTGTGGTCTTCGTATTGATTCCCCGTCACGAAATCGATGCCGTTGATGAGATAGCCCACGATGCGCACAGGCTGAGAACGGTCAAAGTTCTCCCCGGGCGGGTCCCAGGCCAGAAGGATCCGCTCCTGGTGAACCTGGTAGGAAAGATTGCGGGGTGGTGCCGCCGGAACAAGGGTGACCGTTTCTGCGAAATTGGAAAACTCCGATCGGGTCCCTTGGCGGTTGAGGAACCGGACGGCATAGCGGCAGGGCATTGTCCGGCTACCGATCCGATCCTGGTAGAGAAAATGAGTGGGATCGCGAGTGACTTTCAGTTGGCCGCGGCCCAGTGCCGCCAAAAGGTGGATCCCCCCCTTGGGGTTGCGGGGATCACACTGCCGGTAGATCTCAATTGATTCGATGTCTCCGGAAGGAAGGGAAAAGCGAACCTGCACGCGGTCGGCAACGCGGCTGACCTGGAGATCCTGGATGGTTGCGGGCATGAGAACAATGGGGGGACGTGGGTCTGCCACCTTGGCGCACGAAGGCGAGGCCGCCAGCAGCGAAAGAGACAACGCTCCTCCCGCTCGCGAGCGTGACACGCCCGCCAGCCAGCGGACACTTTGCCATTTCCCCTGCGACTCTGTTGCCACGTTTCACCGAAAGATCAGCCATTCCTGGCAGGGCCTCCACGCCCGCTTCAGTATAACCTGAATTGAGCGATTGTGGACGGCGCTAGGTGCCAATCTGTTGCGCCCCGCGGGTCTTGTCGATCTTCGACAGAACCGAGGCGAGTATGTCTGCGGTCTCCGCAACCCGCGGGAACACAACATCTTGGCGCTTCCCATCCGCCAGAATCGCTCAACTCAGG
>JBHHYX010000287.1:0-7235 GCA_046757765.1 Acidobacteriota bacterium | reverse complement strand
CGGCCCTTCTTTCTCGGCCGAAAGGGCGTGTATGCCATCACCGGCCGCCTGCCGACCACGCCTCGGACGCGACACGGAGAAGCCACCATGGAGGCCGCCGAAGCGCGTTACTGGTCAATCTGCCACTCGGCAAACGGCCCTTCGGAGCCGATCCCGTTCCGCCAGATCGTCTACGGCTGCCTGATGGATGACGAGATCACCACCAACCAGGACAGGGACTACGTTATTGTCTGGTCGCGGCCGGAAGACCGGCCCTCGAACGCCACCGCGGCCTGCGGTGTGACCTGGCAGGACTTCGGGCCGGATGCCACCCAGGGCGTGCCCATTCGCTGGATGAGCGTGTGGCCGGATCACTTCATGCAGGAGTTCAGCCCCTCGGCTGAAAACATCCCCTGGGACACGGGGTCATGGTCGGAGCCCGACTATGATCAGTCCCTGGTGGGACGGAATCGTCCCGGCGCCTTGGGACCGTATCACCCGGTGGTGCACTACCTGAAAACAGACGAATTCGAGGCCCTCGGTTGTCCGGTCGATCCCAATGCCATTCCGGAGTGGAAACTGGACTGAGGGTTTGCGCATTAGGTTCGCAGAGTTGGCGTTCAGATTTGCACCAGATCTGGCCGCCAACGATTGAGCGAAACCTCAGGCGTAGCCTGGCCTACGTTCAGGATTTCGCGTTTGAGGAGCGGAGGCCCCCACCGGCCCTGTGCCGGTGGAAGGCGGGTCTGACACTCCATGAAGGGCCGGTCCCGGCGAACCCGGAAACCACGGGCGCAGGGCCGTACGTGTTTAGCGGCAGGACAAGGGAATCCCAGCGGTGTGAGTTTGCTCGCTACACCTAAACTGTATCCAGTACAAGAGTACCGGTACGCACCACCTCACAAATCAATTCTTTCCCCATTATTTTCAGGTACTTGAGTCGATTCGATAAGAGGGAACTCCGGCTTGGAAATCCATCATTATAAAAAAGCGCTTGCCGGGCGCGTGGTTCAACGTTAAAATTGATAACAATATAGTTTCCCTGGTTCATTCAGGTTGGTTGGAGTTTTCTAGAACCTTGGGGGGAGTCCTCCCGGCTCTGCCGGGCGAGAGTTACAGCTAATGCGAAGGGAGGCAAGTGGAATCGAAATGTATCAAAACACAATCATACGGGAGGTGTTTGAGTCGATGCGTAGATTTGTTGTCCTGGCTCTAATGATCCTTGCATGCAGTGTTCCCGCCATGGCCGATATTCAACTGGTGCCGGATTTGGCCTCGGGCCAGCCGGTGGGAACCATCATCAATTGGACGGTCACGGCGACGGGGATCGATCCCATGGATTATCGGCTGAGCATCGCACCGACAGGTGAGACGCTTCGGATAATGTATGACTTCAGTCCCACGAACGTATTCGAGTGGGCTCCAATCGAGGAGCGCGAGTACCGCCTTCTGGCCACGGCGCGAAATCTGACCACCGGGGAGACCATGCAGGCGACGCGCTTCTTTTCAGTGACATCCAGAGCCGGCGCCGGGCCTGTGGCCACCCACATCGATCATGCCCTGGTGGCTCTCTACAGCGCTCCCGCCTGCTCAGAAGGCCATGAGATGCGAGTCCTCTTCCGATCCGTGCTAGCGCAGCCCGGCTTTTCCGCCACCAGCTTCAAGCCCTGTACGGGGCAGCACAGCATGAACTTCTACGTCGGCGGAATGCGCGAGCGGACTCGTTACACGATGCGCCACCAGGTGGTGAACGAAAGCGGCAGCACTGTAGAACTGGGACCGAAGGTTCAATTTTTGACCCAAGCAATTCCGGTGCCTCAGCCCTCGTTCACGGTGGAAGATCCAGCCGATGCGACTGCAAGTCTGGTGGAGAGCGTGATCGTGCAAACCCCCTCCGCTGTCGCTGCCCCACTGGATCCGGACACCCCGGCCTATCCCATGGCGGCCGACCTGACTGGTCGCATGGTCTGGTACTATATCCGTCACAAAGACTTGATGCCGGCTATTTTCCGGCCCCTTCCAGGTGGCACTTTCCTGACCGTCCGTGAGAACGATCTGGGAACGGGGAGAGACCTCCTGGCCGAGATCGACCTCGCCGGCCACGTTCTCCGAGAGACCAACGCCCAGCGGATCGAAGAGCAGCTGTTTGCCATGGGTTTCACCGACATCTTCACCGGCTTGCACCACGAAGCGCGGCTGCTTCCCAACGGCCAGATCGTCGTTTTTGGCTACACGGAGCGGATTGTGGAAGATGTACAGGGGCCGGGACCGGTTGACGTGCTGGGGGATTACGTCGTCGCTCTGGATGAGGACTTCCAGGTCGTCTGGGCCTGGAACTCCTTCGATCAGCTGGATCTGTCACGGAGGGCTGTTCTGAATGAGAAGTGCCCCGGGATTGGTTGCCCGCGTGACCTTTTCCTGGCTGAAGAGGCCAATGACTGGCTGCATTCGAATTCCATCGATTACTCGCCCGTCGACGGAAGTCTGCTGGTCTCGGTGCGAAACCAGGACTGGTTGATCAAAGTCGACTACCAGGACGGAACCGGTTCAGGCGCAGTTCTTTGGCGACTGGGAGCGGAAGGGGACTTCAGCCTGAGCAGCGGCGGCACCTTTCCTTTCCAGAGCCACCAACATGACGGCAACTTCTTGAACACCTTTGACGGGATCGTCGTGTTTGACAATGGCAATACCCGTTGTAGACTCGATCCCTCACTCTGTTTCAGCCGAGGTCAGGTCTACTCGATTGACGAAACGAACATGACCGCAACGCTGCTGCTGAGTGAGGACCTGGGGAGCTACTCCGTTGGCGTGGGTAGCGCTCAGGAGCTCCTCAACGGCAACTTCTTCTTCAATTCGGGCCTCCAGTTCGAACTGGGGGCTGGTGAGTTTGCCACCAGCCAGGAACTGCTGCCCGATGGGAGCCAGAACTTCAAGCTCCGCACGTCCTACTCACTTTATCGGACCTTCAGACTGAGAAGCTTGTACGATCCTATCTATGCCCAGTAGGATTTCCTCCGGTGGCTTCGTTTGAAGACTCTGGCGGTCTGACCGTGGGCTCCTCGTCCCAGGTGTGTGCCTGCCCACTTCTTCGCGCCAGGGAATTGGGGCAAAGAGGCAGCATGCGTCTCAGCCAGGCGGGGACTTGGACCGAATTGGTGCACTCAGGAAGAAAAGGGCAGAACAATGAGACCTGTTCGGGGATGGATCGGCCTTCTGGTCGCCTGGTTTTGTGTCAACTCTGCTTGGGCCCAGATTGGAACCGAGAAGTGGCGTTTTGCGATGGGAGAGCTTGTCATCTCCTCGCCGGCCATCGCTCCCGACGGCACCATTTATGTGGGTTCGTTTGACCACAACCTGTATGCCATCAATCCGGATGGCAGCGAAAAGTGGCGCTTTGCAACCGGAGATAATGTGTACTCTTCGCCGGCCATCGCTCCCGACGGCACCATTTACGCCGGCTCGTATGACTCCAATGTCTATGCCGTCAATCCGGATGGCAGCGAAAAGTGGCGCTTTGCAACCGAAAAGCGTGTGCTCTCCTCGCCGGTCATTGGCGCCGACGGCACCCTCTATGTGGGTTCGGACGACTTCTCCCTTTATGCGGTCAACCCGGATGGTAGCGAAAAGTGGCGCTTTGCAACCGGAGACAGGATGCGATCACCGGCGGCCGTTGGGGTCGATGGCACCATTTATGTGGGTTCAAGCGATTTCAACCTGTACGCTGTCAACCCGGATGGTAGCGAAAAGTGGCGCTTTGCAACCGGGGATCGTGTCTGGTCCTCCCCCGCCCTTTCACCCGACGGCACTCTCTACGTTGGCTCAGCGGACGCGACCCTGTATGCCATTGAGAGTTCGGGGGGGTTGGGGGATACGCCCTGGCCGATGTTTCGTCATGATTTGCGGCACACGGGCCGCAAGGATCCCCCGCTGTGCACTTTAGAGCTTGCTGCCATTTATGCCGACGGGACCCTCCGCCTGGAGGTTCTATTGGGTGTCCTGGGACCTGCCGTTTGGAGCATTTCCCTTTTCGAGCCGGATGCCGACCCCATTCTCCTCTCCTCTATGCCAGTTCAGGCGATCGATCCACCAGTCTCGATCCCGATCACTGTTCCCGGATTCCCTCAGCTTGGGGTCATCGGTTTCTCGACTGTTCTCAGAACTGCCGAAGGGCTGATCTGTCGGAGTTTTGTGCTACTGGATACGGGAGAACCGGCACTCCCTCCAGCGCCAGGAGAGCTTCGGGAGTTGTTTGACAGCCAGCCACTTGAGCCCTGATGCAGCGACGGGGTGTGGATGGGGCAACTCATTGCAGAACTTTTGCTCGATTGGGATCGTCCCGGATGTTTCTTCTTGCCGAGCTGAAAAGTTGAGCGCGCGAAAAAAGCTTTGCCTCTTGTCGAATTTCTTATATAATAGCTTAATCGGGTGCTTCTCATCCGCAAGAATCGCTCAACTCAGGTAATAGTAAAATAACGGTCGATTGCGACAATCTCTTTAAGATGAGTCCAGCCTTTGAATCGGGGCTCGTCTATTCCTGATGGGTTGATCGGACGGCTTCAGCCGGCAGAGCGGGAAATTTTCGATGCTCCGGCCCGTTTTATGTCTCGTTCGAGGACGGTGGAAGTCCCCGCAGTTCGCAAGGACAAGGAGATCCTGCGAGTGAAGTCTAGCCCGGATTATTCACCGGCTTTCGTGACGAAACGGCGAAGGCGCCGGGCTGGCAAGGCTTGCGAGGGAGGCCCCCGCAGTCGTACTCGTGCAGTACGTCGAGGAGGCCGACCGAGTGTAACGCAGCCAGCCCGGATGATTTCGCCGCTGCAGTAGACAGTTGGTGAGTAATACGGGCCAGGGTTCGACGCCACTTGGGACGGGTCCCGTCAAAGCCGAGAACCACCAGCGCGGGGTTGGTGGGGTTGGGAATTACGGCCACTGCACCGCTCGTCGGTCTGGGGCGGAGGTTCGTTAGCTGCTTCGAAATCACCGACTTGCACACGGAAGTTGTACAGACATAAAATCAAAGCACATCAAAGAGTGATAAAAAGGGAGGTACTCGACTCGATGCGGAAACTTTCTCTTCTACTTCTTATGGCCCTGGCTCACACTATGCCAGCTATTGCCGACGTTCAACTGGCGCCCGATTTACCTTCGGGTCAGCCGGTCGGAACACCGATCAACTGGACGGTCACGGCAACCGGAACCGATCCCATGGATTACCGGTTGAGTATCGCTCCCAGAGGTGAGCCGCTTCGGGTCGTCTATGACTTCCGCCCAGAAAACGTCTTCCAGTGGACGCCCATCGAAGAGCGTGAGTATCTCGTTGTGGCCACGGTCCGGAATCTGAGCACAGGTGAGACGCATCAGGCGGCGCGCATCTTCGCGATGGTGTCAAGAGAGGCCGGTGGACCCGTGGTCACTCACATCGATCATGCCCTGGTGGCTCTTTACAGCGCTCCGGCCTGCCCGGAAAATCAGCGGATGCGAGTCCTGTTCCAGTCTCAGTTTCTGCAACCGGCCTTTTACGCCACGGCTTTCAAACCCTGCACCGGGCAGTACAGCATGAACTTTTACGTCGCCGGGATGAGAGAACAAACACGCTACACCATGCGGCACCAGGTGGTGGATGCCAGCGGGCAAACTATGGATTTGGGACAGCCGGTTCAGTTTGTCACGGAGGCGGTTCCTGTGGCCAAAGCCACTTTCACAGTGGAGGATCCACCCGGCTTAACCGAGAGTCTGATCGAAATGGTGCTGCTGCAGACGCCGGCCTTTGTTGGCGCTTCGCTCGATCCGGAAACCAAGGTCTACCCCATGGCAACCGACCTGAAAGGCCATCTGACCTGGTACTATCTCCGACACAAGGATGCCAAACCCTCCATTTTCCGCCCAGTTGCAGGCGGCACTTTTCTCTCCGCACGTGATCAGGTTGGTTCTCAGAAAAGCCAGGAGATCCTGGCTGAGATCGACCTGGCCGGTTATGTGGTCCGGCAGACCAACGCAAGACGGATCCAAGAGCAACTGTTTGCAATGGGATTCACCGACATCTTCACCGGCTTTCATCACGAGGCGCGCCGCCTTCCCACTGGCCAGACCGTGGCTTTGGGCTACACGGAGCGGATTGTGACAGATGTACAGGGGCCGGGACCGGTTGACGTGATCGGGGACTACATCGTCGCCCTGGATGAAGACTTTCAGGTCATCTGGGCTTGGAATGCCTACGATCATCTGGATCTCTCCCGGATCGCCGTACTGGGCGAGAAATGTCCTGGGCCTGGTTGTCCCGACCTCTCGCTTGCCGGTCAGGCCAATGATTGGCTGCACGCCAATTCAATCGACTACTCAACCGTCGACGGGAGTCTGCTGCTCTCCTCGCGGCACCAGGACTGGGTGCTGAAGATCGACTACCAGAACGGCTCAGGCTCGGGAGCCGTTCTCTGGCGCCTGGGGCCGGAAGGGGACTTCAATCTGACCTCGACCGGCGGGGACCCGTTTCCCTTCCACAGTCATCAACATGATGTCAACTACATCGGTGTGAATAAGCTTATCATGTTCGACAACGGAAACACCCGCTGTGCACTCGATCCGACCATGTGTTTCAGCAGGGGACAGGTCTACTCGATCGACCAGTCGAACATGACCGCAACGCTGGAGCTGAGTCAAGACCTGGGAAGCTATTCTCTGGGCGTGGGCAGCGCTCAGGAATTGGCCAACGGCAATTTTCATTTTGATTCCGGCTTGCAGCTTGATCGGGACGGACAGTTCGGCACTTCCCAAGAACTGTTGCCGGACGGGACCGAAACTTTCAGGCTTCGCACCTCACATGGGCTGTATCGGTCCTTCAGGATGGTCAATCTTTACACTCCCACCCAGTCACAGTAAGGGGTCGATCCTCGGGCACAGGGGCAGGTTACCCGGACGTTGGAATCAGTCTGACTGGTGGCAGCTTCTGAGCCCGGGATCCGACCGGGCTCCTCCTTCTGCTGGCCCGGATTATGCACCAGGTTTCGTCGCGAGGCGTCGGAAGCGCCGCGCTGACAAGGCGTTACGCCCGAGGCCCCCGGAGGCGTAGGGGTGCATTACGTCGAGGAGGCCGCGGGTGGGCAACGCAGTCAGCGCGGATGATAACGGCGCCGCAGCAGAAAACTGGTGAATAGTCCCGGCTAGGATTGTACCGTCCTGCCGAGGACGTCTTCAACGCCTCTGCGCCAGCCAGTTCAACGCCCGACAACCCGGCCGAAACATTCTCAAGGGTCTCTCGT
>JBHHYX010000286.1:0-7247 GCA_046757765.1 Acidobacteriota bacterium | reverse complement strand
AGTCACACGGATGTCAAGCCAAAAGGGGGAAAAATGCGAACGTCTCACTGTCTCATAGGATTGGCAATACTTCTCGGTCCGGCGGGTCCTCTTGGCGCTCAGGCGATTCGAAACGCGGGAGAACGCCGAGTCGACAAGAAGCAGATCGAGCGGGACAAAGAACAGCTGGCCCGGGACAAGACGGAACTGCGCAGATTCGGAGAACTCATCAACGACTTCGATCGAGCGCGCCGGAAACACCACCAGAAGGAACTCGACCGGGTGCACAACCGGCTCACGGCGGCCATGGGCCGCGAAGTGGAGCAGGCCGGCGCTAAGCTCAAACAAGCCAAAAAAGAAGTTCACCAGAGCCAGCGGGAAGTCCGCAGTGACCGGCGGGAGGTCCGCCACGATCGCCGGGATGTCGCCGAGGGCGAACTCGACCGCTCCGATCTGCGACGCGACCGGAGAGGGAAGCGAGACGACCGGAGAGACCTCCGCGACGATGTTGCCGATGTCCGGACGGCGGCGGGAAGGGCCGAACGGATGAGGCAGATTCTGGCCCGCTTCCGGTCCTCATCCAGCGACCTCGAGGACGGGGATGGGCTGATCCGCCAAAGACGCCTGTTAGCCGAGTTTCAGCAGCTGCAAAAAGCCGATTTTGAAGCCACCGAGCGCGAACTCGAGGAGGACGTCAAGGAGTTGCGGGAAGATCGGCGTGAGACCCGCCACGATCGTCGGAAGAGACGAAAGAAGAAGGACGATCCGGGCTTGTGAGAGCCTGTGGAAACTTTCGCTTCTGTCTCCGGGTTTTGTTCAGATTGTTATGAATAGACTCCCAAGATGCGGCCAAGGCTCCCCACCCCACCGGCCCCGCGCCGGTGGGGCACCCGTTTGAATACTACAGACCCGCACTCCGCAATTGCCGGCCGCTCAAATCTGTTCCCTGCCGGCCCAGGCCCCGCGGGCGTGAGTGCCTGCTTGTGTATTGGGATCTTGCACCTCGGTCCGCACTCGTTCACGTACCCGTACACGGCGTTCTCCTCGCCCACACGATCTGTTCGTGATCATACCCGACGCCAACCTGCTGCTGTATGCCTACGACTCGAAAAGTCCCTTCCACCAGGGTGCCGTCCGGTGGTGGCAGGATTGCCTCTCGGGCAGCGAGCCGGTGGGACTCTGCGCGGTGGTACTGTTTTCCTTCATCAGAATCGCCACCAGCCGGGCGGCGTTTGTGGCGCCGCTGTCGGTGGAGGAAGCGGCGAGTCACGTCGGCCGTTGGATGGAGCGCTCAATCACTGACTTTCTGGTGACCCGGGAATCGGACATCGCTCGCGCTTTAGAATGGCTGGAAGCGGCCGGATCGGCAGGAAATCTGACAACCGGCGCCCAGATTGCCGCCATCGCCTCGCGCCACCGGGCTACTGTTCACACCGCCGACACCGACTTCCAGCGTTTCCCGTCAGTCCGCCGGAAGAATCCCCTTCTCTCCCGTGGATAGCTGAGGGTGGCAAGAATCGGGTCGGACCACGGCAGGGAAAGGTCGGTCTCAGTCAACGCCTCGCTAAGTACTGATTCTGAGGGTCTTACTAGCCTTGCGCGTCAAGAGTTCAATTCAAGTTCGGGTCAGCATCCCGCCACCCTTCGGTACACCTGGAGTGTCTCCCGGGCGGCCCGGTGCCAGGTGAAGCGGCGGGACCGCTCCAGGCCTCTCTGAGCCAATTCGCCCTGTCGGTTCTGGTTGTCAATGAGACGCTCTAAGGCTTGCAGAATGGATTCGATCCGGTGGGGATCGATCAGCTCCACCGCATCTCCGGCAATTTCGGCCAGCGAGGAGTGGCCAGCCGTGATGACCGGGGTCCCGCAGGCCATGGCTTCCAGGACTGGAAGTCCAAAGCCCTCATGGAAGGAAGGGAAGATAAAGGCTTCCGCCAGGTTGTAGAGAGCGGGCAGGTCTGCAACGGGGACGTAGCCCAGAAGTCGAACATGCTTGCCGATTTCCAGGCGCCGAATCTGGCGCTTCACTTCCCGATACCCCCACCCCAGGGCGCCGGCGCAGACCAGCTGGTGTGGAACCTTCTCCTTTTTCAATTGGGCAAAGGCGGCCACCAGACTGACCAGGTTCTTTCTCGGCTCAATGGTACCGACGTGAAGCAGAAGGCGGTTGCCCAAACCATAGCGAAGACGCACTTCCTCCAGGACTTGGCCCTCCAGAATCGGCTCGAATACGGGTGCGGCCGCCTCGTAGATCACGTGAACCTTCTCCGCCGGCACGCCAGTCAGGTCAACAATGTCGCGCTTGGCACTGTGGGAAACGGCAATCACTGCGTCGGCTCTGCGAGCTGTGAGGGTCACAAGGGGGCGTGTCAGAACTCGGCGACGGGGATGAAAGTGGGGGAAGAGCCTCAGGCTCATATCGTGGATCGTGACCACGGTGGGGACACTCTTGAGCAAGGGTGCGATGGAGTTGGTGAAATGGGCCACCTCGGCTCCGCTCTGGAGCAGGACCAGGGGGGCGAGAGTCTGGAGCCAAAGATTTCGGACTGGAAAGGGGTGCCCCCTTTGAATCCTGGCGGCCTCGGCCAGAGTGGTCGAGGTCTCAATGGTCCCATTGGAGATGAGGAGAATCTCGTCCCCGTGGCTCTCCGTCAGGAGGTGGTGGAGCAGGTGTTCGGTGTAGTAGCCGATCCCGGTCTGGGGACGACGAAGCGTGGTGGCGTCAAACGCGATCCGCATGCTTTTCTTGTTCCTGCCCGGCGCCAGGCCTGGACACAGCCAAGCCGAATGTCGTCCAGATCATGAGATAGGTTGGGGTGAATTCCAGAAAGTAGTCGAAGAACCCGTGGACGAACACCACTAGAACAGCCGTGGAAACTCCAATCAGTTGAGGCAGCCTCTCGCCGGGTGACTCCTTCCACTGGCCCAGCAGATTGGCCACGACCCGCCACAGCAACCAAATGAAGACCACTCCGCCAATGAGGCCTGTGCAGACAAAGAACTCGACGTATAGATTGTGGGTGTGATACCTCCGATCCCCAAGTGGAAGATCAAGTGAATCCTGATAGAGGAGTCGAAAGTTGTCGGGGCCGACTCCGAGCAGGGGGCGGGTCCACAACATTCTCGCCGCCGCGCGCCACAGAGTAGCCCGGTCCGGGATCAGCCGGGGATGCGGAATGGGAAAGGTCTCGGGCGGTGCTTCCTTGGAAGCCGTTCCGTTGACCTCCACCCGTGTCAAGGCGCTTGGGGAATTCTCGACGCTGAACCAGAAGCGCCGCTCTTGCAGCAAGTCCCAGGCCAGGCGGTAGCGGCCCGGGCGCGACGGTGCCTTCACCCGAGCCTGAAGTGACAGACTCCGGCCGGAGGCGACGGACGCGGGAAGATCGGTTCGAAGACCCTCGTAGTCGATCACCACTTGCTCCTTATCCGCCAACCAGTGGTAGGCCAGTCGGAAGGGCGTCGGGCCGCCCGGGTGCCATGTCGCGCGGCCGGTGTTTGTGATCGTGACGCGGACCTTGCGAAGCTGGCCAGGCTCAAATCGAAGGAGAGCCGGAACGTCATACTCCGCTCTATACCAATCGAGCTGATTTCGAGTCGTGAGACGCAGCCAGTACTCGCTGTTGCTCCAGAGCGTGCCTCCCAGTAATGCCGCGATCACTAGAGCCAGCACCACGAGGGCCCAAAACCCCCGGTCGGCTCCCCGCCTGAACAGCCACGAGCTGGCGGCCAGGAAGAGCGCGGCGGCAAGGCAAACCAGCCCGGCACGCGTCAGAGTCAGAATGATACAGCCTCCCATCAGACTGAGGGCGGCGAAGATGGGCAAGACCCACGACCAGTTGCGTTTCTGAACCGCAGCCAGCAGCAGGCCAAGCGCCAGCCCAAAGACGATTTCCAAGTACATCGAAGTAATGGTGGGATATTGCAGTGTGGAACTGATCCTCATCTGAGCTCCCACCCAGGCTTCAGTGGGCCGATAGGCCCGCAACCACTCGAGGACGGGAGCCACCCGCAGAGAGTCGAGAATGCCGACGAGACTGACACAGGTCCCCGCCCCGGCGCAGACCATCGCCAGTCCTAGCTGACGCCGCCACGAAGTGATCGCGTTCACAACCAGCAGGTGGGCCAGAAAACCGGCGCCGAAGCGTGCCGTGAATCGCAAGGCTTCACTCTGGTAGCCGGACGCCAGCAGCGCCGACAAGGCCATCACTCCCAGCAGACAGGCGGCCGGAAGGGTCAACCCTGTCTTGAGACGGGGCACCCGGCCTCCCATCCAGCACCCGGCCGCCCACGACACCAGGGCCAGGAAGAGGAGCATCTCAACGTTGGTGACCTTCTGTCCCGGAATTGAAATGATCGGAGTCAAACGCTCGAAAGGAGCAAAAAAAAGGAGCGTCATCAGGCCGGCATAGGAGAGCCCATTCCAGAAACGCTTGCCGGGCCGGTAGGAATCAATCCGTTCCATGCCATCGCTTCAAGAATAAACGTATTCTCCAGGCCAGCCTCTCACGGCGGCTGGCCGGCCGGTAGCGCTTCATCACGTAAGGTTGCATATGCCAGGCCACCTGGTGGATGTCCCGGGCGGTCTTCTGAAAGAGCACGGTCGTTCGGGAGAGCCGCTTCACCAGCCGCCACCTGGGGTCTTCGTCCAGGAAGGCGCAAAGCATCTGGACCGAAGGAATATTCACGTCGTCCACCACAAGGCTTCCCCCACGCTTGAGTGCCTCCGCCGAATAGAACCAGTCCAGTATGGGCCAGGGGAAGGCGTGCTTCCCGTCCATCAGGACAAGATCCAGAAACTCGCGCCGCTCGAGAGTGGGCAGGAATCTTTCCGACGCCGCCTGTATAAAGGAGACTCTCTCCAGGTCAATGCCGTATTGTGAGGCGCAGGAGCGAATGGAGTTGATCTCGTCCTGGCTAGGGGTGATGCAGATGTGCTCGGTCCCTCTCAGGGCAAAGATCAGGGTCGTCAGGCCGGCTCCCGTCTCCAGAGTTCTACTTTGGCTGGAAACCGTCTGGGCCAGAAAGTTCAGGACCTCATCACCGGGCCCGTAACAGAGATGGCGAGGATCTTTGGCGGCCTCGAGAAAAGCTCGGGAAAGGGCCGTTTCATGATCTTCCAGAAGTCTCGAAATCTCAGGATCCCCGTAGTGCAGCTTGGGCCGGTCCGAGAGGAGCTTCCGCATTAGTTCCTGCCGATGACCGCTTCCTTGATCTGTCACTTTGGGAACACCGAACTCTACGCCTGAGTAGAATTAAAACTCAGGCCACATTTCAAGCCCACCAGAGCACCGCCCGCGGTGCCAGGATGTTTCAGGCCGGTCATTGTATCAGGGAAGGCGCAGTCAATCCCGAGCGGGCTGGAAATCCGCGGCCGCTGGTGAAAAAGGGGGCAGACCGGAAGGGCCATTCAACTCCCAAGCTGACTGTGTTATGAACAGAACCCTTCCAGCCCGTCGTAGTCACCTTGCAAATCTGGTGCCGACCCTTGCACGACTGGCCTTAAACGACTGTGAATGAATAACTTTCTTAGATAGAGCCAGAAGCGCTGAAGCCCCGCCCAATTCAAAAAATTGATCGGTCTCCTCGCCCCCGAGGAAACATCTCCCGCTATTTCAACAGAATACGACTCTTCAATATATTGGATTGAAAGGCATCCCATCACAGATTATGACCTGAGTTGAGCGATTGGTGCTTACCGCCGTCGAGAATCGCTCAATTCAGGTATGATTCTCAGTACTGGTTGCCATGCTCGTGATCGGAATTGACTGTGGAACGCAAAGTCTGAAGGCCCTTGCCTGGGACACTGAGTCGGAGAAGTTTTCCTCAGTCTCCAGATCCTATGATTTGATTCCGGGACTTCCTCCAGGGCACAAGGAGCAGCATCCCCGGGAATGGACGCGGGCGCTGGAGGAATGCGTCCAATTGCTCAGACAAAGCGGACTCGATATGACTCGGGTCCGAGCCATCGGTGTTTCGGGCCAGCAGCATGGGTTGGTGGCGCTGGATTCCGGACACCGGGTCCTGCGTCCGGCCAAGCTCTGGTGCGACACCAGCACCGCTCCCCAGTGTGAGGAAATCATGGAGGCGGCCGGAGGGCCTTCGGCCTACCGGGAGGAGATCGGCAATCTGCTCCCTCCCGGCTACACCGCCTCCAAAGTGCTCTGGATGAAACGGCTGGAGCCTGAACTCTACAGCCGGCTGGATCGGATGCTTCTTCCCCACGACTACCTGAATCTCTATTTGACGGGAGAGGTCGTGGCCGAGCCCGGTGACGCCTCGGGGACGGGATACTATCAAACTGGCCGCCGCCAGTGGTCTCGCAGGGCTCTCGCCTGGATCGATCCGGATCGGGATCTCTACCACTGCCTGCCTCCTCTCATTGCCTCCCGTGAAGCCGCTGGTGAAGTCCGTCCCAGCTTGTTGCGAAAGTGGGGCATGAAGGCTCCCGTGCGGGTCAGCTCGGGTGGAGGCGACAATATGATGGGCGCCATCGGATCCGGAAACGTGAAGGCGGGCATTGTCACGGCCAGCCTGGGAACCTCGGGCACCCTGTATTCCTATAGCCCCCGGCCGGTTATCGATTCGAGAGGAGAAGTGGCTTCCTTCTGTGACAGCACGGGAGGATGGCTGCCGCTCATCTGTACCATGAATGTGACGGTGGCCACGGAGATGGTGCGCTCCGGATTCCTGCCGGGGGACGTAGAGGAGCTGGAGAAGGCCGTCAAGCAGGTGGGCGCCGGTTCGGATGGCTTGATTCTGCTCCCCTACCTGGAAGGCGAACGGGTGCCCGACGTTCCCGAGGGAACTGGAGTTCTGGTCGGCTTGCGGCCCGCCACGGCTACTCCGGCCCATTTGGCTCGGGCCGCCATGGAGGGGGTCACGCTGGGGCTCCGACAGGGGCTGGATCGCATGAAGGGACTGGGCATCGACCCCCGGGAAATCCGGCTCATCGGCGGCGCTTCCAAGAGTCGGGCCTGGCGTCAGATCGCCGCCGACATCTTCCAAATGCCGGTGGTTTGCCCGCTCAACCAGGAAGGACCGGCACTGGGGGCTGCTTTCCAGGCCTTCTGGTGCCTCCAAGGCGGCGACATCTCAGACCTCGTCTGGAGTCGACTGATCCTGGATGAGGAGTCTCGGTGCTTGCCCAGCCCGCGCAACTCCTCACTCTACGCCGAACTCTACGCCCTCTACACTCGCTTGAGTCACGTTCTCATCGACTCAGAGGTGTTTCCGGCTCATCGAAGATTCATCCACCGGTAGGGAATTCCTAG
>JBHHYX010000285.1:0-7280 GCA_046757765.1 Acidobacteriota bacterium | reverse complement strand
CCCGCATTTCTCACACCGAGTCTACTGCA
Source organism: Acidobacteriota bacterium (assembly GCA_046757765.1). Classification (GTDB taxonomy): domain Bacteria; phylum Acidobacteriota; class UBA6911; order RPQK01; family JBHHYX01; genus JBHHYX01. The sequence continues at coordinate 7,251 of JBHHYX010000285.1, read as the reverse complement.
GAACCGGAATCATCCGCGCTGACTGCGTTGCCCGCCCTCGGCCTCCTCGACGTAGTGCACGACTACGCCTCCGGGGGCCTCGGTCGTAACGCCTTGTCAGCGCCGCGCTTCCGGCTCTTCGCTACGACCGGGTGTGAGAAATCCGGGTTATGAATAAGGCGCGCTGATCTGGCAAGGAGAAAGATCAAGGCACGACCTGCCAATCTGGAAAACGTTGGCGCGCGGCCCGGGCCAGCCGACGATCAGTTGTGGCAAAGGAGGCTTTGAGTCGACCAGCCAAGGCGATATAGGTAGCGTCGTAAGCCGAGAAATTGCTCCGAAGCTCCAGAATCCCAGCCATCAATGGCTGGTGGTCATGTCGTGTAAGAGGCAGATCCATATAATCTTGCAGGGCCTCTGCGGTTCTCCTTTCCGAAATCCTCTCCTGGAGCAAGGCTCTTCGCAGTGCTGAACAGACCTCAACGTCACAGAGGGCCGGAATGTGGAGAACGGAATCGCTCCCAGTCATCAGGGAATCGATGGGCGTCCCAGCTGGCGTTCGCAGCAGGTACTCGACCAAGGCTGAGGCATCCAATACAACCTGTCTCAGACGGCGCCTCGCTCCTCTCGCTCCTGGCGAATCAGGTCGGCGGCGTCGCCACCCAGGTCGACGGGCGAACGCCCGCGGATTCGAGAAAACACCTCCGCAGCCGGCGGTCGAGCCACCTCACGCTCAAGGATCTGCTTGATGTAATCGGTCAGTGTTCTGCCCTGCTGCTTGGCCCGCTGTCGAAGCTCCCGGTGGAGGAGGTCCGGGACGTTGCGGACTTGAATCATCTTCGCCATCCAATCAGCATCTCACATGTGAATCACATGTGCAACTGGAGAGGGATTGAGGGACCGCCGGCCATTGTAGTTTTCGCCTCAAGTCGCTGAACCACGAACATGAGCGAGTGGCCATCCGGACTTGGCCGGGCGCTCACGCTTCGGTTCAGCTTGCAGGGCAGCGGCCAGGCAGCGCGCGTCCTCAATGCAACCCATCTGAGAGCAAAATTCTCAGAATTCGGCGGCAAGCAAGTAGCGAGCAACCTCATACCGCCGATCAGTGCGGTTTCCGAGTCCTGATACCGACCCCCAATACTTGGCTCAAACCCGCACATTGCTGCCAATTACACAACTTGACCAGTTTGTGAACTTGTTCGCGGCCTATGTGTTGTCCCGTACACAACTTGACTCAACTTGAAAGATTACGGCTCGAGCGCTTCTCATCCGCAAACCTTGCTCAACTCGGGTAATATTGACCTCTATGCCGATCCCATCCCCGTTTCATGAGCGGACACAGCCACTCTGCGTCAGCTACCGCTGGAAGGACTGGGCCGGCTATTACGCTGTTTGCAGCTACGACCACTGCCACGAAGCGGAGTATTACGCCATTCGTCACTCCGCGGGGCTGATCGACGTCACTCCACTCTACAAGTACGACCTGCGTGGACCCGACGCCGGGGCGCTCCTTTCGCGCATGATGGTCAAAGACATTGGCAAGCTCAAGAAGGGTCGCGTCACTTACTGCTGCTGGTGTGACGACGCCGGAAAAGTCATCGACGACGGGACTGTGAGCCGGCTCGATGAGACTTTTTACCGGGTCACGGCCGCCGATCCAACCGACCATTGGCTGGCGCGCCTGAGTCGTGGCTACGACGTCAGAATCGAGGACTCCAGCGCTTCCATCGCCGTGGTCGCCGTGCAAGGTCCCACCTCGCGCGACATTCTCAGACAGTGCAGTGATGCGGACCTGGACCGGTTGAAGTTCTTCGGGGTCACACGGTCCACGCTCGACGGTCTGGATGTCTGGATCAGCCGCACCGGCTACAGCGGCGATTTGGGCTATGAAGTCTGGGTGGAAAACCGTGGCGCCCTTCGCCTTTGGGATGCGCTCATCCAGGCGGGTCGGCCTTACGGGCTCCTGCCGGCCGGTCTGGATGCCGTTGATATGGCCAGAATCGAAGCCGGTTTCATCATGCTTGGAGTGGATTACTACAGCGCCCCCAGGGTGGTTCTGGAGTCGCGCAAGTCCTCTCCCTACGAGATTGGACTGGGTTGGACGGTTCATCTCGATCGGGGAGCTTTCATTGGGCAGGCGGCACTTCAGGACGAGAAAGTGAACGGATCGGACTGGAAACTGGTGGGGCTGGAACTGGACTGGGAAGAGATCGAGGCGCTTTATGAGGGTTACGGTCTTCCCCCCAATCTCCCCGCCCAAGCCTGCCGGGAGCCCCTGCCGGTGCACTACAACCGGAGGCAGGTCGGGCGCGCCACCAGTCACACTTGGTCGCCAATCCTCAAGAAGAGTATCGCTCTGGCGTCCGTGCGAGCTCCTTTTGCGAACTCCGGCACCCGTCTTCAAATCGAGCACACGGTTGAATTCGAGCGGCGAAGCGTCAGCGCCAGGGTGGTGCCAACGCCGTTTTTCAATCCAGAAAGAAAAAGGAAGCCCTGATGGCCGCCATCTATGATGCCCTGATCATCGGAGGAGGCCACAACGGTCTCTGCTGCGCGGCCTATCTGGCCAAGGCCGACAAGAAGGTCTTGCTGCTGGAAAGGCGGCATCTACTGGGGGGGGCCTCGGTCACCGAGGAACTCTACCCGGGCTTCAAGTACTCGGCCTGCTCTTACGTGGTCAGCCTGCTCAGGCCGTCGATCATTCGTGACCTCGATCTTCCCCGACACGGTTTCGAGATTCTGCCGCTGGAGGCGACCTTTACCCCTTTTCCAGACGGTCGCTACCTGCTCAGAGACGGCGATCCGGAACGCACGCGGCGCTGTATCGAGCGATTTTCCAAGCACGACTCCGAGGTCTATCCGGAGTTCGGCCAGGCCATGAGCGAACTGGGACGCCTGATCCGACCGGTGATCGATCATCCGGCCCCGGATCCGGCCTCCTGGAATCCATCCGATTGGCTCCAGTGGCTGCGGCTGGGCCGCCGCCTCGGCAGCCGGGGGCCCGACTGGATGGTGGCCAACCTGAAGATGCTGACGATGAGCGCCGTGGACTTTCTGGCCGAGTGGTTCGAGTGTGAAGAGCTGATTGCGCCCTTGGCCGTGAGCGGAATCATCGGCACCTTCCTCGGAGTCCGGTCGCCGGGCACGGCCTACGTGATGCTGCATCACTACATGGGGGAGATCGACGGTTCATTCCGTTCCTGGGGGCTTTCCAAAGGGGGGACCGGTCAGGTGGCCCAAGCCCTTGCCTCCGCGGCCAGGGGCTTCGGGGCGGAGATTCGAACGGATGCACCGGTGGCTCGCATTCTCGTCAAGGAGGGTCGGGCTCGGGGCGCAGTCCTTGAAAACGGCGACGAATGGCTGGCCAAGGTGGTGATTTCGGGTGTGGATCCCCATCGCACCTTTTTGAAGATGGTCGGTTCTGAACACCTCGACGAAGGCTTCACCCGGCAAGTGAAGCGATTCAAGATGCGGGGGAGTTCAGCCAAGGTCAATCTCGCATTGGATGGCTTGCCGGAGTTTTCCTGCCTGCCCGGGGACGGGCTCCACATGCGGGGGGACATCACCATTGCCCCAAGTGTCCGCTACCTCGAAGAGGCTTATGACGATGCCAAGTATGGTGGCCCGTCAAAGCGCCCCTTTCTGGATATCGTGATTCCGTCGCTGATCGATCCCAGTCTTGCCCCGCCCGGTAAGCACGTCATGTCGATCTTCGTCCAGTACGCGCCCTACCATCTCCAGGAGGGCGCCCAGCACTGGCCCCGGAAGCGTGAGTCCCTGGGCGATGCTGTTATTGACACTCTGGCCGCCTACATGCCGGGGCTCAAAGATCTGATTCTGCACCGCCATGTTCTCACACCGTGGGACCTGGAACAGACCTACGGTCTGACCGAAGGGAATATTTTCCACGGGGAACTGAGCCTGGAACAGTTGGCGTTCTTGAGACCCGTGGCTGGCTGGGCGCGCTACCGGACGCCACTCCGCAACCTCTGGATGTGCGCTTCCGGCACCCATCCGGGCGGCGGCATTATGGGAGCGCCGGGCGCCCTGTGCGCACACACCCTGCTGGCCGAGGGAGCGCTATGAGTACTGATGCGATCGTCATCGGGGCGGGACACAACGGACTGGCGGCGGCGCTGAGGTTGGCCAAGGAAGGTCGAAGGGTCCTCGTGTTGGAGAGGCGCGATCGCCCCGGGGGCTTGTGCGCCGCGGAGGAATTCCATCCCGGTTACGTGGTGCCGGGATTGCTGCACGATACCGGGTCGGTGCGGGCCGGGCTGATCTCCTCTCTTGGGCTGGAAAGGCACGGGCTCTGCTTTCGAGACGACGACATTCCGGTCTTCGCGCCCAGCCTGAATGGAGCCGGTCTGCTGTTGCACCGTGATCCTGAAAAGTCCAGGCCGCAAATCAGCACCTTCTCCGAAAGTGAGGCGGAATCCTACCTCCAGTGGCGCGCGTTCCTCAGGCGCATCGAGGCGTTCATCCGCGGTTTGCTCAACCAGGCGCCGCCTCCTTTGATGACCCTTTCCAGGGGAGACGTTTGGGATCTTGTGAGGCGTGCCTGGAGGCTTCGCCGTCTGGGCAAACGGGACATGTTGGAAGTGATGCGCATTCTTCCCATGCCGGTCGCGGACTGGTTGGGCGAACACTTCCAGATGCCGATCCTGTCGGAGCTTCTGGCCGCACCGTCCCTCTTCGGTTCCTTCCTGGGACCTCGGGCGGCAGGTACCGCGGCCAACCTGATATTTCACGAGTGCACGGCGGACCGGTCGCTGCGGGGAGGACCGTCGGCTCTGATCGAGGCCCTGCTTGCCGCTTCCCGGGAGTGTGGCGTCGAGGTCCGTACGAGCGCCGAAGTGAGCCGAATCCTTGTGTCCGGTGACCGCGTCACCGGAGTGAGACTGCAATCGGGAGACGAGATCGGAACGGGAATAGTCGTTGCCTCCTGCGATCCCAAGAGCACGTTTCTCAGACTGATCCATCCCTCCCATCTTGCCCTCAAGGTGGAAGATCAATTCCGCGCCTTCCGTTCCAGAGGAACGGCGGCCAAGGTTCACCTGGCGCTGAGTGGGCCGCTGGAGTTCCAGTGCCGCCCCGGCGTCCAGTTCGAGGCGGTGTGGATCGGACGAGGCGCCGTCAGCGAGTTGGACAGGGTTTTTGATGACGCCAAGTACGGTCGATTCTCCAACATACCTTTCCTCGACCTGAGGGTCCCCAGCCTGTCCAGCCCCGGACTCGCCCCTGGCGGCCACCACGTTGTCTCGATTCTGGCCGGTGCCGCGCCCTACGAGCTGGAGGGGGGTTGGACTCCCCAAAGACGTGAGGCTCTGGGCGATGCGGTGGTCGAGGCGCTGGCTCGATATGCTCCCAGTTTACGGCAGTTGATTGTGGCCCGGGAGGTCTTGACGCCCCTGGACCTGGAGCAACGCTACGGGATGACCGGGGGGCACGTCTGCCACGGAGAACATGCTTTGGACCAGCTCCTCTCCCTGCGTCCGGCTCCTTGCGCCGGCGGTTACGCCACGCCCGTGGCCGGCCTTTTTCTGGGGGGGAGCGGCAGTCATCCGGGAGGCGGTGTCACCTGCGCCCCCGGCCTTCTGGCCGCCGAGGCGGTGATCCGGAAAGAAGCCACCTGGGACGGAAGAACCCAAGAAACAGGATGACTCTGACGCTTCTTGTCCGCAAGAACAGTGCAACTCGGCGGCTCTGGGTGGCCTCCGCCGGCGCGCCAGATCGAGGCGGGTCTCAGGGAGCGGAAACAGCGTCTCCTTCCCTTCGAAAGCCGGCGCCACATCGCTCCGCAAAGCGCCGAATGGTACTCATGTATCGGGAGCGTTCCACAAGATGAATGTTCATGTGATCGCCCCCTTCGATCACACACAGTTCTTTGGGACCGGGTAACTGCTCGAAAAGGAGCCGCCCCTGCTCCAGTGGTACTGCCTTGTCCCGGTTGCCGTGAAGCACCAGGACCGGAAACTGTTGCCGTCGCAGATGGCCGACTGTGTCGAGCCTGCAGCGGGAAAAGAGCACCATCTTCCTGGCCTGCGGAGCATCAGCCAGCATGGCTTTCTTGCTCGGAAACGCTGTTTCCAGAATCAGCCCGTCGGGTGGTATCTTTCCGGCGGCAAAGGCAGCCACTGTGCCGCCCAGAGACCGCCCCCAGTAAAGAAGCGGGACCGCCCCAGCCTCGCCTGGCCGCTGCACGCGATTCTTGAAGTACTCCACCGTGGCCAGCGCGTCGCGGTAGAGCCCCTTCTCGCTGGGCACCCCGCTGCTCCTCCCGTAACCCCGGTAGTCGACTGCAAAAATCTCGACCTGACCGGCATAAAGATCGCGAAAGATCTCCACGTACAGCCCCAGGTTGATGCTGTTGCCGTGAAAATAGATTGCCGTAGCCATCGGCTGAGGCGGACACAGATGCCAGGCATGGAGCCGGCAGCCGTCGGAGCTTTCGAAGAAATGGTCCTGAAAAGCAATTCCAACGTCCTGAGGAGACTGGCTCAGTTCTGAGGACGGTCGGAAGATAAAACGCCTTTCGATCTGAGGCACAACCCAGCTCAAGAAAATGGCGACGCCAGCCACCATGGAGAGAACCGAAACCGCGATGACCAGGAGAGTAAGATGCATAAGGAAAGAAGCGCTATGAGGAGACCATTCTGACGGCCTCAGAAAGGGTTGTCCGGCCCGCGAAAAGCGGTGTCCGGCAACTCTCTGGAGGTGAATCCAAGGACTCGTCCATCAATAAATCATACATTGGGGCGTGGTTTCCTGGGGGCGATCGTGTAGTTCCATTCTCCATGGAAGGCCGCCTTGGTCATCCGGATCTCGCGGATTTGTTGATCGCTCACCTTGATTCCGGTCGGGTAGTCGCGGGAACACAACATCTTGGCGCTTCCCATCCGCCAGAATCGCTCAACTCAGGTGTTACTAAGTTGTTAACTAACCACGTTCAATATATCATAATAGGCAACATATAGGCATACTCCCTCAGCTGAGTGTGCTACACTATCGAGTAAGTTCGTTTAGGTAACTCAGCCAGAGGATCGAAATTGGGGGTGAAACCGTGAATCCCGCGCTGCTCGAGACGCGATTGAAGCTGATGGCGATTCGAGATCGCTACCTGGGCCCATCCAAGCCCGGAGGTAAATTCTACAACAAGAGACGAAGAGTCACCGAACTCTACCAGGCCGCCTCTCCCTTCAAGAAGCGGTGCGAGCAAGAACCGCTGCCAGGTCTCGACCCGAAGGATCACACGCGCCAAAACTTCCTGGA
>JBHHYX010000284.1:0-7297 GCA_046757765.1 Acidobacteriota bacterium | reverse complement strand
TCAGCGCGGCGCTTCCGACGCCTCGCGACGAAACCTGGTGCATAATCCAGGCTAGACGACCTTCTCGCCTCCCGGAACAGGAACGATCTTTTCCAGCTTTACGGCTCCCATGGCATACTCTGTCGGGCCCAACCTGAGGTCGGATTGCATCATTTCATCCCAACTCACTTCTTTTCCCGAGTAGGCGGAGATCCTTCCCATGATACCCACCAGGGTGGAAGTGGCTGTAGCGACAGCGAAGTTGACCGGCTTCTCGGTGCGAATCGAAGTCACCAGATCGATATGCTCTTGAACGTAGGGCGACTTATCCCCCTCCGGCCCGTAAGGGCTCTTGTACTTCCAAACGACTTGCCCCTTCAGGTCGTAGAGGGTGTCCTTGCAGTTGCTGGCGCCTCGGGTCCCGACCACGAACTCGGAGACACTATTGGCGCAGCCATCGATCTGGCGGCACATACTGTGCACATGCATCCCGTCGTCCAACTCATAATCGATGTCGAAGAAATCGTATTGATCTCCGGTCACCCGGCGCATTCTGGCCCCCATCCCGACCGCCTTGACGGGGTGGGAGTTGGTGAACCAGTTGACGACATCCAGGTTGTGCACGTGCTGCTCCACGATGTGATCGCCGGAAAGCCACTGCCAGTTGACCCAGTCCCGAATCATGTATTCCATGTCGGACCAGTTTTTTTGCCGTTCCTTGTACCAGAGCTGTCCCTGGTTCCAATAACAGCGGGCGGAACGGAGTTCGCCGATGGCGCCATCCATGATGCGGTTGTAGGTCTCAATGTAGCTTCTTTCGTGGCGGCGCTGGGTGCCGGTAACGACACTCAAACCGAAAGCGTCCGCTTTGGCTGAAGTGGCCAGGATGGAGTGAATCCCCACCGGGTCCACCGACACCGGCTTCTCCATGAAGACATGTTTGCGGGCGTTGACGGCGGCGGCAAAGTGTTGGGGACGAAAGTGGGGGGGCGTGGCCAGCATCACGATATCCACCCCGGAATCGATCAGTTGTCGATAGGCGTCGAACCCGAGGAAGCAGTGATCATCGGCGACTTCGACGTTGGCCTTCTCTTTCAACTTGTGTCGGCAATCTTCCAGCCGGTCTTCGAAGACGTCGGCAAGAGCGGTGATCTGCAGGTGGGGTCCGGCTTCCAGGAAGTTGAGGGCGGCTCCCGTCCCTCGTCCCCCGCAGCCGACCAGACCGGCTTTGAGCCTCTCCCCGTCGGGGGCGCTGCGCGGTCCGGGCTCGATATTGGATCCCGCAGCGGAGCTCTTCTCCTGACTGGGTCCGCTGCCTACTGAGCAGGCGACCAGCGCGGCGGCGCCCGTCACCGCCACGGTGCCTATGAAGACCCTTCGGTCAAGACTTGTCTCCCGTCCCTTCTTCTCTCTTTCGTTCTTCATGATGGTCTCCCTTTCGATTGTGGCTTGAACCGGATGCGGAGGGGTCGTACTCTCTCACGACCCGAAAGCCGACATCAACGACATCTGAATACCACCAGACGCTCTTCGGCGCCTGGGGATCGGTCTTGAGCCAGGCCTCATGTTGTGTGTGGTCGCGTGCAGCCGAGCGCAGACTACGGGCCGGACTCTTGAAGGACCCGCCCCTCACGACATGCTCCAGCCCACTGGCAGGGCCCCGGGGATCCACCACGACTGGGGCTGAAGCGTTGTAGGCGCGGGAATCGTACCTGTCCAGGCAGAATTCTCGTACGTTGCCGATCATGTTCCGCAGGCCCCACGGGTTGGCTGCCTTGGAGTAGGGTGGATGGGTTCTGGCCCTGCCGTTGTCGAGGAACCAGGCGTAGGAGCCGAGCCCTTCGTGATCGGATCCACCCCACCAGCGGCCTATCCAGGAGCGCTGGCTCCTGGGGGCGAAAAAATAAGGCCCCGTGGTTCCGGCCCGGCAGGCGTATTCCCACTCCGCCTCAGTGGGTAGGCGGTAGCGGCGGCCGGTGACGGCGGAAAGCCATTGGCAGTACTTTCGTGCGGCGTAGTGGGTCATGGTGATTGCCGGGAGCGATCCCTTGCCCCAACCTTGGTCGGGTGAACCATAGGGAGGAGTGGGGCCGGTAATGGCATCGGTCCTCTCACCGCTCTCATTCCTGCCGCGGGTGGCGGTCTGGGAATAGAAAGCGAGGTACTCATCCCAGGAGACCTCGGCCCTGCCCATCCAGAATGGACTGATTCGAACCTCTCTTTGAGGGCTTTCCACACTTTCACGGTCAGGTTCGTCCTCGGGGCTTCCCATCAGGAAAGTCCCTCCTTCTATGGCCACCATTTCGAAAGTGACTCCGCTGTTGGGGATCACCTCGCTGTAATCCACGAAGGCCCCAGGCTGGAGTTGGCTGATCAATGGAGCCTTTTCGACATCAGGTGGGCGGGCGGCTTTGGCCGCCGCTTCCAGCACTTGCGGCTGGAGCTGCTCGTGGTGATGGCCGGTGTAGAGATGGCAATTGATGCAGCGAAGATCCTCCCTGTTCTGATTGTAGTGGAGATGCGCATCCACCGCTTTGTTGGAAAGCCCCACCGGAAACAGGTTGACGTGGCAGTGGAGACAGGCCGTGTCGAAGGTGTAATGGACGGCATAATCGTGAGTCGAGAGCGCGTCCCAGTCGATCTTCGACACATCCTTGAAGTAATACCCGTACAGATCCCGCCCGCCCGCCTTGAACTTCTCCACGTAGTGAGGGAGTCCTTGGGGCGGAAGATGGCAGTCGACACAGTGAGCGACGACTCCGCTGCCGGTCTTATGGTGAGGACCCGCTTTCCAGGACCGCGTAGCCTGAGGGTGGACGTGGCAGCTGCGGCAATAAGCGTCGGTGGAGGTATATTCCAAGGCCGTATGGGAAAAGTAAACGACCATCAAGCACAAGCTGAAACCGGCCACAAAGGTGAGAACCACCCCGGGTTTCAATCTGCTGTGGAGCCACCGTTTCATGGTTCAGGAGTTGCTATCGGCCATGGTTGGGAGGGAGAAGGAAAGCCGTCGGAAACTGTGGTCAGCGTCTTCCCATTGGTCCGGACCTGGATGCGCGCCTCGACGCCGTCGATTCTGTGGATGAGATCCATTCCCTTTTCCGGTCCCAACACGCTGACGGTAGTCGACAGAGCGTCCGCCGTCAAGCAGTCCGGCGCCAGCACGCTGACCACTCCGCCCTGGCGGATTCCCCGGCCGGTGTGAGGATCCAGGATATGAGAGAGACGAAGGCCCCCCAGTTCCACAAACCGGTAACCACCGCTGGAGGTGGCAATGGCACAGTCGTGCAGGATCAGATGCCCTGGTTGCGCTCCATTTTTCGGATCTTCTATGCGGACGGTCCAGCCCCGGCTGCCGGGAGGAGCATCCCCTAGACGCAGGTCCCCTCCCGCATCGATCAGGGCCCGCCGGATGCCCGCCTGTCGCAGGAGTCGGAGTGCCTCATCGGCGGCAAAGCCCTTTCCGATGGCGCCCAAGTCCAGTTCCATTCCGGAAAGCTCCAGCCGAAGCGAACGAATCCTCGGGTTGAGGATGACATGCCGGTAGCCGACTTTGGCCCGCGCACGCCGCAAAGCCACCGGGTCGGGCCAACGGTGCGTCTTGCCGGCCGTTTGCCAGAGCCGAACCAGCGGCTTGACCGTGATGTCAAAGGCCCCGTTCGAGAGTTCGGAAAAATAGAGCGACCGCTCCAGCACGTGGAACAAGTCGCGGCTCACGACCTGAGGCTGGTGGTGTCCCAGCCGGCAAAGGCGGGCCAACTCACTGTCAGATCGGTAGTCGCTGAGAATCGCCTCGAGTGTCTCAATTCGTTGAAAGGCAGCCTCGGCCGCCTTGCGTGCCGCCGCCTCATCCGGGGCATATAGAATCAGCCGGAAGAGGGTGCCCATCTGGGGCCGCCGGTACTCGTACCGGTTCACCTTGTTCAGTGGGTGAGGCTGCGCGGGGACGGGGCCAACAAGGGACAGTGTGGTGAGGAAATAGAAACAACAGGTCGGTCTAGCCGGCATTTCTCACAAACGATCTCTGGCCCAGCCGAACGCATTTGACTTATCAGTCGGCCCTCTTGTGCGCGGCGAGACGGGTTCAGGGTTCCAAAAAGCGTTTGGCCTCAGCTTTCAAGCGGCTTCGATAGCTGTTGAGCAGAACCACCCGGTACTGTTCGGCCGCAGGCGAATCTTGGCCCGTCTCGTGGTAGAGGCCGGCCAGGAGGGCTCGGCTCCTCATCGAGTACTCCCAGTCATCACGCCCGGCTGAAGCCAAGCCATGTTCGAGCACGCGGATAGCCTCCTTCATTTGTCCAGCCGCCTTCAAAGCGGATCCCAAACCCCACCAGAAGACAATCACATCCGGGGCCAGGACGGTCGCCTGACGAATATGTTCCAGCGCCTTGCGGCGCGCCCCCACTGGCGCCTCTTGCATGAGGCGCCGAGCCTTGGCGCTTTCCACCCAGGCCTGCCCCAGAGAAGCGCTCCAGGGTTTGACGGAGGGGGAGGGTTGGAAGACGAAGACCTGACCGGCTGGGAGTGAGTCGTTCGAGAAGACCTTGTGGTTGGCGGAAAGGCGAGTCGCATTCCCCCTTCCCTCCAACCAGGGATCGATGGGGCCCAGGTCACCCATGGCGGGATAGAGGGAGGGAATCTTGTAGTGCATGGGGAGGACCACCTTGGGGCGAAGTGCGGCCAGGAGAGCGTCGATCTCCTCCGCTTTCAGGATGTGGTAGCTCGAGTCGATCGGAATCATCAGAATGTCTACCCGACCGACCGCGGCGATGTTGGCGGCTCTCAAGGGACCATTGTCGCCGAGATGGAGAATCCGGAGACCGCCCGTCTCCACCAGCCAAAGCGTGTTGATCTGTCCAAAGTCTTTTCCGTAGGGGTCGGCGTGTTTCCCTTCGAACCCGCTGATCCGAATGTCGCCGAGCCCATATTTCCCGGGCCTGCGGAAAACCGGAGTTGCGGCGTCGAAATAGTAACTGGCGTCATGGTCGTAGTGGGGGTGAGTGACGAGCACACCATCGGCCTTCAGATGGCGGGGAAAGGTATAACCCAGCCAGCGGTGGGCATTGTAGGGATCGATGAGCAGTCGAACGCCCGATGGGGATTCCACGATGAAGCAGGCATGGGCGATGTACTCCACGCCGACCTGGGCGCGAGCGGCAACCATCAGTGTGCCGAAAAGGCCTGTCAGGAGAGCGAGTCGGGACATTGTTCCTCCCTTATTCCGTATTATTCACCGACTGTCTACTGCGTTGCGCTCCGTCGGGCTCCTCGACGGACTGTCCAGTACGACTGCGGGGCCCTCTGCCTTCGGAAGCACCAAATCCCAAGATCCCAAGCACCAATCTGTCCTTTGGGATTTTGGGGCTGGGTACTTGGGATTTCCCTTCGGGAAGCGGCGCCTTGTATCCGCGGGCATCTCCACCGCCTCGCTACGATCGAGTGTGAGAAATTCGGGTCAATCCCGCTCGTCCAACATCTGATTCAGGACGCCGATAAAGGGAAGATTACGATACCTCTGATCGTAGTCCAACCCAAAGCCGACCACAAATTTGTCGGGGATTTCAAAACCGACATAATCGACCGGAACTTCCACTGAGCGGCGCGAAGGTTTGGAGAGCAGGGTGCAAACCTTGACTGACCTGGGGCCGCGGCTCTGCAAGTTCCGGAGCAAGTAGTTGATGGTCAGGCCGGTATCAATGATGTCTTCCACCAGGACCACGTGCGTGTCTTGAATACTACTCTCGAGGTCCTTGATCAACTGTACCTGGCCGGAAGTCCGGGTGGCGGCGCCGTAGCTGGAAACCGAGATGTAGTCCACCTGCAGTCGGAGGTCCACGTGGCGGATCAGGTCGGCGTGGAAGACAGCCGCTCCCCGCAGGATCCCCACAAATACAGGCATTTCTCCCCGGTAATCCCGAGTGATCTGGGCGCCCATCTCCGAAACACGCTGTCGGATTCGTTCCTCCGGGATCAAGATCTGTCCCACTTCGCCTGCCCAGTCCTGCATTGAGTCCATCCTGGATGATCGATTCTTCGTTTACCTACTCAGACCCCTGAGAGCCGAGCCAAAGCAGAAAAGCAGGGGGGTGCATCCCACCGGCCTCCCGTATTATGAGAGTTGTCCAGCGGTTGTACAATCCTGACGTCGCCCGTACCGACTTTGCAGCGGAGAAAAAGCGGGGGAAAAATCACCTCGTGTGATGGTGCCGCCTCACCCCGCTTTTCCCACTGAACCCGTACAATCCCAAGATGCCAAGACCCAAATCCCAAATCTTCAATGTTTTAAGTTTTAAGGTTGGAACCTTGGGTGCTTGGGATTTGTTTGAGATTTGAGGCTTGGAGCCTTGGGATTTCTCTAGCGGGTGGTCTGGTCGAGTTGACTGTCGAAGCGCATGCCACCCAGCTTTCCAATCCAGTGGACCGCCCGTGTGGCCCCCCGGCTGACGTCATCCATGTAAGAGTACATGGTGGGCAGTATGATCAAAGTGAGAAAGGTGGAGGTGGTCAGGCCACCGAAGACGGCCAGGCTGACCGGGGCCCACATTCGCGCCCGCCCTTCCACCGCATCGAAAAAATTGGGAAAAATAAAGGGCAGCGTCAGCGGCATGAGACCGAACAGAGAGGTGCAGGCCGTCATCAAGATGGGTCTCAAACGATCCATTCCGCCTTGAAGAATAGCCGCATTGCGGTGCATGCCCTGCCGCCGCAGCGTGTTGATATGGTCGATCAGAATAATGCCGTTGTTGACGACCAGCCCGAAGAGCACCAGGATGCCCAGGTAAGCCATCTGGTTGAGCGTCGTGTTGGTCAGATAGAAGAGTCCGGCCACGCCGATGATCGAGAATGGGACGGTCAAAAGGATCGTCAGCGGATGAATGAAGCTTTCGAAGAGAGCCGCCATGATGATGTACATCAAGATGACGGCCAAAATGATGGAGAAGACGTTGGATTGCTGGGACTGTTGGAAGTGTCTCCAGTTTTGACCCATGCTCCAGGAGTATCCGGGCGGAAGCCGCAGGTCCTGGAGCGCCTCTCGAACCAATTGTGAGGCCATGAACAAACCGAGCCCCTCGGTGTTACCGACCACACTCAACACCGCCTTACGATCTTCGCGTTTGATCGCCAGCGGCCCTTTCCGGTATTGATAGTCGACCACCGAACTGAGCCGGATCATCTCGCCGCGACGGTTCTCGAAGCTGATATTCTGGATCTCCTGCAGGCTCACATGGTTTCCGCTGCGCATCTGCAGAATGATGTCAATCTCCCCCTGATCCCCCTTGTAGCGTGTAGTTGCTCGGGTGCTGAGAGCCGAGGCCAG
>JBHHYX010000283.1:0-7298 GCA_046757765.1 Acidobacteriota bacterium | reverse complement strand
ATCCGCCGCCGCAGTAGATTGGGTGTGAGAAATGCGGGTTAAATCCTGGAAAGGGAAAACCGAGGTTGGGATTGGGGGGTCTTTCCTGCCGCCCCGGCGGCTTAGCAGACTCCCGGGCAGCATCGATCAAGATCCAAACGGGGGAGCGGTGAAAGGTGAAATGTCGGGGCCCAACTCCAAATTATTGAACATCGAGTCCGCCACCGTACAATTTGTTGAATCAATCCCTCCTCGCGTCCACTCCTGTTTTCCAAACGACAAATTCATTAACCAATTGACAAACTGAATCTTTTGCGGAAAAATGCTGAAGGGCAGCCTCAGTAAATCGCTAGTTGGCATGAGAGTTGCAGTAAGTCTCTTTCCAGAGGGCGGTCTTTTTTTGGCGTGACGAATTTGTTCAGCATTTTCGCTTTTTTCATGGTGTAACTGAATACCTCTTGATGCAAAGAAAGGGAGGGCGGTATGAGAGAGTTTTCTGACCGAAAGCACCTTGTCGTTTTCGGGTTGTGTTGCATTCTGGCGCTCGTGTGGACCGTTTCCGAGCGGGCTCGCGCGCAGGTCCTCTACGGATCGATCGCCGGCAATGTGGTGGATCAGACGGCGGCGGCGATTCCGGGAGCCGAGGTGACGATCCTCAGCTTGGAAACCAACTTCACACAGTCAACGATTACCAACGAGACCGGAAGCTTCACGCTCAAGAACGTGCCCGACGGAATCTTCAAACTGACCGTCAGTTTGACCGGATTCAAGGAGTTCGTGGCCGAGAACGTGACGGTGACGGTGGGCAACGTCACACGCCAGGACGTGGTTCTGGAGGTCGGTCAAATCACGGAAACGGTCACCGTTTCTTCGGCGGCGACGCTTCTTCAGACCGATACTACGGACGTTCGAGCGCAGCTGGAAGAGAAGGAAATTGAGGATTTGCCGCTGTCCCAATATAAGAATTACCAGAGTCTGATCAACCTGGTTCCCGGTGCCACACCGGCAAGATTCCAGAACGCCATCACCGACACCCCTGGACGGGCACTGACGACCAACGTCAATGGGACCGCCCGCAACAATAACAATACGCGAATCGACGGGGCCATGAGCGTGAACATCTGGTTGCCTCATCACAGCGCGATTGTTCCACCGTCGGAGACCGTCGAGGTGGTGAACATTTCAACCAACAACTTCGATGCGGAGCAGGGTTTCGCGGGTGGTGCCGCCATTACGGTTGTGACCAAGTCGGGAACCAATGATTTTCACGGCTCGGCGTTCTTGTTCCACGAGAATGCCTCACTGAATGCCAGGGATTTTTTCAACTTCCTCGATGCTGACGGCGACGGTAAGGCCGACAAGCCGGCCGGCAGAAGGAACATCACCGGGGGTACTCTGGGCGGACCCATCGTCAAGGACAAGCTCTTTTTCTTCGGAGGATATGAAGGAACCTTTCAGGGCCGCTCCACCTCCTCCGTGTCAACCCTGCCCACGGCAGATCAGCGTGCCGGTGATTTCAGCGCCTTTCTTCCCGACGCCAGTGGGAACTGCCCGGCCGGATCCGGTTGCACGGTCATTTATGATCCGGCAACCAAGTCGTTCTTGCCCGACGGGACGCAGACGGGTACGGCCTTCCCCGGCAACATCATCCCGGCAAACAGGCTGTCTCCCCAGGCAACGGCGATTCAGAATCTCCTTCCACTTCCCAACCTGTCCGGTCTGACTCAAAACTTTGAGATTGGTGGTCAGGAGATCATGAACCGTTCCAACTATGACGCCAAGGTGGACTGGTACCGCAGTGACAGACACCGATTGTGGGGCAAGTTCAGTTGGATGGACGCCGAGGTCCGAAACAGACCGAAATTCGGAGAGGCGGGCGGCGGCGCCATCGGCAGCTTGGGTGACGGTGTAGGCAATACCGACGTCAAGGTTTACGGTGTGGGACATAACTGGACCCTGTCGCCCAACTTCCTGATCGATGGCAACTTCGGCTTTACCGACATGGACCAGGAGGTCCTCGGGGCCGACATTGACAAGGAGAACTTCGGCCAGGACGTGTTGGGTATTCCCGGCACCAACTCCACTCCAGAACAAGAGCAGGCCTGTATAGTTAACGGGTTTAACCGCTGTGGCGGAGTCCCGCGCTTTAGCGTGTCCGGTTTCTCAACCTTCGGCCAGTCAGACGGTTGGACTCCGATCTTCCGCGACGAAAACAGCCTGACCTTCACCCAGAACTTCAGCCTGAGCAAGGGCAACCATGAGTTTCGGTGGGGATACGACGTGGTCAAGCATATGCTCAACCACTGGCAGCCTGAGATCGGTGCCGGCCCGCGCGGGCGGTTCAACTTCAGCCGCAACGTCACCGCTTTGAAGGGTGGGGCCGGAGGGACCGACCAGAATGCCTGGGCCGGCTTTGTGTTGGGACTGCCTTCCTTCGCCGGAAAGAGTTTGCAGTGGGAGTTGATGACCGCTAACGAGTGGCAGCACGCCTGGTATTTCCGCGATCGCTGGCAGGTCACGCCCAAGCTGACTTTGACCCTGGGCTTGCGCTATGAGTTCTACCCGCTCGTCAGTCGTGACGATCGGAATATGGAGTTTCTGAATCTGGCCAACATCATACCCTGTCCAGCCGACGACACGGCGCCGGGCTGCTTTGAGACGGTCCTGGACAACAACATTGACGTCAGCAAGCATCTCCTCGCTCCACGACTCGGTTTGGCCTATCGTCTGAGCGACAACGACGTGATCCGGACCGGCTATGGGATTACCTACAGCCCGATTCCCTTTGCACGGCCTCTGCGCGGGTTCTTTCCCTTGACGATTGCCGGGGACTTCCCCGTGCAGGACAGCTTCGTGGCTTCCACCACTCTTGCCGACGGGATTCCGATTTTCGGGGGACCGGACACCAGCCCGGGGGCGAGAATCCCGCTGCCTTCCTTTGTCCAGATGAGGACCATGCCGCCTGACAGGATCCAGCGGGGCTATATCCAGTCATGGAACCTCGTTTACGAACGGAAGCTCCCTTCCGACTTTGTGGTCTCACTGGGATATGTGGGGACTCAAACCACCAACCAGTTGGCCGACAACCAAATCAACTGGTCTCCTCCGGGTGGTGGGACGACTGGCCGTCAGCTGTACCCGTTCAGCACAACAACTGTCCGGTTCTGGGACGGGTGGCTGAGTTCCAACTACCATTCGCTCCAGGTGAGCGTCAATCGCCGCTTCACCAATGGGCTCTTTGTGAAAGGGGCCTACACCTACTCACGAGCCATCAATATGACGGATGACGAGGGGTGGGCCGGTTTGAACTGGAACGATCCGGCTTTGCTGGGTCGGAACCGCGCCCAGGCCGGTTACAACCGCCCCCACGTTTTGCAACTGGCGACGGTTTACGAGCTGCCCTTTGGCCGGGGCGGCAGTGGTTTCGGCAATCTCCTGGTGCGTGATTGGCAAGTCAACGGCATCTTTTCAGCCAATCAGAACAGTCCGTTTACGGTCGGGTCGAGTAGCCCCATCAACACGCGAAACAACTCCCAGACAGCCGACCAGGTCAAGGCGGAAGTGCAGAATCTCGGCGGAATTGGAAATGGCGATCCCTATTACGACCCGACTGCTTTTGCGACGGTCAACCGGGTGCCGGGCGCCGACTGCACCAATTTTGACTGCTACGGCAGCAGCGGCCGCAACATCCTGAGGGGCCCCACCTGGGTCAATCTGGACTTGTCCCTCTTCCGCAACTTCAGGCTCACGGAAGAGACCAAACTCGAATTCCGGACGGAGTTCTTCAACCTCACCAACACTCCACACTTCAATAACCCGACCAGCAGCGCTAGTTCGAGTCGCTTCATGCAGATTCTGAGCACCAGTTCAAACGCTCCCGAGCGCGTGATTCGTTTCGCTTTGAAGTTGAAGTTCTAGGTGTTATGCGGTCAGTTTGAAGACCCCAGCGGGCACAGGGCGAAAAGCCCTGTGCCCGTTTTTTTCCCCCTGAGTTGAGCGACTCTTTTGCGGATAAGAAGCGCCAAGATGTCGTGTTCCGCAGGTTGCGGAGACCGCAGCCATACCCGCCCGCTATGTCGAGGATCGACAAGACCAGCGGGGCGCAACAGATTGGTGCTTATCGTCGTACAGAATCGCTCCGTTTAGCTGCTTACCCCGCAATTCTGAGAATTTTGCTCTCAGACGCGTTGCATTGGACGACAATGCCCTTGCCCTTGCCCTGTTCTGGGAGCCTGGCAACGGTTGCCGGGAGCGCCGAGCTCCAGCTCGGCCAGCCGAACCCTTCACTCTCCTCGTGCCAAGCTGGAGCTTGGCGTTCCCAGCCTTGCCTGAACGACTTCGGTTCATCCCGTCGCCTCCTGCCCTGAGGAATTTCAAATATTTTTGGTTAGGTTTAGGGTTTTGGCCGGCCGGCAACAACAAAAGACCTTCAGCAGGCTCGCTGCCGTGATAGAATTCAGGCCGTTCGGGTTCTACCACCGGATTGTCACGAAGCGGCCGAAGCGCCCCCCTGCCAAGGTCCCGGGAGCCGGACTCAACGCATGCCGAGGAGCTGGGAGAAGGGTGACTCAACAAGGAGGGCGGACGGTTCGGACCGCCGGGACGGGAAGTCCATCCGAGGGACGAGCAGTGATTGTCGGTCCGGAAGCCGACCTCAAACAATCAAGGAGGGCCAATGAAAAACAACACTCATCAAAACCAAAAAATGGACCGCCGTGCCTTCATTGGGAGCGCCGCCGCCGGTGTCACTCTTCTCAATTCCAGACTGGTGCGGGGATCCCGGGCCAACTCCGCTCTGCGAATGGGGATCCTGGGGTGCGGAGGCCGCGGCACGGCGGTCGGCAGCGGGTTCGTCCGCAACACCAACACCCGCGTGCTAGCTCTGGCCGATCTCTTTCCCGACCAACTCGAGAAAGGCAAAGCCCACTTCGATCAGCTCCAGAAGAAGAAGGGCTACCCGGCGAGCGAAACTTCGCGCATGTTCCTCGGTCCCCGAGCCTATCAGGAGATCGCCCACTCGGGAGAGGTCGATTTCATCCTGATCACCACACCTCCCTACTTTCATCCCCACCATCTGAGAACCGTGGTGGCGGCGGGCAAGCATGTGTATTGCGAGAAGCCGGTGGCGGTGGATGTTGCCGGCGCGGCCGAAGTGGTGGAGGTGGGCAAGCTGGCTGAGGGGAAGGTCAGCCTGGATGTGGGTTTTCAGATCCGCAACGCCCCTCCTTTTGTGGAGTTGACGCGTCGCATTCAACAAGGCGCTGTGGGAGAAATTGCCTGTGTCCAAGCCTACTATTACAGCGGCGCCCTGAAACGACCGGAGTGGCCCGCGGCCTCGCCTCAGGAAGCCCGCCTGCGTAACTGGGTCTGGGACCGGGTTCTGTCCGGAGATATCATCGTGGAACAGAACATCCACGTCATTGACGTCTGCAACTGGGTCCTTCAAGGTCATCCCCTCAAGGCATCCGGTTCAGGGGGTCGGAAGGTGGCCGACAACACGGGCAACTGCTACGATCACTTCAACCTGACGCTGACCTATGAGACTGGAATCGATGTCACCTTCAGCTCGACTCAGTTCAACAAGGGGTGGTGGGATGTCTGCGAGCGCTTTTTTGGCAGCAAGGGAGTCTCGGAGGCTCACTACAGCCAGCCTGTCGCCATATTGGGTGATGAGCCGTGGGATTACTTCAAAGAATTGGCGGCCGAGCAGGGGAAGGGCAGCGAGTTCTCTGCCGCGGGCTCTTTCGGTGGGGCCTTGAAGAATGCCGATCCGGAAAAGCAAAAGGCCTTCGTCGAGAGTATCACCAGCGGCCACTTTCACAATCAGGCCGCCCAGGGAGCGGAGTCCGCCCTCAGCGCCATGCTGGGCAGAGAGGCGGCCTACAGCGGAAAGACGGTCGGGTGGGACGAGTTGCTGAACTCGAATGCGCGCTGGGAGGCGGGACTTGACCTGGAAGCGCTCTCTTGAGTGTCTTTCTCAGACTCCACAAGTGACAAAGCGGGGGAGGCACTGTCCCGAGTGGCAGGAGAGAGCTGCCGGGTCGAGGCAAGGCTCCGCATTATTCATCTTGGCGCCGGGCTGACAGGGCCGCCAGCGACCAAGACCTCCGCAGTCGTCACGCGGAGAGGCCAAGCAAGCGCAACACAGTCAACACGGAGCCGCAGCACGGCAGGTTGGGGGAAGCAAGAACTTCAGATTGGGGGGAGAAATGCAATGGAACAGTGGTTATCTCGTGGCCATGGCGGTGCTTGTTTGCATCAGTCTGCGTGGTTCCAGCTCAGAAGAAGGCTTTGTGCCGCTCTTTGATGGAAAGACGCTCAACGGCTGGGTGCTGACGGGCAAGAGGACCCAACTGGGTTATCTCGTCAAGGATGGCAAGATCGTCTGTCCTCCCGGCGGCGGCGGCAATCTGCTCACCGAGAAGGAGTATGCCAACTTCATCCTCCGCTTCGAATTCAAGCTCGAGGAAGGATCCAACAATGGGTTGGGGATTCGCGCTCCGCTGGGCGCGCGGGACGTTGCCTATGACGGCATCGAATTGCAGATCATTGACAACCGGGCTGAGCGTCATAAGAACATCAAACCGTGGCAGAAGCATGGTTCACTCTACCATGTCTTCCCGGCCAGGACCGGATATCTGAAACCGGCAGGCGAGTGGAACCGGGAAGAAGTGGTTGCAAAGGGCACCAAGATCAAGGTCATTCTCAACGGAACGACGATCCTGGATGTGGACACCAATGATGTCACCGATCCCGAAGTCTTGGGCAGACATCCGGGTTTGAAGCGTCAGTCGGGTCACATCGGCTTTCTGGGCCACAACGACCCCGTCGAGTTCCGCAACATCCGGATCAAGGAACTCTAGCCCGGACTATTCACCAGCTTTCTGCTGCGGCGCCGTTATCATCCGCACTGACTGCGTTGCCCACCCTCGGCCTCCTCGACGTAATGCACGACTACGCCTCCGGGGGCCTCGGGCGTAACGCCTTGTCAGAGCGGCGCTTCCGACGCCTGGCGACGAAACCTGGCGCATAATCCGGGCTAGGCCGCCCAGGAGCCTGTCCGAGTATTACGATCTCAGGAATTCAGCGAGGCGGCGCCTCAGACCAACCAGCAGTGGGGTAGCCGGGTCTTCATCGGAATCGAAATCGGTTATCGCTATCGCCGTTGATTGCAACGGCAGGAGGAAGGCGCAGGATGTCGACTCCCCAAAAACGTGGCTCAGAATTGCAGAGCATACCACCCCGAGGCTGCCTCCGCCGGAGCTGGTTGTCGGCGCGGACACCGTCTCCGGGCGAGCGGTGGGTGTGAGCCCGCCGTT
>JBHHYX010000282.1:0-7300 GCA_046757765.1 Acidobacteriota bacterium | reverse complement strand
TCGAAGGGGTGTTCAAGCCCTGGAACCACCGGCGCAGGACCGGTGGGGCCGGACAGCGGGGTACCCACCGCGCTAGTTGTAAAAAACGGAGAACCACCGGCACAGGGCCGGTGGGGTTGGGAATCCAGGCTAGGACACCGCTCGTCAGTCTGAGGCGGAGCCTCGCTAATTGGTGACGCACATTGTTGCCGACAGTTTCGGCTGATTGACCTGATATGAAGACCATGCGCGCCCGAGCTCAACAGGCCCTTCGGGACCAGCAGTTGCAACGGAACTTGAGGAGTACCCTGGGCAAGACGCTCACCGCTCGGGACCGCGCGGTCTCAGGGGTGTCCAACTGGGAGGAGTTGCGCCAGTACGCCAGCGACGTCAAGACTCACACCCTGGCCCGCTTGTCCCATTACCTGGAGGAGCTGGAAAGCAGGATCATCGAGCAGGGCGGGAAAGTCGTCTGGGCGCGGACACCTCAGGAGGCGGTCCACTTTATTCTCGATCTGGCCCATGAGAAAGACGTCAGAAAGGTCGTCAAGAGCAAGACGATGGTGGGCGAGGAGATCCACCTCAACCAGGCTCTGGAGCGTTCCCGCATTGAGCCGATCGAGACCGACCTGGGCGAATTCATCGTCCAGCAGGCCGGTCAGACTCCTTCCCACATCATTGCCCCGGCCTTGCATCTTTCAAAGGAAGAGGTGGCCCGGCTATTTGTAGATCGGGTGGGCATGGCGCCCACACGGGATGTGGAACAGATCACCGCCACCTTTCGCCAGGTGATGAGGCGGGAGTTCCTGCGGGCACCCATGGGGATCACCGGAGTCAACTTTGCCATTGCTGAGACGGGAACCCTGGTGGTGGTTGAAAATGAGGGAAACGCCCGGCTTACCGTGTCGGCACCGCGGATTCATGTCGCCGTGATGGGGATTGAAAAGGTGATTCCGCGCCTGGCGGATCTGGCGGTATTCCTCAAACTGCTGACTCGAAGCGCCACCGGCCAGAAAATCACCAGCTATGTCAATCTCATCAACGGCGCGCGCCGATCGGGTGAACGAGATGGACCCAGAGAGTTCTATCTGGTGCTGCTCGACAATGGACGAAGCCAGATTCTGGAGGACGAGTTCCTGCGCCAGACATTATCCTGCATTCGCTGCGGCGCCTGCCTGAATGTGTGCCCCGTCTATCAGAGCGTCGGGGGGCACGCCTACGCGTCGACCTACCAGGGGCCCATCGGCGCCATCCTCACGCCCCAACTCGAGGGACTCGAAGAGGCTCCGGACCCTCCCTACGCCTCTTCGCTCTGCGGCGCCTGTTACGACATCTGTCCAGTCAAGATCAAAATCCCTCACATCCTTCTCCAGCTGCGCCAGCGGGTCCAGCAGCGCAAGAACGCGCGAGCGGCTCGCGTTCCTCTGGAAAAGCTGGGAATGTCATTGTGGGCGTGGGCGATGCAATCTCCGGAGAACTACGCTCGCACGACCCGCTGGGCTCGAAGATTGCAAACACTCTTCGGCAGGCGTGGAGGCAGGCTCACGATACCCTTTCCACCTTTCAACAGGTGGACGGAGAAGAGATCCTTGCCTCGGCTGGCCCCCAGGAGCTTTAGAGAGATCCACTGTGCGAAGGTGACGAAATGAGCCGGTCGCGAGTGCTGGAAAAGCTCCGCCGAATCGCCCGCCAGACCGGCACCGTTCCTGAACTCCCCTCAGCCCTGCCGGAATTTCCCCGCTATGACGATCCCCTACGGCAATTCCAGAGAGAGGTGGAAGGCGTGGGTGGGGTCTTCCTGGAGGGGCGGGGCGAGGAAGAGCTCCGCTCGAGCCTGGCAGAAGTATTAACGGCGAGTCGCACTGAACGAATCTTCTGGGAGGATCAACCCCTCTTCGAAAAACACCGAATACCCCATCGATTGCGCGACCCACTTGCTTTTAAAGAGGGACATCTGGTCTTTAGCGATCACTTTCGGGGCAAAGTACAGTTCCCGTGCATACTCAGTTCCAAACCCTATCGCCGGCGCCACCTGGCCTCCATCCGATTGTCTGCCTCCAGTGCCGCCTGCGGCCTTGCCGAGACCGGCACCGTCGTGCACGAGACCGGTCCGGGCAAGGGGAGACTCCTTTCAATACTGCCCCCGTCCCACCTGGTTCTGCTATCGCGCCAGGATCTGCTCATGCATTCACTCGAATTCTTTCAATCGGTGGAGCCTGGCAAGCGAGCCAGCCTTCTGACGATGGTGACGGGTCCGAGCCGCACGGCCGACATTGAGAAAACGCTGACCGTGGGCGTCCATGGTCCGCGCCAGTGGTTCGTGATTCTCACGGACTAGCATGAGGCCTCTCGTTATCACCTACTGGAGCAAACGGGGTGTTCGAAGCACTCTCCCAAGGACGGAAACGGAAAGGACCGATCAATTGAACCGGCTCTCCATCTCTGGACGATCACGGCCGCCCCGAAAGGAGATCGGCCGAATCGTTCTCTTCGACGGTGTCTGCAACTTCTGCAACGGAGCCGTCCGCTTCATCTTGTCGCATGACAAGCATCGACGCTTTTACTTTGCGCCTCTGCAGTCCAAAGCGGCGTCGACAGTCCTGAAGAAACATCGTCTGAGCGCGGATCGTCTCGAGACGTTTGTGCTCCTGGAGGGTGAATCCGTTTACACGCGGAGCAGCGCGGTTCTGCGAGTCCTGCGACAACTTTCCGGGTGGTGGCCGCTGCTGTCGGGACTTCGGATCGTCCCCTCTTGCCTGCGCGATTATTTCTATGACGCTTTCGCAGTCCGGCGCTATGGGTGGTTCGGCAAGGCGGAAGCCTGCTTTGTGCCCACTCCTGATATCGAAGAGCGCTTCTTGAATTGCATGAAATAAGCTCATCGACGGCCATTAGCGGTTTTCGCTATGATGGAGAGGATGGATAGAGTCGCCTTGGCCACACCAGGCCGGATCTTCGTCTTGGCGGCCCTCTTGGCCTCTTGTGCCGGCACGGCCGCGGAAGAGAAGCCCGGGCCTGCGGGACAATTGGAGTCGACCTCTGCCCTCGATTCAGAGACCAGCCCCACCGCTTCCGCCATCCCAGTCCGGGTGGCGGAAGTCATTCGCGAAGATGTCTCCGAAACGCTGGACTTGACAGGCACGGCTCAAGCGTGGGACGAGTTCCGTGTCGCTTCAGAGGTTTCGGGCCGTGTGGCGAAAATCTACGCCGAAGAGGGAGATTGGGTCAAGAAGGGACAGCTGCTGCTGGAATTGAACCGCCAGAAGCGACTCATCGAACTGCGGTCCCGCCAAGCCAGCCTGGCGCGCTTCAAGGTGGAATTGGAGTTCGCTCGAAAGAATCTGGCGCGCGGAAAAGCCCTGTTGAAAAAGGGCGCCATCTCTCAATCCGAAGTCGACAGCCTCGACCAGGTGTTTCAGGTCCAGAGGACGGCTGTCCAGGTAGCCGAGATCGGCATTGAATCCATCCAGCAGGAGATTGAAGATACCAGAATCCAGTCGCCAGCCACTGGCCAAATCTCCCGGCGGCACGTGTCCCTGGGGGAAATGGTGAACTCGTCCCTGCCGCTTTTCACGGTCATTCAAGTCGATCCGCTCAAGATCATGACGGAGATTTCGGAGCCCTATCTCCACAGGATGCATGCCGGTCACCGAGTCGAAGTCCGTTTCGAAGCCCTCTCCGACAAGCGCTACTTCGCCAGCATTCACTTCATCCAGCCGGTGGCCAACCCCAGGAGTGGAGCTTTTCCTCTTGAAGTGGAACTTCGGAATCGGGACAACCGGTTTCAACCGGGCATGGTGGCGAGAGTTCAGATCGAAGCCTCAACCTTCCGTGACGCCCTGACCGTGCCATTGGATGCGATTGTCGACTTGCAGGGAGAAACCTACGTCTATGTGGTCGAAGCCGGAGTGGCCCATCGCAGGCGAGTGGAGGTCCGGAAGCGAATTGGAGCCCGGGCCGTCCTGACAGGCCTCTTGCACCCTGGGGATCAGCTGGTCACCTCCGGCAACCTCAACATCACCGATGGTACACCTGTCGAGGTCATTCCCTGATGTCGATTCCCCGTTTCTCGGTTCGGAACTCAGTGCTGGTGAACATGGTCATGATCCTTGTCACCGCCATGGGGGTCTACTCCCTGATCACGCTGCCCCGCGAGTTGTTGCCCCAGATCCGCCTCAATCGGGTTGTCATCAGGGTGGTCTATCCAGGGGCCTCCCCCGAGGAAGTCGAAAAACTCATTACCAAACCTATCGAAGACGAAATCAAGAGTGTCGATCACATCGACTTGTTCCTCTCCAGGTCGATTGAAGGGCAATGCCGCCTGATTGTGGTTTTCAAGTCCATCGACGAAGACGAATTCCGGCGCGTCTATCAGGACCTGCGGCAGGAAGTGGAGAAGGTGGATCTGCCCGAGGAGGCGGAAAAGCCCTTCTTTCTGTCTCTGGAGTCCTCCACCTGGGCTCCGATGGCCAGCGTGATTATCAGCGGGGATCTTCCCGAGTCGCGGATGAAGGAACTGGCGGAGGAACTGCAAGACGAGATCGAAGGAATGTCCGGAGTAGATGCCGTCAGCCTTTCCGGTCTTCGCGAGCGCCAGGTCTGGGTGGAGGTCGACCCCCAGAAGCTCTACCGGCTCAACTTGACGCTGGAACAGGTCTCCCGCAGCCTGCGGCGACAAAACCTGAGCCTCCCCAGCGGCAATATCCACATTGGCTCCTTCGAGTATCTGGTTCGGTCCATGGAGGAGTTTTCCACTCTGGATGACATCCGCGATGTCGTGATCATCGAGGACCGTGTGGGTAATCATGTTCGAATTCGCGACGTCGCCACGGTCAGAGACACTTATGAGGAAGTCCGCACTCTGGCTCGGTTCAATGGCAAACCCTCCGTTTCTCTCAATGTCTACAAAGCCCCCGAAGGCAACAGTCTGGAACTGGTGGAGACCTTTCGCCGGCTGGCGGAAGAGAAGGAGAGGGCGCTTCCTCCGAATGTGGATATCGCCGTCACGGGAGACAACTCGGTTCGGATCACCAATTCGATTCAACGCCTCGTCAACAGCGGTTTGCTGGGCGGCACACTGGTCCTCCTTCTCCTCTTGGTTTTTCTCGGCTGGCGCAACGCATTGCTGGTCTGTTGGGGGATCCCCATCACCTTTCTGCTGACTTTCGCGTTTGTGGACGCTTACGGAGAATCCCTGAACGAGTCCTCGCTCTTTGCCCTGGTGCTGGTGCTGGGCATGATCGTCGACGACGCCATCGTGGTGGTGGAGAACATTGCCCGCTACCTGAATCGCGGGATGAAGCCCAGGCTGGCCGCCGTAAAAGGCACCGAGGAAGTGATGTGGCCCGTCTTCTCTTCCTCCCTCACCACCATTGCCGCCTTTCTACCGCTGATGTTGCTGCCCGGCACGATCGGGGAGTTCATGAAGGTCATCCCGATCTGTGTCAGTTTTGCTCTTCTGGCTTCTCTCTTTGAGGCTCAGGTGATCCTGCCCTCCCACGTGGCCGAGTTGGGGATTCCCGACGCCCATCGCCACCAGTCACCGATCAACCGGGGAATCCGCTTTGTGGCCTCCCATTATCGCCGCCTGCTAGGCGGCATCCTGCGCTGGCGCTGGGCCTTTCTGCCGGTCGTGTTCGTATTGCTCGCATCCAGCCTCCTGGTCATTCCTCATGTGGGCGTCGATCTCTATGAGGACGATGAATTCAGCGTTGTTTTTGTCAGGGTCTGGATGCCGGAAGGCTCCCGAATAGCCGCCACCGACGCAGTCGTGCGCCAGTTCGAAAAAGCAGCCCTTTCACTGCCCGCTGAAGAAGTCCGCAACGTGGTCACCCAGATTGGACGGCTGGACACGGAGTCGGACCGGATTCATGGGAAGAACGTGGGACAGGTCATCCTCAACCTGGTGGAGCCTAAGGATCGGCGACGAAGCCTGCAAGAGATCATCACAGATCTGAAATCGAGAACCGCCCAGGTGACCGGTTATCAGAAAGTGGAAATGGCGGAGGTCCACACCGGCCCTCCGCTGGGTAAACCGGTGGAAGTCAAGGTCAAGGGAAAACAGCTGGATGTGCTGCGGGAAATTGCAGGCAAGGTGGAAGCTCACCTGGCCAGCCTTCCTGGAGTCCATAGTGTGCAGGACGATTTGAAAGAGGGAAAGAACGAGATCCAAATCGAAGTGGACAAGAATCGAGCTCACCTGGTGGGACTCGACACCACCGACATCGTCCGCCAGGTCAAGCACGCCTTCGATGGGATGACCGCCACAAAGTTTCACGATGGCGCCGAGGAAGTTGACGTGGTGGTCAAGTACCAACCCCAAGCGCGCCAAAGCATTCAGGATATCAAGAATCTCAAGATACCTTCCGCCAGTGGGGGACTGGTCCCCTTTGATACCGTTGCCCACATGAGCGTCCGGCGAGGCTGGGCGGAAATCGATCGGTTTGACGGTGATCGCGCCATCACGGTCAGCGCCGAGGTTGACGAAGAGATCACTTCTCCGGTGGCGGTCACCCGAGCGCTTCAGGATCAATTCACCGCCATCGGCCAGCAGTACCCGGGCTACCGGCTCGACTTTCGGGGAGAGTTCAAGGAATTCGAGGACGCTTTCAACAATGTAGTTCGGCTCTTCCTGATCGGCATCATTCTGATGTATTTGATTCTGGGGGCCCAATTTCGCTCTTATTCACAGCCCATCCTGATCATCTTCGCCGTTCCCTTCGCCTTTGCCGGTTCCATGCTTTGCCTGCTGGTGAACAACTACAAGTTCAGCATCAATGTGATGTTCGGACTGGTGGCGCTGGCTGGAGTCTCGGTGAATGATTCCATCGTCCTGATCGACTTCATCAACCGGGCTCGAGAGCGAGGGGCATCGCTCTACCGGGCGATCCTTTTGGCGTCCAAGAGGCGTCTGCGCCCAATTTTTCTCACCACCGCGACGACCGTCTTCGGGCTCCTCCCCATGGCGATGGGAGTGGGTGGAAAGTCAGTGACCTGGATGCCGCTGGCCGGTACGATTGTCTGGGGCCTGGGTGTCGCCACCTTTCTGATTCTGATGGTCATGCCTCCTCTCTACGCCGCCCTGGATGACGTGCGCAGGTGGCTGACGTGGAGAGGAAGGCGGGCCCGAACCGTTCCTGTTTCCGCCATCGAAGCCGAAGAGAAGCGGATCCGCAGGGTCGGCTAGCTAGTTCCCATCCGAAAAGTTTTAAATAGTTGTAAAATCGTAGCTTATCCTTTGGGATGGGAACTAGAAATTCCAAGACTCAAGGGGCCAAATCTCAAACAAATCCCAAGGCCTCAAGCTCCAAACCTCAAACAG
>JBHHYX010000281.1:0-7311 GCA_046757765.1 Acidobacteriota bacterium | reverse complement strand
GTCAGCGCGGATGATAACGGCGCCGCAGCAGAAAGCTGGGGAATAGTCCGGGCTAAGATGAGGGGGGAGCGGAGTCCACTTGGCGAGGGTTTCCGGGTGGGTCTGTTGATTGGCGCCGTGGCGACTGACCGAGACAGGGAGCGCAGCTGAGAAACAGAGGCTTTCCCCCCTGGCGTCAGGCGGAAGTCGGCATTCAGAAGGAGTGAAGATGTCCGTTTACCCGAAACAGAAGACAGGGGAGTTACTGGGGCTTTTCTACCTCTCATCAGCTTTCTTGCTGCTCCTGTCGTTGTTGAGCTATAACAGGCTCGACGGATCGATGAACGTGTCGACTCCAAGCCCCCAGTATTCCAACTTTGTGGGCGAGGTCGGGGCGTGGCTGGCGGATTTTCTGCTCCAGTTTCTCGGATTGCCCGCCTTTTTTCTTCCCATTCCTTTTCTCCTCTTGGGCTATCGCAAGGTACGAGGCCGTTCGGTGGAGTATCCAGTCCTGAATACGCTGAGTATTCTTGCCAGCCTGCTGATGTTGTGCGCCGTCTGTTTCCTGCTTGCCCCCTCCTTCTCACTCCATCTCGATTACGGGCCTGGCGGGGTGATCGGAATTCTGATCGGCCGGCTGCTGCTGCGTCACCTCAACACCGTGGGCGCCTTGGTTGTCGTGGTGACGGCACTTCTGATGGCTCTTGTCTTGACCACCCGTTTCTCCTTTGACTCGGTTTTGAGTTGGGCCGGAGACCGCCAGTGGAAACCGTTGTCGGGCCTTGATCAGCGCTACCGCCAATGGAGGAAGCGTCGCCGCGATCGGAGAGACCTGAAACGACAAGAGAGCGCGAACAGGAGCGTCCTCTCCTCACCGCCGCCGGCTCAGGCTGGTGCCGCCGCGCGGAAGGCGGTGGCGGACTCGGGAGGCGGCCATGGGACGGCCCACCACGCCCCCTGGGAGCCGTTGCTGGGCCCCATGCCGACCCGAACGCCTCAGCTGGAGGCGATACCACCGGCACAGGCCAACCCACAGGGGGCTGCGCGGCCTTACCAGTTTCCACCCCTTGATTTTTTGCGTTTTCCCTCCGAGGAAATCACCGTCAACGAGCAGGAGTTGATGGCCCGGGCCGGTGAGTTGACCGACAAATGCGCCGAATTCGACGTCAACGGACGTGTCTTGCAGATTCACCCGGGGCCGGTCGTCACCACATTCGAATTCAAGCCCGATCCCGGAGTTAAATACAGCCGGCTTACCAGCCTGGTAGAGGACCTGTGCCTGGCCATGAAGGCCGAATCCATTCGCATTCAGCGCATTCCAGGCAAGAACACCGTGGGAATCGAAGTTCCCAACACGGATCGGCAGGTCATCTATCTGCGGGAGATCCTTTCCTCAGCCACTTTCCAAAACAGCGGCTCCCTGTTGACGGTTGGGCTGGGAAAACTGATCAACGGCAATACTTACGTCTCCGATCTGGCGCGGATGCCCCATTTGCTCATCGCGGGCGCTACCGGGGCGGGCAAGAGCGTCGCCTTGAACTGCATCATCTGCTCCATTCTTTACCGGGCATTGCCGGACCAGGTCAAATTCATCCTGATCGATCCGAAACGCCTGGAACTGGGGCTTTATGCCGATCTGGCTCACCTGCTCACCCCGATCGTGACGGATCCGGCAAAGGCCGCAAACGCCCTCAACTGGGCCATACGGGAGATGGAGGGCCGCTACAAACTTCTGGCCAGACAAGGTGTCCGCAATATCGACCAGTACAATCGCGTCGTCAGAAACCTCCGTCAACCCCTCCAGGAAGGGGAGGAGACGCTCCACCCGCTTCCCTACATAGTGGTTGTTGTGGACGAGTTGGCGGACCTCATGATGACTGCGGGCAAAGAGGTGGAGGCTTCCCTGACTCGGCTGGCCCAGATGGCCCGCGCCATTGGAATCCACCTGATTCTGGCCACTCAGCGCCCTTCAGTCGATGTCCTGACAGGGCTCATCAAAGCCAACTTTCCGTCGCGTATTTCTTTCCGAGTCTCCTCCAAAGTCGACTCGCGCACCATCATCGACGCCAACGGGGCCGAACAGCTCCTGGGTCAGGGCGACATGCTCCTGCTCTCCCCCAGAACTTCGCGCCCCCTTCGCATCCACGGCGGCTTCGTGACCGAGAAGGAGATCCACCGCATCACTGAATTCCTGAGGGCCCAAGCCGAGCCCTTTTACCAGGAGGAAATCCTGGCAGGTAAAGAGGAGAAAGAAAGCGGCGCCGTCGAGATTGAAGAACTGGACGACCCGCTTTACCAGGAGGCGGCACGCTTCGTGGTGGAAACGGGAAAGGCCTCCACCTCCCTCCTGCAGCGGAGATTTCGGGTGGGTTACGGCAGGGCGGCACGTTTGCTGGACATGATGGAGCATGAAGGACTGATTAGTCCTCCAGATGGCAGTAAGGCCCGCGAAGTCCTGGTCGCTTCCAACTATTTCGACGAAGTGGAAGGGGAGTCACTCTGAGCGGTGATCCCGTCAGCTGGAGCCCCATCGGGCAGCCTCATTTGCATTCCTCCCGGAATCCATTACAATGGAATCAGAATGAGAAGGGTCTTTTTGATCGGCCTTCTTCTTAGCTTTTCTTTCGAAGGCACCAGCGCCAGCCAGCAGCAGAAACCGCCTCCCCGCCTCAAGGTGGATGTGGACATGGTGGTGGTGCGGGTGACCGTCACCGACCCGTTGAACCGTTATGTGATGGGCCTGGAAAAGGATCATTTTAGGATCTTTGAGGGCAAGATCGAACAAGAAATCACCCATTTCTCAAACGACCGCTCACCGATTTCAGCCGGAATCATTCTGGATGTCAGCGGATCCATGGGCGACAACATCCTCAGCGCGCGAAATTCGATTGTTCGTTTCTTGGAGCAAGGAGACTCCGGCGACGAGTATTTTCTGATTACCTTCAATACCCGCACGGCCCTGCTGCAGGACTTCACTTCGAGAAGCGACAATATCCGCAACGAGATCTCCATTGCCAACCCCAAAGGTCGCACCGCACTCTATGACGCCATCTATCTCGGTCTGGAAAAAATCCGCGATGCCCGCAACGAAAAGAAGGCTCTGATCGTCATTACAGATGGTGAGGACAACAGCAGTCGATACACTTTTAGTGAGGTCAAGGAGTCCGCAAAGGAGTCCGACGTTCAGATCTACGTGATTGGGGAAAAGGGTGAACTCGGTTACGGCCGGGGAATTATCAGTGAGATTACGCGACTGACGGGGGGGCGGCCGTTCTTTCCCAACAACTTCAAGCAGCTGGATTACTTTGTGGACTTGATCCAGACCGAACTGCGCAACCAGTATGTCATCGGCTACAGCCCTTCCGACCGCCGGTTTCATGGCGAGTGGCGCAAGATCAAGGTTCGGTTGAACCCACCCGAAGGCTTGCCCAAACTCAATGTTCGCGCGAAAGAAGGCTATTTCGCGCCCCGGAACTAGTGAAGTTGCTTCCCCCGGAAAGAGCAGTTTCATGCGAACTCTGATGCTCCCGGTTTTGGTTTGCAACTGGGTTCTCCTCGCGCCTTCCGCCTTCTCTCAGGAAACCCCCGGCCAGGTGGACGAGCCAGGGGCCGCCCGATTCAAATCCGAAGTCGATCAAGTCGTCTTGTATGCTTCCGTCTACAACAAGAAAGACCAGCTCGTCTCCAGCCTCACCAAGGATGATTTTCAGGTCTACGAAGACCGCCTGCTTCAGAAAGTCACTTATTTCGGTCTCGACGACATCCCCTCCACCATCGGCATCGTGATGGATAAGAGCGGTAGCATGCGCTCCAAGATGGACCTGGTCAACCAGGCCACTCAGCTCTTCCTTTCCTTGAACAACCCGGGCAATGAGCTCTTTCTGATCACCTTCGACGACGAAGTCATCTTGGAAGAGCCCTTCACCAGGGACATCGAGGATATCCGCGACGCCTTGGACAACATTATCGTTTCCGGTGGAACCGCCCTTTACGACGCCATCTACCTGGCCGTCGACCAGGTCAGGGAAGGCCACGAACCGAAGAAAGCCATCATGGTGTTCACGGACGGTGAGGATAAGGACAGCTACTACAACCATGACGAGCTACTCGACAAGGTGCGAGAGGCGGATGCCCAAGTCTACATCGTGGCTTTCCTGGATCCCGACCTGTCGGATGAAGGAGGCTTCTTCGGTATCTTCAAGTCGGAACGCGACAAAGTGGTCAAGAACATTCGGACGGTTGCCGAATATACCGGTGGAAAAGCTTTTTTTCCTGAAAAGATCGGCGAGTTGAGTGGGATCTTCCAGACCATTGCCCACGAGTTGAGAAATCAGTATCGGCTGGCCTACGTTTCCAGTAATCCAGCACGCGACGGCAAATGGAGGGAAGTCCGTGTGGTCGTCAACCAAGCCAAGGAAAAAGGGCTCAAGGTCAGAGCGAAGAAGGGCTACTACGCCAAGAAATGACGACGGAAGTCGGCTTCTTGCCGGCCCGGCCGACTGGGCCTTGGGCCCGCTTGGGCCCGACCTCGAATTGACTTTCCCTCAACCTCACGCCTATGCTGTTGCTGTCATGACCAAAATTCGAGCCAAGAAAATCTGGAAGAATGGACGACTGATCGACTGGGACGACGCCACCGTGCACGTGATGTCCCACGCCCTCCACTACGGAACTTCATGGTTTGAAGGGATTCGCTGCTACCACACGCAGCGGGGGACAGCGGTTTTTCGACTGCCTGAACACGTCCAGCGCTTGTTTCATTCCTGCAAGATCTATCGCACAGAGATTCCCTTCTCAGCGCAAGAAATCAGCCATGGCATTGTGGAGACGATTCGCTCCAACGAACTGCGGCAATGCTATGTCCGCCCGCTCGTCTTTCGAGGCAGTGGCAGCATGGGTGTCAATCCCCTCGATTCCCCGGTAGAGGTCATGCTCATGGTCTGGGAGTGGGGCCGCTACCTGGGCGAAGAGGCTCTGGAGCAGGGTGTGGACGTTTGTACTTCCAGCTGGATGAGGGCCGCGCCCAACACCTTCCCCAGCATGGCCAAAGCGGGAGGAAATTATCTCAGCGGCGGTCTCATAAAGATGGAGGCGGTCACCGCCGGTTTCTCTGAAGGTATCGCCCTGGATGTCAACGGATACGTCAGTGAAGGAAGCGGCGAGAACATCTTTTTCGTTTACCAGGACAAGATCTGGACTCCCACGCTGGGGAGTTCGGTTCTCCCCGGGATCACCCGCGACGCAGTCAAGATCCTGCTCCGGGAACGGGGCTACACAGTCCTCGAGGAGCAGATTCCACGAGAGATGCTCTATATCGCCGAAGAGATGTTTCTCTGTGGAACGGCCGCTGAAGTGACCCCCATCCGCTCCGTGGACCGAATCACGGTGGGACGGGGCCGGAGAGGGCCGGTCACCCAACAGCTGCAACAGGATTTCTTCGACTACGTGGAAGGACGCGTCGACGACCGGCATGGGTGGTTGACCCCGGTCTACACTGAAGAAGCCATTTGCACCCCTGTGGAACAAGCTGAAGGGGTTTAGCCCGGATTGCCCAATCATGAAGCGGCCGGGTTCGCTCGATGTCGACTCCGATGGCGTCGTAAAGGCGTTCCTGCCAGGACACCCACCGAGGAGGAATGCGACAGGTTGAGTCGTGGCCCGGAGGCGTCGCTTGGGAGGCTGCCATTGACTCCATACTGCGCTCGCGCAGTGAGCGGAAAGAAATTATTTGTTGACGATAAGGGACTTACAGCGACAGTCCGACAGGCTGCTAGGTTAAATAGAAGGGATAGGCCTGGTTGTCGCGGCCGGCCATGGCGCATCATCGATCTCTCTTGCGGTCGAGACCGACAGTACGACGTTGGCAAACAGAGAGGCAGCCTCTTTTTCCAGGCGCCTTTTGGTAATCTCGCAGTATGCTGGATCCAGTTCGACGCCCACACTGTGCCGCCCCGCCCGCATTGCCGCAAGCATCGATGTGCCACTTCCGCAGAAGGGATCAACCACCGTATCATCAACGAATGAGAACATTCGCACGAGTCGATAGGCCAACTCGAAGGGGAATGGTGCCGGGTGTGCTCGCGTTGAAGCGCCCGGAATGTTCCAGAACTGCCTGAACCATCCGTCGTAATCCTCCTTGCCGATCATCGACTCGCGTCGCTGCGTTTCGGTCGGCTTGCGGTATCCGCCCGGTTTGCCCTGCATCAGGATGAACTCGATATCGTTCTTGATTATCGCATTCGGCTCATACGGCTTGCCTAAAAACTTGGTGCCGTTGTTTACCTCGAAGCTTGCGTTGGCGATCTTGTACCAGATGATTGGGTTGAGATTGTCGAATCCGATCTTGCGGCAAGAGACGGCGATGTCGGCATGAAGCGGCATTACGAGGTGCCTGCCGAACTTGCGCCGCGACAGGCACACATCGCCGACCACACAGACAAGGCGACCACCGGGCACGAGGATTCTGAAGCACTCACCCCATACCTTCGAGATTTCACCGAGGAACTCTTCATAGTCCTCGACGTGTCCCAGCTGGTCGGCGTGTTCGCGGTACTTCTTCAGCGTCCAGTACGGAGGCGAGGTGACGATCAAGTGCACGCTTTCATCTTGTAGGAAGGAAAGATCGCGCGCATCAGCTTGAATGAGTCTATGTTGGGTTTCCGGTAGCGTCATCATCTTTTTCCCTCATTTCGAACATCGACAGCAGATACCTGGCGGCGTTGTCGATGGATTCCGTTGACTGCGAGGCGAAGACGACCGTTTTGACAGCGGGCGACAGCCGATTCTGCACGTTGACGTGCTCGTCGAGAAAGGGGTAATAAACGACCGCCCCGAACTTGGCATCGGGGAAGACGGACTTCAGCTTGCTCGCCTTGTTGACGATCTCGTCACACCTTTTATGAATGTCGCGGCGAGCCTCGATGCGTTTTACGTCGATGCCGACCTTGATTGGCCCTCTCTTGGGCGCGGCGGCGTCCAGTTCGAACTGATCGTCTTCGACCAGGAACTTTCCTTCCTGAACTGCACTTCGCTGTAATGGTTGAGCGCCTTCAATATTTTGCGTTCCCATCGGCCCTTGGCCTTGCGGATTTCTTTGTCGACGAACTGCACGCGGTCAATGGTCGTCAGCGCCGGAAGTGCCAAATAGGGCGGCACGAAGGGCTTGATGTATCCGGCAAGGGCGGCCGCTTGCTTTTCGTTCAAACACGGCTCATAGGTGTTCAGGTTCTTGATGTCGAGATCGCGCTCGACGGCTCATCTTACCCAGCTGGAAAATTTGACTCCCTCGAAGGAGAGGCAGTTCTGTGTCTGCTCGGAGCCGGAAAAACTTTT
>JBHHYX010000280.1:0-7328 GCA_046757765.1 Acidobacteriota bacterium | reverse complement strand
GTGAAAGCAGCGCCCCCTCTCCGGCCACTTTTGATTACACCGAGACCAGTCTCAATCGCGTGCCATTCCAAGTAGCGGACGGACTGGGCATCGACCGCTTCATCGGCGTGGTCCACGACGCCGGCGGCCCCTGGTTTCTGTGCCCGGCCACAGAGCCCTCCAACCTGGCCCGTCTGGACGGTCTGATCGTGCTGGACAGCGGCATCAATTTTGCCCAGATCCCGGTCGAGCCGAAACCCAACATCCAGCTCCTGGGCAGGCTGATGGGCCAGCTCAGCGTCCCGCCCGAGGTCATCGATGGATTCCTGACCTTCATCTTGCAGGGCGCGACAGAGCAGGATGTGCTGGCCAAGTTTCCCGGAGTGGTGAGGGAAATCACATCCACCAACAGTGAAGAAGCGCATCGATTGGCCATTTCAAAGATCATCGAAGAACTGGTCCTGGACCCACTGGCCTTTGGCGGGGTCTGCGCCGACTCTTTTGGGGTGCTCGACATCGTGGAGCCGCTCTTGATCTGGGCCCCGCCGGACCTGTTGTCCGGGCTCGTGGTCTTTTCGACCGCGTGGCCCAGCGCCCGGACAGTTCTGGTTTCAGAAGCCAGACATTTGTTGATGTTGGACCAGCAGGGGATCGTAGCCTCGTCGATCGCCGACTATCTGTCCACCCGCTGAATTCAGAATTCCTTTGGTTGGGCTTCGGACGCCGTTCAGCGGAGCAACAAGAGCCGAGGGCGCAACAATCGAATCGGGAAGCGAGAAACGACGTGTCCCTTTTTCAGGCGGGTCTTTGACGGGGGGAGGATGCAGCCAGAACGCCCTTTGATCGCAATCACGATGGGAGATCCGGCGGGGATTGGGCCGGAGATCTGCCTTCGCGCGGCCTCTGACGCGGGGGCCCTGAAAGTCTCGGGGACGCTGATCGTCGGGGACGCGGACTTGCTGAAGTGTGTGGGTCGCCGCTGCCACCTTGGGCCTTCCCATCGTACGCACTTCCGTCGATCATGGAACGACTTTTGACATCGCCTGGCAGGGAAAAGCTGATCCTGGCAGCCTGGTACAAGCATTGATCTGGGCGGCCAGGCTTTCGGCAGGCCGCGCCGCGGCGCAGGGTCGAACATGATCGGTCAGCCACCAGCCAGCCCCGGATTTGCCGCAACCGTTTGTAGGTCCGGTCAGGGTTGGACTATCATCGGCAGCGAGGAGCCCGGGCAGCGCAGTCAGCACGGATGATCCCGGCGCCGCGGTAGACGGCTCATGAAAAATCCAGGCTAGGAGCCTGTCCGAGTATTACGGTCTCAGGAATTCAGCGAGGCGGCGCCTCAAAAAGCCTGGATCGAGATGACAAATTCTCCCACTGCTAAGCTGGGAAGGTACGAAAGGTTCGTTGATGAAGGTTCTGGGTGTGATTCCCGCCCGCCTCACTTCCACGCGACTGCCCGGCAAGGTTCTGCTGGATATCGCCGGGAAGCCGATGCTGCAGTGGGTCTACGAGAATGCCGTCCGCTCGACCCGGCTCACCGAGCTGGTAGTGGCCACGGAGAACGAGGAGATCGAGCGCTGGTGCCGGAGAACCGGCATTCCCGTGACACTGACCGCCCGGCATCCTTCCGGGGCCGACCGGCTGCACGAGGTGTTGAGCCGCACCGATGCCGCCGTGTACGTGAACATCCAGGGCGACGAACCCACCGTGCGCCCGGAACACATCGACCTTCTGCTGCGGCCATTGCTCTCCGACGAGGCGGTTCAGGTGACGACTCTGAAAGTGGCGATCGACCCGGAATCCGCTCAGGATCCCGACAACGTGAAGGTCGTCACCGCTGATGACGGCCGCGCCCTCTACTTTTCACGCTGGCCCATCCCCTACGATCAAGGGAAAAACGAGAGTGTTCAGTACTACAAGCACCTGGGACTCTACGCCTACCGCCGCGACGCCCTGGAGCGGTTCCACAGTCTTCCCCGCTCCCCGTTGGAGCGGGCCGAGCGGCTGGAGCAGCTGCGCTTCTTGCAGAACGGGGTTCCCATTTACGTACTGGAGACTCCCTATGATGCGATCGGCGTCGACACCGAGGCGGACCTGCAGCGAGTATGCGAACTCTTCAACCTGTCGCACCCGGGTTGAAGCCGGTGGCCGCGCGGGCGCGACCTCCGGACTCCCTCACCGCGTTCGGACCAGCCAGGCCACGGCCTTCTCGAGCGAGTCGTCGCTGCTCAGCGTCAAAGAGATGGTGTCATGGCTCCAGCGAACGACGGCTTCCACCGCGGGAGGAGCCTCTCTTCCTTCACCGGCCAGCCAGAGTTCCCGGGCTGAGCTCAAGGAGAGCAGGCCAGGCAGGTCGCCGTACTTGGCCGCCCCGGGCAGGAACATTGGATGGTCGACCCGGCTCAGTTCCGAGAAGCGAAACCCACGGGTGTCGATGGCAGCGCGAGCCACGGCTCCAGAGGACTGAGCCAGGGCCGCTGCGACGAGCGGCCCCGTCGTGGGCCCGAGCCCGGCCAGGCTGATGCTGACCGCCGAGAAGGGGGGATCCGAGAGCGCCCGAATGACGCTGAGTATGTCGTGGGTCCGTTGGCTGAACAAGGGGTAGTTGTAGCCAAACGTGAAGGCGGGGGCCCGCTCCCACGGTTGCGAGCCGTTCCCTCGCACCACCAGCCTGGCGCTCTCGAATAAGGTCCTCCCCGGCCGCAAGAACTCGCCCTGCTCGAACAGATCCACGCCCACCACCGTCAGCCCCGCTTCGAGGGCGCGGGCCACCCCGTCTCGGGGCTCGCCGTCGGGCTTGAGCAGGCCTTGCTTCCCGCGCCGGTCGATCCAGATCAGGAACTTCCCGTCTCGATGATCCGGCGGGCGGAGCAAGAGGATGGGCAGTTCTTCCCCCCTGACAGCATTTCGCAAGAGGCCGGCCT
Organism: Acidobacteriota bacterium; assembly: GCA_046757765.1. Classification (GTDB taxonomy): domain Bacteria; phylum Acidobacteriota; class UBA6911; order RPQK01; family JBHHYX01; genus JBHHYX01. Next base: position 4,425 of record JBHHYX010000280.1, on the reverse strand, counting down.
CGAGGGCGCAGGCCCCCGCCTCGCGCTTGGTCGGCAGGTATTCCAGCGGCTCCAGCTCCTCGAGCCGCCTGCCCAGAATCACGTCAAAGGCGCCGCCGACCACGCGGCGGTATTGCGCCAGCGACGGCGCATCCTTGGGGATCAGTGCCGGTCACGAAGTGTCCGGGGAAGGATTGGAAATAGACCTTCTCAACGGTGTACTCGCCTCGTGGCACCTTCCCGTGAATGACGGCTCGCAGCGGCGTTCGGGCGGGCAGCGGCCAAAGGCCGAGAGAGACCAGCACCTGGCGACGCAGACGCTGCGCCCGTTTCGACCAAGCCTCCACAGATGGCGGCGGCTTCATCGGAAAGTAGCCGTCGAGTGTTCTGAGGGGTTTGAGCCGCACATCGGCGGGCAACCTTCCCGCAGGCAGCGCACTATGACAGGTTTTGGGCCCTTGGGCCGCAGGCATGGTCACCTGCAGGCAGGAGATCAGCGCCAGAGTCGCAGCCGCCGTCCGGTGCTTCCTTATTCCTCGAAGTCGGGGTACCCACACTTCCAAAACGGAACACTAGTGATTCTCCCGCAGCAGCGGGGTGCCGCCGGCACCGACCAGGAAGTCCAGATCGACGCCCAGGTGGGCCTGCATCACATGGTCGAAATAGAGCCGGTACCACCCCCTCTGGGAGGGCGGTGGCGGTGGTTGCCAGGCGGTTCGCCGGGCCGCCAGTTCGGTTTCCTCCACTTCGAGGTTAAGCCGGCGATTCGCAACGTCCAGTTCGATCCGGTCGCCGTCTTGGACCAAGGCCAGCGGGCCGCCCACAGCAGCCTCCGGCGACGTATGCAACACGACGGTGCCGTAGGCCGTTCCGGACATGCGGGCATCGGAGATCCGGATCATGTCGCGGACTCCTCGAGCCAGAATCTTGCCCGGCAGTGCGATGTTCCCCACTTCGGGAAACCCCGGGTAGCCTTTCGGGCCGCAGTTCTTGAGCACCAGAATGTTCCCAGGTTCAACCTCCAGCCGGGGATCGTCGTAGCGGGCTTTGTAGTCGTCGATGTCTTCGAAGACCACCGCGCGGCCTGAGTGCTGCATCAGCCCGGGTGTAGCGGCGGAAGGCTTCAGGACGGCGCCATCGGGTGCCAGGTTTCCGTGCAGTACGACGATCCCTCCCTGCTGCTTGAAGGGTTGTTTCATGGAGCTGATCACGTCGCGATTGAAACACTCGGCCCCTTCGATGTTCTCTCCCACTGTCCGCCCCGAAACGGTCAGGGCGTCCAGGTGAAGCTGGTCCCCGATCTCGTTCATGACCACGGGAACGCCACCGGCGTAGTAAAAGTCTTCCATCAAATATTGGCCCGAGGGCATCAGGTTGACGAGGCAGGGCACGTCGCGGCCGAGCCGGTCCCAGTCCGCCAGCTTCAGCTCCTCGCCCACGCGGCCCGCAAAGGCCAGCAGGTGGACCACGGCGTTGGTCGAGCCTCCCACGGCGCCATTGACCCGAATCGCGTTCTCGAACGCCTTCCGGGTCAAAATTCTGGACATTCGCAGTTCTTCGTGAACCATCGCGACAATGCGCCGGCCCGCCAGATGGGCCAGCACGTAGCGCCGGCTGTCCACGGCCGGTATGGCGGCGTTGGTCGGGAGAGCAAGGCCGAGCGCTTCGACCATCACGGCCATAGTGGAAGCCGTTCCCATGGTCATGCAATGGCCGGCCGAGCGGGACATGCAGGATTCCGCTTCGAAAAACTCATCCATCGACATGCTGCCGCGGGCCACTTCCTCGCAGAAGCTCCAGACCTGCGTCCCGGAACCGATGTCGCGGCCTCGGAACTTGCCGTTGAGCATGGGCCCGCCCGAGACCACGATGGCCGGGACGTCGCAACTGGCGGCCCCCATGACCAGGGCCGGCGTGGTCTTGTCGCAACCGGTCAGCAAGACCACGGCGTCCAGTGGATTGGCGCGGATGGTCTCTTCCACGTCCATCGACACGAGGTTGCGGAACATCATCGTGCTGGGGCGCACCAGGGTTTCTCCCAGGCTCATGACCGGAAACTCCAGGGGAAAGCCGCCAGCCTCCCAGACCCCGCGCTTGACGTGTTCCGCCAGCTTTCGAAAATGGTGATTGCAGGGGGTCAGCTCCGACCAGGTATTGCAGATTCCGATCACGGGGCGGTCCTGGAAGACGTCCGGCGGGAAGCCCTGATTCTTCATCCAGCTTCGATGAATGAAGCCGTCGCGGTTGGCCAGGCCGAACCATTCTCGACTACGCAGTTTGGGTCGCTTCTCGTTCATGTTCCACCCGAGTTGAGCGATTCTGGCGGATGGGAGGCGCCAAGATGTTGTGTTCCCGCGGGGCTGCGGAGACCACAGGCATTCCCGCCGCGGTACGTCGAGGATCGACAAGACCCGCGGGGCGCAACAGATTGGTGCTTACCGCCGTCGACAATCGCTCCATTCAGGTTCGAGTCACCGGGGAATGGGCAACCCGTGCTGCCGTAGGAAGGAGAGCTTGTCCCAGTAGCCTCTTCGGAACTCGATCTTGCCATCTACGACGTGAAAGAAACCGCAACCCCTCAACCCCCAGAGGGTCTCGCCACTCGAGGATGGCCCACTCACCGTCTTCAAAGAGATTCTCGACAATACACACCCTATCAGCGTTGGCAAATTCAGAGGCGAATTTCTTGCGAATCTCATCGCGGCCTCTAATCTTGTCTTCTGCCACTTGATGGTTGATCGCTGATTCACTGTAAAAACTTGAAATGGCGTCGGCATCTGCCCGATTAAAGGCCTCTACCCAAGCTTTGACAACTCCTTTTGGCGACACAGTTCCAAAGCCTTCACTTACCCCAGCGGCGGCCGCATCCTCCTACTGTTGAGGAGTGGACGGTGGTGGGGCCGTCTGGGGTGGTGGGATATTGGGTTGTCTCTTCCCAAAAAGGGCAATTCCCACAACCCCTCCTATGGCCCCAAATAGGGTGAAGATCACCAGAGAGAAGAGGAAGCCCACAAGAATCAAACCCAGGCTGAAACCGCCCGAAATCATTCCTTCCAGGAGATTGCGCAAGGCAGGAGGGATATCCTGATTGGCCAGCAGGTTGCCGAGTTCATCTTCAAAGCCGAGCCCGAGGATGTGCCCCTTAATGAAGCTCAGGGGAATTTCAACCAGAGTGTCCACTACCGCCCCCACGGCGCCTGCCAGCGCCCCCAACAAAGCGCCGTCTGCGAAAGTCGGCTGGGGAAGGTGGGGAGGGTATTTTCTCACGTACATGAAAGAGGCCAGGATGCCTCCACTCAGAACCAACATGCAACAGGCACAGTTGAGTAATTGCAGTAGAGGCAAGGCGGAAGTGACTCCTAGGAACGTTCCTCCGATCAGCACGGGCAGGGTCTTATCGGGCTGGACCTGGTTCATGCGAGTCTCCTGGCACGTCTCCCGGGAAAGGGAGTTGTTGAAAGGCTGTCATAATAAAAAAGGCGACGGGAAAGCCGGCGATCATGCCCGTCAGGAAACGACTGGCAACCGTGTTGGCGGCAAAGACATCCCCTAACATCGGCAACACAAACAGGATGAGCCAGCGTGGGTTCTCACGCAATGGACGGGTCAACGATGGGACAATGGGCAGAGCGATGAGACCCAGCCAGAAACCGAGATAGATGCCGAGACAGCGGTGGCACACTGCCAGCTGATGTCCCATCCAAAAAAAGCTGCGCTCCGGAATCTGATGGCAGACATGGCGAAAAAAGAAATAGAGCCAGGGTGTGATCGCCCACTGCTGAGCGGCCGAATAAGCCGGCAGGAAGATCAGCGCCAACCAGACCGAAGTCAGGATGAGAAGCAAACCATGGCACGCGACTCGCTTGGCCCGCATGGGTCCAGGATATTAATGGATCGCCACAGCGGCTGCAACAGCCGTTTGCGTCCCCCGTCGCCGGTTTTCATCATTTGCCACTCGCCTGAGCTTTAGGGTAAGCTTGATCATGCGCTTCGCCGGAGTCATTCCCGCCTCTGGTCAATCTTCCCGATTGGCTGGCAATTCGCTCGTCCAAGTGACCCAGGGGGAGTGGTGTCCCCACACGGCTCTAACGGGAGTGGTGGCAACCCGGGACGAAGAATGTGTCAGACCTCTCCTGGAGAATAAGGTTGTGGAAGAGTCCGCCGCCACCCGGCAAGAGAAAGGTCTTGCCTGGAGGACTGACCAACAGGCGGCGATTGCGGCCGGGGGAGGTGGAAGCCCGATGGGGGAGAATGGAACAGAGTACGGGTGGCCGGGGATTGGCGTTGTTGGCAGAACAAAAAGCGCCGGTAAGTTAAGGGTTTGCGCAAGAATAAATCCGCAGAGTTGGCGCTCAGATTTGCACCAGATTTGGCCGCGAACGATTGAGCGGAACCGCAGGCGTAGCCGGGCCTACGTTGAGGATTTCGCGATTGAGGAGCGGCCCA
>JBHHYX010000279.1:0-7352 GCA_046757765.1 Acidobacteriota bacterium | reverse complement strand
GATGGTGTGAAGATGAGATGCCAAAATGTGAAGTTATTCTTGCGCGAGCCCTTAATTTCGCGCCCTGCTTCAACTTCGTGTGTCGAGCTTCCCGCTTCGTGCTGGCAACCGAGGGGACAAGATGAAGACCATGATTGAACCGTTCAAGATCAAGGTAGTGGAACCCATCCGGATGACGACTCGAGAGCAACGTCGTCGCTTGCTGGAGAAGGCCGGTTACAACCTTTTTCTGATCAATTCGGAGGATGTGCTGATTGACCTGCTCACCGACAGTGGAACGGCGGCTATGAGCACCGAGCAGTGGGCCGGCATGATGCGGGGAGACGAGGCTTATGCCTGCAGCAGCAGCTACTACCGGTTTCGCAATGCAGTGGCAGGAATCTTCGGCTTCAAACATGTGATCCCCACCCATCAAGGCAGGGCCGCCGAACGCATCCTGTTCTCCATCGTGTGTGAGAAGGGTCAGGTGGTCCCCAACAACACCCATTTTGACACCACGCGGGCCAACATCGAGTACCAGGGCGCCGAGGCCATTGACCTGCCTGTACCCGAGGCGCTGGTTCCGAGTGCCCGGCATCCCTTCAAGGGGAACATGGATACGAGGAGACTGAAGGAATTGATCGAGCGCGTGGGCCCGCGGAGCATCCCCCTGGTGATGATCACGGTGACCAACAATTCAGGAGGGGGACAACCCGTTTCGTTGAGCAACATTCAAGAGGTCAGCCGGATTCTCCGGCCCCATCAAATCCCTCTTTATCTGGATGCCTGCCGTTTCGCGGAGAACGCCTATTTCATCCGGCAGCGGGAAGACGGCTATGCCGAGAAGTCAGTCAAGGAGATTGCCAGAGAGATGTTTTCGTATGCCGATGGATGCACGATGTCGGCGAAGAAAGACGGACTTGCCAACATCGGCGGCTTCCTGTGCACCAATGATGACAGCCTGGCCGAACACGAACGCGAAGTGCTCATCCTGACCGAGGGGTTTCCCACCTATGGGGGTATGGCGGGACGCGACTTGGAAGCGATCGCCATCGGATTGGAAGAAGTGCTGCATCATGATTATCTGGAGTATCGAATCGCATCCACCCGCTACCTGGGCGAGAAGATACGCCGGGAGGGGGTTCCCATCGTCGAACCTCCCGGGGGGCACGCCATCTACATCGACGCCAAGGCGATGCTTCCCCACATTCCACCCCAACAGTACCCGGGCCTGGCCCTGGTGGCGGAGCTCTATCTGGAGGCAGGGATTCGAAGCGTGGAAATCGGTTCCGTCATGTTCGGACACACCGACCCGGAAACGGGAAGGGAGATTTCAGCTCCCCTGGAGCTCGTGCGCCTGGCCATACCGCGCCGTGTCTACACCCAAAGCCACATTGACTACGTCGCCGAGTCCATCGTTTCGGTCTACCGCCGAAGAGAGCCGCTCCACGGGTTCGAGATCGTCTACCAAGCCCCCTTCCTGCGCCACTTCACAGCCCGCTTCAAGCCCTTGTAGCCAGTTCCCATCCCATGATTCTTAAAAATAGTTGTGAAATAGTGGGATGGGAACTGGAAATTCCAAGGTCCAAGGGGCCAAATCTCAAATAAATCTCAAGGACCCAAGCTCCAAACCTCAAACAAGTCTTCCATATGGGTACTTGCAACCGTACTTTCGAAATTCGTGGTTGGATTGGGGAATTCGAGTTCCCATCCCAATCTCGCAACTTCCTGCTGTATAACACCTGAGTTGAGCGATTCTGGTAGATGGGAAGCACCAAGATGTTGTGTTCCCGCGGGAGCCAGGGGACTCCAATGCTCAATCGTCGGTCAGGCGGGTGCCGCAGAGACGCTCCAACACATCCACTGGCGCCCTGCCGGGGAGGACGGCGGCCGCTCTCGAGACGATGAGGGTCTGCTCCAGGGCGAACTGACCCGAAAGAGCCGCGTGGGGGACCAGGTCTGTGAAGACCATCCAGCTCGAATGGGACGGAAACTCCCACTGGGACTTGGGACTGTTTTTCTGGAAGTCTTGATTCCTCTTCAGGTAGTGGTGAAATCCCAGCATGAATTCATCATAGCTGGATCGAACCACCACGGGGAGGCGGGCGGCCCGGGCGAGGCGACCGACTCTCCGACCTGCCCTCCGCAACAAGGATCTCCGGACTGAAGGAAGAGGCATGCGCGTGGGTCCGGTTTGATGGGTGACCAGGTCTTCGAAGGCCTGGCCGGTGACCCACCGTCGGGCCTTGCCGGGATTGACATTTGTAAAAAAGCGGAGAATCCGGTCGCCGTTGGTGGGGCGAGTAGGAAAGGCATCGACATGAAGAAGATCGTTGCGAGCTTCAACCCTCAGCTTTCGGCCTCTTTCCTCCTGGGGCCGGAAGCTGGCGTAGTCGACTCGCCAGGAGCCCGCGTAGGGGGGCAGTAGCGTGGTGAGAAACTTGATGGTGCCCTCACTGAACCGGCTCATGATTTGCAGGACACGATCCGCATCGCCCCGAACGCCCGTGGCCAGTCCCGTGACTCGATGTTGCCTGGGGCGGTAGGCAATATTCTTGTGATAAGTCGAGCCCGCTTGTTTCAGTGCCAGTAGGAACTCGATGTCATTGTGGGGAATCTCGACAGGAGTTTCAGGGAAGAATAAGATGTTGCCTTCTTCTAGAAGCTGACAATACCTGGACGTCGTGCCCACTTCGGATCCCCGCAGGCTGGACGCCTCGATTCGAACCAATCCCATAGTCGCCTGATTTTAACCAACCAGGCGGCGTCGTGTCTTCACCCTGTTGAACAAAATTGCAGCCTCCCGAGGGTCCACTCGTGAACCCTCTTGTCGGTTCCAGTGGCCCGCCTCAGGAGTGGTACTGGTTGCCGCACCTGGGGCAGGCCCAGAGCGGGCTGGTTTTGCGACCAGCCGACCACCCTGCCGGCCCCGTGACGACGATCACGCAGCCTCGTCTTCCGGCTCCCGATAAGAAAAGCGATCACACAAATGGAGCACGGAGCCGATATTTCTCCCCGCTCAAGATTTGAGTTGAGCGATTGTTCCCGCAGCTGGCGCCCGCCCGCTGGGCCTACGGGTGCCGAAAGAGAGTTCGTGACTTGGTCGGCGGGCGACGGCGCCTTCCGGCTCAGGTCAGCAGCCGGGTCAGCTGGTTGAATCGGCGGGGGTGAGCAGGCAACCGTCTTTGGGCCAAAAGCGGAGCAACAGGGATCGGCCTCAATGATGTCCAACTCATACTCTTTTCACCCGTTCCGGTTCTTGCAACAAAGGAAGTTCCTGGCCGGCGCACTGCTGCTGGTGGCATCCAGCCTGTCGGTTGGCGGGGGCCGGCAAAGGTTCCGTCTGACCGGTCAAGACTTTATTGTCCAGAGTGAGGCGGTCTTTGTCGGCAGACTGATCCGTGCCGAAAGCTATGAGAGCATGGACGGTCTATCGCTCCTCACGCGCTATGTCTTTCAAGTTGAGCAGCGGATCAAGGGTCAGCCTGGTGATCTGACGGAAGTCGATGAATATGGTGGAACAGTAGGGGATCTGACACTGACCGTTTCCCATACTGCCAGGTATCTGCGGGGTCAGGAATACCTGATTTTCACTTACCAGGATGCGCTGGCACGGCAGCGGACCTTTGCCGGGCCCTTGGGAGGGTTGCCTGTTGTCTCCAGTCAGTCTGGTCATCGAGTGGTACGGATCTATCCGACTCACCCACTGGCGAGTCTGCTGGGGTTGGAGAAGAACACCGGTTTTCCCGGCCTGGTGGCTGTATCACAAGAACTGCGGGGACAGGTGGAAAGATCCTCCCATGAAATCAGATAAGCGTTCTCATCTGCTGTTACTCGGCAGCTTGATGACCCTCCTCGTTTCACAATCCGCCTATGTGGTGAGGACCACTTCCAAGCTCAGTCGAAGTCACTGGGATGAACAGGATTTTCCGGTCACCCTACGGATCTGGAAGGGCTTTGACGATTCTTCCGCCAGCATCGCGCCCGGAAGTCATCCCATGGCGGCCCTGGGAGAGGCTTTGCAGCGATGGGCGAAGGCCTCTTCCCTGACCGCCCGTGTCGTGCCCGGCAGCATCGTTGCCGAGGCCGGCTATGACGGCGTCAATCTCGTGACGATCGCGGATACACCACGAAACAGGAGCATTGTCGGAAGCGCGCTGGCGGTGACCCAATCGTGGCAGTTGGGCGCCACTCTTGTGGAAAGCGACATCGTCTTCAATCCGGGCTATTACTGGAGTACCTACCAGACCGATGAATCCTGGGATCTGCTCCAGGTCGCCACCCATGAGCTGGGACACGCGGTGGGGTTGGGCCACTCTATCCAGCGCAGTGCCGTGATGTACTATCAGGGCGGCTCTTTCGGTTTCGGTCCAAGTTCTCTGAGTTGGGACGACCTGGCTGGTGTCAATTCCAGCTATCGTCTGGTCGGAATGGAGCAGATCACGGGTGCTATCGCGGGACGGGTCAGCCTGGATGATGCCCCTGTCTACGGCGCCTTCGTGGTGGCGGTTGACGAAGAGGGGGTCCTCACCGCCAGTACACTCAGCATGCCCGACGGGTCGTATCAGCTGGAGTGCCTTCCTCCCGGCCGTTACACTCTCTATGCGGAACCCCTTGACGGTCCCATGACCCCGGCGACAGTGAACCTGGGAAGCTTGAGCACGAGGGGGATGAACACCGATTTTCGTCCCCAGTTCTACCAGGGTTCGCTGACGCCCAGCGTAGGTGTCGACCGCGCCCGGACCACCCGGGTCGAATTCGCCCTCTCGCCCGGCAGTCGGGAGGTGGATGCGGTCTGGGCCCGGGCGGATGAGGATCCCGACCAAAGCGGTTCATTCAGTCTCTTGCCGGCTCATCTGGCGGCCGGCTCCCGGGCACATTTCGGAGTGGCCGGGGAGACGGTTTCGCAACTCGATGACGAGGCGGGCGTGTTCTTCCTCGGCCCCCACCTGCAAACCAGTCGCACCTCCCGGAGTGTTGCGAATTCCGAGGGAGTTGACTTCAAATGGTACCCACTCGAGGTGTCCGATGACGCGCCCCTGGGCGACTACAGCGTCTTTGTCAGGGAAGGGAACGAAACAGGTGTTCTCACGGGAGCCTTGGAAGTGCTTTCCGCCTATCCCTTTTTTCAAGGATTTGCCCCTTTCCCTCGCCTTGATGGTGTGGCTTCGTTGGAGCTCTTCCTGATCAACACCGATTTGAGCGGAAGAGGTGACGGCCGACTGGTGGGGCTGGACGAGCGGGGCTCTCGCATCGACCTGGAGTCTGCGGAAGGACTCGATTTCTCTCTCGATCCGGGGGCGCTGCTCTCACTGAAGATTGGCGGCGAAGCCGATCTGCCGGGAGCGCTTCGGGCGGAAGCGACACGGCCCCTGGCCGGCATGGTTGTGCTCGAAGTGGCCGGCTCGAGCACCAGCATTGTCCCCAGTCCACCTTTGCACTCTTTCGTGGCCCCGATTGAAGTCCGCGCAGCCGGAGCAAAGATCAACACCGGCCTTGCCCTCGCCAACTTCGAACGGCGGCCGGTTCAGGTCTACCTTCAAGTCCAGGATGAAAGCGGCGCCTTCCTGGCTTCCACCGTCCTGAACCTGCCAGGAAACGGCCATCTCTTCCGGTTTGTTCCAGAGTGGGTTTCCGGACTCCCTGCCGACTTGAAAGGGACGGTTACGGCGACCTCCAACCGCTGGATCGGTGCGACAGTGGTTCGAACCACGAAGGGAACCATGACCGCTTTGCCGGTCATTGAGAACCGGGTGACCGGCAGTCGCTTCTACGCCCAGTTCGCCCAGATTGGAGACTTCACCTCCGAGTTGCTGTTGATCAACCCATCGCCCTCAGTCTCCGCCGATAATGTGGCGGTGAAGGTTCGGCACAGCGATGGGGCGGTGGCCTCCATCAGCCTGAACGACGAGTGGCTGACCAATGGCTTGAAGTCCGTCCGGGTTCCTCCTCTGGGGGTGGTCAGTCTGAAGACCACCAGTCCCTTAATCGGCTCGCTGGAAGTGGCTTCCGACGTTCCTGTGGGGAGTGTCGTCCTTTTCCACACGCCCTACGGTACCACTGCTCTCAACCAGAACCCGCCAACCCGAAGGGGAGTCTTGCCGATCGATCGAGACACCGAGGCCGGGAAGGACACCGGTATAGCCGTAGTCAATACCGAACCCTACCAGACAGCGCTCTCGTTCACCGTGCGGAGTGCAAACGGGAGCGTCGTTTCCGGACCCATCCAGCTCCAGCTCCAGCCTTGGGAACAACTGGCCCGCTTCCCTAACGAAGTTCCCCTTGGTTTGGGTCTAGAAGATGATTTCAAAGGTTCCCTCTGGATCGAGTCAGACAGAAAACTGGCCCTTACCGCCATCCGTCAGGCTCCCGGGGCGTTGACGACTTTCTCAGTCATTCCCCTGGATGAAGACGGCCTCCCGAACGACCCCGCTCAGCCGTGACGACTGGCTCACTCCATCAGGGGACCGGCTTTCGAGCCCCGGTGGGGAGAATTGAGTCCCTGGATTCTCAGCCTGTATTCGATGATTTCCATCTCTAACCCGCATTTCTCACACCCAATCTACTCCGGCGGCGGGTATGCCCGCGTGTACGTGAGCGCTGAGGCGGGAGATCAGGACACCAAAAAACAACAACAAACTTTTTTTGAAACCTTTTGTCCGCTTCTGCATCTATCGGAGTAGGACGGACTTGAAGGAAACACTTCATTATTTGAAGCGATTGACTTCACTTATCCTACCCACCACACCGTAAAAAGGGAGCTTTCCGAGTGAAAGCTCCCTCCTCCCTTTCCTGGCAAGATGTTGAAGGCCCAGTTCGCTTTCTTCCGCCCGTCGCGGCGGAGTTCGGAGGTGTCGAGCGACCTTATGAGCGGCACCTTCGGCGCCTGAAGACCTGAGCGTGATCGACCTTGCCAAAGGCCCGGAGGGCCGACATTCGAGTAGCCCGGTCCGTAAGGGCCGCGAGACCCTGATGTCCCTCGCCGACAGGCCCGGAGGGCCGACACAAAGGCAGTGAAGGCAACCACGTCATCACCTCAATGGTCGCTTGCAGGTATGAGGTTGCTCGCTTATAGGCGGCGCTGGTTGCCAAACCTCATCCCACCGGCACAGGGCCTGTGGGGTTGGGAATCACGCCAATGCCACCGCACCGCTCGTCGGTCCGAGGCGGAGCCTCGCTACGTGTTGTATGGACCCTACAGCCGTCAGTCGAGATGGTTTTGGGGGCACTCTTGGCTCAGGCAAGAGAGAGGCGACCGGAGTCAGCGGAAGCAGTAACGGTAAAGCGATTGGAAAAAATGGTAGCGGGGGGAGGATTTGAACCTCCGACCTTTGGGTTATGAGCCCAACGAGCTACCAGACTGCTCCACCCCG
>JBHHYX010000278.1:0-7353 GCA_046757765.1 Acidobacteriota bacterium | reverse complement strand
CTCCCGGTAACGACCCTGGCTGACGATCACCAGGTGCAGGTTGTACCAGTATCGATTGGGGCCAAGTTATTTTCCGCCTGGTCAGGAGTTCTGAAGTTTTAAGAGCTGCCCGAGCCGAACAGGCTGGGGTATTTGGCTATGATTTTGTCCCAGGCGTCGTGGTGGCCGAATCGGATGACCGTGTAGCCGGCATCTTCAAGCCTGTCCGTCTGCTGCTGATCACGCTGCTTCCGCTCCGGGTAGTCGTGGGGTGGACCGTCCACGTAGATCAGCGCCAGCGAATCCTGGTAGAGAAAATCGGGGCGCGTCCCGAAGCCCTCCAGCAGCCTCTGGGCGGCGCTGGGAAGCCGGTACTGTCTCTCCTCCAGATAGTGCAGAAACTTCTTCTCCAACTCCGAGTCGCACAGGTGAAGCAGACGCCGCAGGTGCTCCGGGCGGGAAAGCTCAACCGGCGAAGCCTCGACCCGCGCCCGCATCAGGTCCAGCAGGACACCCCGAACCGTTTGCCGATCCAGCAGTCGATGGTCCATCTGATTGACGTAGCTCATCAGACAGTCGTAACAGGCGGCCTCACAGTCCTCATGAGCTCTCGGGGCCCGCTTCAGGTCCTCTCCGGTTTCCGGATCGAAGTGGCAGATCTCCAGAGCGCGGGAGGCCACCGTGGCCAGGGCACGGGGATCGTCCAGAAGATGGCGAAGGACGCCGGCTCCTCCTTCCGCGGATTCGAAGAACAGTATTAGATTCCGGTGGTCCCGATTGGGGAGAGGCTCGGCCACCAGCTCGTTGTCTTCCAGCTGGTAAACGACTTGAATCGCATTCTTGAGCGCCGACTGAAGCGAGGCCATCTGAATCTCGGAGAGGTTCATTCGGGGCTTGAAGAGGATGCAGTTTTTTCGGTCCTCGACAAACGGGATCACCCTCAGCTGGCTCTGAGAGTAGGGATCGTCCCGGTCGTCCTCAACTGCCTGAGTGTTGCGGTGCCAGTAGCCATTCTCCGTGTCCAGGATAAAGCCGTACTGCTGCCTGTCCCGGCGCCGCATCCAGCCCAGGTTGATTCTCCAGAGGGTGGCCGCATGGCCGTAAGTCAGGTCGGCCAGCGGGCCATCGGGATGGAGGATCTCCGCCATACGCCTGGCCGGTCGCCCGTGAGGTTCGGCAAAGCGGATCCCGGTGCGAATCTCGTAGCCCAGGCGGAGGCGTTCTTCCTCGTCCGAATTGATCCGGTCCCGGCGGCGCGTCGACACGTTCTGGAGTCGAAAGAGCCGGGTGAAAGCGACCCCCAGGGCGGCGCCGCAAGATTCGCACAGGTCGGGTCCGTCCCCGTTCAGAACGGGGTGCAGGTAGCCGCATTTCTCACACTGCTTGGCCCGACTGGTGGTGAGATCTCGCTCTTCCTCGTCAACGGCCAGGATGACCCTGTTGATCAAGTAGCGGGAGCCCTCGTGATAGAGGAAGGCACGGGGGCCAAACTCGGAAATGGCCAGAAAACGGGGCCGGGAAATGAACTCATCCTGACCCTTGGCCCGGCGCCGCCCGGGAATGTAGGCCGAGAGCGGAAGACGGGGGAAGCTGTAACCGGGCAGGAAGCCTTCACTGGCAAAGTAACGGTAGCTGTAAAAGTCAGATTGGATGATGTTTTCGCCTTGCGCCAGTAACTCCAGCTGTGATTCGGCCTGGGCCCGGAGTCGCTTGGCGCGCTGCTTATCTTGAGGGCTTCGTGAGGCGTCGCCGATGATGCTGTTCTGAGTCATCCGCTGGGCGTTGGCAGCTCGATAAAGGTTGCGCCAGCGATCGCAGGTGCGTTCGAAGTTGCGCGCCACCGAGGCAATCACCCCGTCCAGCCAATCGCTGCTGTACCATTCGGATCGCTCCAGTTCGTCACCGATCGTGGCCAGGATGCTTCGTGCTCTCTCGAGTGCTCTCCGCTTTGGGGTTTCGGCCTCGATGCCGTCCTGAACGTGAGACAGGAGATCCAATGTGGGAGATTCTCCAGAGAGATCCAGGATCTCTGCCAGTGAGGAACCGAGGTAGAGCCCCGTTTCCGCCAACCAGATGGCCTGGACGTGAGCCGCCACCAGGTCTTCATTGCCCACATCCAGCCGGGGTGGAGTCACGGCCCCCATCACCATTCGTTCCGGCCGCTTGAAGAAGTACTGGTCGTGAGGGCTGCCCCCCGAGCAGTAAGAGAACACCAGAGCCGGCTGCCCACTGCGCCCGGCTCGACCACTGCGCTGCGCATAGTTGGCCGGGGTGGGAGGGACGTTGCGCAGATTGACCACATTCAGCTGGGCGATGTCGACCCCCAGCTCCATCGTAGGGGAACAAAAGAGGACCGGCAGGCGCGCTTCACGGAAGGCTTCTTCCCTTTTTCCCCGCTCCTCGTAGGGGACTTGAGCCGTGTGCTCCCTGGCCTCGATCCCGCTGAGTTGGCCGGCGACATTCCTGTAAAAGTCGATGAAGAAGGGGTTCGTGCGGCCTCCCTCCTGAGGCAGATTGGGCATGCGAATCACGTCGTGAAAGGGTCGCGTTCCCTCTCCAACCCTCCAGACCATTGCCGACGCCGGCAGCTGATAGCCGCCTGCCTCGTCGCTTCCCTCTGCTTTGAGGACCTCCCTGACCAGACCCGCCGTCTTGAGAGCTTCCAGAAGCTGGAGAATGATCGTCCCCGTCTCTTCCAGACGAATCGGCTCCACATAATCAGCAAAGGTGGTCGAGCGTCTCAGATACTGCCCAAAGCCACCGCGGGGAGAGAGATAAGTCCAGCCTCCGTGGTCCCCCGGCCTGCGGGACCTGGGAATGAGCAGTCTGGCGTGTTCCAGCGACTCGTTCTCGTCGATGCCCCAGGGAGGAATCAATCGCTGGCTGCTCTGCTGGCGCAGACGCTCCTGAAAATCCGCTTCCAGGTAATCGACGTCGATGGCCAGCTCGCGGCGCATGAAGTCGAGAAGAACCCTGCAGATGGCCACCCGTGTTTCAGGCCGGGCTACTCCCAGAGTGGGATGGAAGTTCTCCCACACGTCGCCGGCCTCAGCCAGCTCCCGCAACGACGGGTATTGGATCTCCAGCAGTCCGCACTGTTCCAGATTGGGTGAGGTGACGCGCCAACCCCGTCTCAAGTCCCGGTAGAGACGGTAACCCAGGACACTTCGAAACGCTCTTTCAGTTTCCAGCCTGGCCTGAAAGCGCACCTCGGGATCACTGGCATAGTAATGGAGGGGAAGATCCAGGGCGGCGAAAACCTTTTGGGTCAGTTCGTCATAGGAGAGTCCTCGCTCGCCAGCATCATGTGCTGCCCGGCACAAGGCCGAGCGCAGCACTCCGATCTCCACAAAATCGTTGAAGTGCCCCGCCTGAAGGGAGGCGTCCTGGCGATTGTCGGTAAAGCTGAGGAGCTTTCGTGCCCTGGGTGGCAGCTCCATGTCTCCCGAGCGCAGGGTCCGAACCGTGGACAGGCTGAGCAGCGTTGTGGCTGTGCTTCGCCCTTCCGAACCCAGGGGGGCCAGCTTGCCGAAGTCCGTCCTCTGCCTGAAGTTGTAGGAGGCCCCGCAGCGCAGACAGAAGCGGAAGGGAGCGGTGATGTAGGCGCACTGGACGGCCTCCTCCGACTCCCTGGGGGTGTCCTCGCCCGCCGGGGTCAGGTAGCGAGTCCTGGGCAGAGACTTTTGCCGGCTGGAAAGGATGGTCACCCTGCCTTGAACCTCGTGACGCCAGTCGTCGGGGATCCTCTCCAGAACCTGCCGGTAATCGACTGGCCAGGGAGCCTCCGTGCTCAGGTAGAGGAACCCCGCCTCACTCCTCTCATCCCTTTCCCGATCCGAGAGCTCTCGGGGCTGGTAGGCGTTGTGGCTGCTCTCCAAACTGAACTTGCGGACACAGTAATACTCCTGCCCACATTCACGACAGAAGGCCAGAGGGAGAAGGACCTTACTTCGGTCGCCGGGCACGAACAGCTGCCGGTAGGCGGTGATGTAGCGTTGATCCTCCGGTTGCAGGGAAGCGTAGGCGGTATCCCCGCGGCTGATGAACTGGTGAAGCCGAAAGGCGAAGGGCTGAAAGCCGGTCTCCGGATCGGGCAGACAGTGGTAGCTGGCCAGAAGGGCTTTTTCTATCTGCCTGGCGGCTCTCTCCAGCGGCACCCCGGTCAGATCGCTCAGGCTTCTGGCCGCCCCATCCTCTCCCAGCAGCGTCCCGGGCGGACTCCGAACCAGGCGGCCCGTGGGGTCCCGGGTGACTCCAAAGGTGCTTTCAATCCAGCTGGAAAGCGGGTCCTGGATGAAGGCCTGGTATTGGGCGGGCGGGTTGTCGAGCTCCTGTGACAAACGGACCCGAAGCACTTCTATGAATGCCGGATCGTCGAAACTCCGTTCCCCGGTCGCCCGCTGGAGCGTCTCACCAATGACCTGCTCCGGGCGGACTTCGGCTCCGAAAATGCGTGTGGCGATTTCGGCCACCTGCTGTTGCTGCTCCTGGAAGGTTCCGGCTCCGGCAAGGGTGGCGGAGGTTCCGACACAGCGGAGCCGGCTGCCCGAGGTGGCTTCCCGCGCTCGCCGCACCAGCAGCGCGACATCGGCTCCCTGGCGGCCCCGGTAGGTATGCAGCTCATCCAGCACCAGGAACTGGAGGTGGTGGGCAGCCCGCACCAGGGCCTGGTCCCGAGGCCGGGTCAGAATGAGCTCGAGCATGACATAGTTGGTGAGGATGATGTCGGGAGGATTGGCCCGGATCTCGTCCTTCTGTTCCTCGTTTTCCTGCCCGGTGTATCGCCGGAAAGTGACCGGGCCCTTTTGGTCGGGAAATCCCAGATTGACAAACTTGTCGAGCTCTCCGAGCTGGCTGTTGGCCAGCGCATTCATCGGATAGACGACGATCGCCTTGATGCCTTTTCCGCTCCCGGCTCGCAGAAC
Source organism: Acidobacteriota bacterium (assembly GCA_046757765.1). Lineage (GTDB taxonomy): Bacteria > Acidobacteriota > UBA6911 > RPQK01 > JBHHYX01 > JBHHYX01. Next base: position 2,449 of record JBHHYX010000278.1, on the reverse strand, counting down.
CTGATCGACGATCGGGACGATATAGGCGAGGCTTTTTCCAGACCCCGTTCCCGTTGTGAGAACGTAGTTGTGGTCCGAGCGGGCGGCCCGGATGGCTTCTTCCTGGTGTCTGTGCAGTCTGAGCCGTTTCCCGGTGGGCTCCTTCTCTTTGGCCGCTCGAAAAATCCGCCCGCATTCCGGATGGAGGACCCCTTCATCGACCATTTCATTAATGGTTTTTCCGGGCTCGAAAGAAGGGTTCAACTGAATGATGGGGTCGGGCCAAAGGAGGCCTTCTCGAAGCTGCTCGCCGACGTAGTCGCGAATCCGCTCATCGCGGATCTGAATGAAGCTTTCGATGTAGCTGGAGTAGTCTTCAATGAGTCGGTCGCGGAGTTCAAAAACGTTCATGGCGATCGCGCCCTGGAGCGCCTCCATCGTCAAGTCGGGCGCTCTGATCCAAATCTCTGGCCGCCTCGGCGTTGTCCTCTAACGTTGCCCCATCGGTAAGACAACGGGATCAATCCGGACCGGCCGCTCCACTGATCCAGCGCTCTCTTGTTGACGAAGCGCGACCGGGCACGCTTGAGCTGTCTTTCTCGGTTCTGAATCAGAGCGCGGGCTTCGGGAAGGTCAATCGAGCTGGCGATTTCGCGGGCGTCGTTGATCAGGTGGAGCCAACCTTCAACGAAGCGTCGCGTGGCTGACCGGCGCCGGTAGACGGTGCCCAGGATCCAGTGATATTGCAGCGGCGTGCCGTCGAAGCGCCGGATTCCCCAGATCCCAAGCCCTGCCCAATAGACTTGACTGGGCAGGCGCTTCAAGGAGCCCCCGGCCATCCGTCCGAAGACGCCAGATTTGTCACCCGCCTCCAGCAGAGGCCGGGTCAGTCGGAGTTCGAGCTTCCGTCCCCGGCGGGCAATCTCATGAGAGGGGACTCGCTGTTCTTCGAGACTCTGGTAGACCCAGGGGACGAAGAAGAAATAGCGGAGACGAGTTTGGATCGTGCTCGTCCCGGGAAAGAACTGATCGGAAAGGGAGTCCCGAATCGCACCCAAGCCGAGCTCGTCCCGGGTTTCTTTCTCCTGAAACAGGGCCAAGATGCGGTGCATCCGGTCTCTCTCCGAAGGATCGTGGTCAATCCAACCGAGAGTCGAAGGCATAAGATGAAGAGGATAATCGGAATGCCAGCGGTTCACAAGCCGTGCTTGATGCTTCAAAGCGTGGTCGGCAAAACCAGCAACTTGTACGAAGACACTAGTATGTTGCAGCCGGGCGTGAAGCCCTGGATTCCGCTCCGCCTGGCCAGTTCAGTGCGCGCGAGATAGGACTTCGAAGCGACTGGCCCGGCCGCAACCCTGCGGGCGGATGGGGGTTGTGGCCGATCTCTTTGTCGTTCGTCCTCGGCTCACAAGACCCATCCGCATACATCACCGTACTTACGAGCTGGAGTACTAAGGGTTTGCGCAAGAATAGATTCGCAGAGTTGGCGCTCAGATTTGCGCCAGATTTGGCCGCGAACGATTGAGCGAAACCGCAGGTGTAGCCGGGCCTACGTTGAGGATTTCGCGATTGAGGAGCGGCCGAATCTGGTGTGAAGATGAGATGCCAAAATGTGAAGTTATTCTTGCACGAGCCCTAAGCGGAGACTACAAGTGATATGGCTCCCGTACACCCGGGTGATCGGCGGGAAAATCCCTTGTATTACGAGTGACCAGTAAAGATGAGTCGCATATTGCGGTAGCCCAGATAATCGCATCGGGTAATCGCATGCGATATTGCCGGCGCAATTCAACAGTCTTCTCGGATACATCCAGGTCCACCGGCAACACCTTAAAGCGGCTCATAAAAGCACGCAGCTGGATTGCTTCTTCCCCGGATGCTGCACCAACCAGCACTTCAATCCAGGTGATGCTGCTGATCGAGGCACTATCGTAGAGCGAAAACTCATGCTTGGCTGCCTCAATACCATTCAGATAATCAATTAGAATGTTGGTGTCGAACAGCGCCCTCATGGCTGATGCGGTTCATGCACTGTCGGAACCCTCCACTCATCACGGATGTGCTCCTGATAGGCCAGCCCATCCCGATCACGCCCCTGCCACAATCCGAATGCTGCATCAGCATCGCCCTGATGTACTTTCAGATAATCCGCAACCGCCCGCCGAATCGCCTCGGCACGGGAAATATGCGCCCTGCCGCAAAGCGCATCCAGTTCCTGAATATCCTGTTTCGGTATATCAACAATTGTCCGCATAAAGTTATCATATGACGTTATCATTACCCGTGTCAAGTCGTGGCGGCGGACCCAGCCCAATAGACTTGAGAAACAAGACCCGCCTCAAACGGTGCATTCAAGTTCCAAGTGTGCCACCACTTCAAGAACAGAGAAAAAGGGTGAGGCCTCGCACGTTGACCCGGATTATGCACCAGGTTTCGTCGCGAGGCGTCGGAAGCGCCGCGCTGACAA
>JBHHYX010000277.1:0-7433 GCA_046757765.1 Acidobacteriota bacterium | reverse complement strand
GTCTAGCCCGGACTATTCACCAGCTTTCTGCTGCGGCGCCGTTATCATCCGCGCTGACTGCGTTGCCCACCCTCGGCCTCCTCGACGTAATGCACGACTACGCCTCCGGGGGCCTCGGGCGTAACGCCTTGTCAGCGCGGCGCTTCCGACGCCTCGCGACGAAACTGGCGCATAATCCGGGCTAGAAACTTCCCTTGACACTCTACGCCGGCGCAGTCCTTGGGCCGGGCTTTCCGCCAGAGCCGGCCGCCGTGGCTGCCTCATCATTGATCTCGTCCAGGAAGCGATCCACCAGGGGAGACAATTGGGGGCGGCAAACGTATTCGATGTCCGGGTCTCCCACAAAACCACGCACGATCTGACACATGGCTGATTTGATCCGGCCGCCATTGGAGGATTGGCAAACGGAGTCGCGCAGAAAGGAGAGCGCCGAACGGAGGCTTTCGTCCTCGAGAAGCTGGGTCAGCGTAAACCTGTCGAGAACCAGAGCGAGGATCTCTCCAAAAGAGGGGTAAACCTCTTCGTAGACCATTAGAGGTACCAGATGCTCGATGTAGAGTTGCTTCTGCCTGAGATCGTCCCGGGCCAGGAGCAACTGGAGTCGGGTCGGCCTGGAGTAGCGGCTCTTGAGCCGGAGAAGGATCCAGATAAAACAAGCGATTCCCGATCCTGCCACCACAACGAGATGAAGATAGGAAACCGCCATGGGTCAGAGTTCCCTTCCGGCAGGCTTCACACCCCGTCTGCCGCAGAGTGTGAACGGTCCTTGGTGCTGACTGCGTTGTCCCCCCTCAGCCGCCTCCACCTACCGTCGGGGACCACACTGGGGCGCCCGCCGATAACGCTTTGCCAGCGCGGCTCTTCCGGCGCCTCGCGACAACCTCCGGCTGAGACATACCCGGCTGGGGCCTCAGGCGTAACGCCTTGTCAACGCTGTGCCTCCAGCTCTTCGAACATCCAAGGAATCCTGGCCAGGGCGTCACCGGTCTACTCGGCGAAAGTCCAGCTTTCAGGCGACGAGAGCAAGTAGACTCCCTCGGACAGGGTGCCCGCGAACAGGTTGCCGGAGGGGGCAAAAGCCACTTGAGAAACCCTGCTCATTCCAGACAACGCCACCGCCCTCCAGCTCCTCCCGTGGTCGAGGCTGAGAAAAACATAGGCCCCGGAACTCTCAGCTGCCAGGACCTGGGCCGGATTGAGGGGATTGACGGTAACGGCCACGATGTCAAGAGGGAAGACTCCCCTGGCCCTGGACCAACTCTCGGCCCGGTCCGCACTCAGGAACAAGCCCTCAGGCGTCCCGAGCAGGAGGTGTCTGTCACTCTCAACGGTCACATTGACTGGGAGGGAAGGCAGGCCCTTGACCTGGACTGTCCAGGTCTGACCGGCATCGTCTGAACGAAAGACTCCCCTTTGGGTGGAGGCGAAGAGGGTGTCTCGCTTCCTACTACTGAGAACATGGTTGACTCTTCCGTCATAGTCCGGAATCATAAGCTTCCGCAGTTCCCCTCCCCCGGATTCCAGCTGGTAGAGTCCGGAGGAGGTGGCGGCCAGCAGAACGGTTTCCCGGCTGTCTGAAAATGTCAGGCTCAGGATATCAAGTGACCGAGTCGACTCGATCCGCCGCCATGGCTCTTGCAATGGCACTCCCACAAAAATGCCAGTCGATGTCCCCACAAAAACCCGAGTCGAGCCGCCAGCGGGGAGGATTGCTCGTATGAATGAGGCCCCTTTGCCCAGCCCGGGATTAAAAGCGATCCATCCGCCTCCTCCATTCCTGGAAATGAAAAACCCACCCTGGTCACCATCAAGAGTAACACTGGCATAAAGGACGCCGGTTTGGGAAGGGTGGGGCGTCAGGGCGCCGATCTGGCGGTGAATGAAGCCCCGGTTGGCCTCCTCGAAGCTGGCGCCGCCATCGCGGCTTCTGAGAACGCCTCGGTCATCGGTTCCCACCAGAAGCGTCCCACTCCCGCCTATGGCAACAGCGTTGACGACTACGTCCGGAATCAACTGCCGCCAGCTCGTCCCGGCATCGCGCGAAGCAAAAAGCCCGAGTGTGGTGCCGGCATAGATCACGCTGGGGTTGGAGGGATCCAACTGAAGAGTACGGGTCCTCTTTGCCGCCTTGGGCAGACCTCGACGCAATTTCGTCCAGTTCAGGCCGCCGTCAGCGGATCGGTAGATTCCGGTGCAGGCACTGGCATAGATCGTCGTGGGGTCCCGCGGATGGACAATCAAAGAGAAAATGTCACTGTCAAAGATCATTCCCTTCCGAATGGCCTGCCATTTCCTGCCTCGATTGCGGGTCTTCCACCCCAGGTGCCACGTTCCAACATACAAAGTTGACGAATCCTGAACGTCAAAGGCAAGCGAATGAACGTTGTAGAGGGATCGGTATCCTCTGCTGATACGATCCCAGCTTCGGCCCCCGTCAAGGCTCAACAACACGCCCTCCGAAATGCCCAGTGCAATCACTTCAGGGTCCGAGGGAGCCAGGGCGATCGCTCGAATGGGGCTGTTGAAGGGACCAGTGGGAATCCTCTTCCAGTTTTCACCTCCGTCCCGGGTTCTGAACAGGAATCCCTGGTTGCTCTGCAGCGCCCAGCAGGCGGCGTAGAGAATATCGGGGTCCTCGGGATGGAAGACAAGGTTGTCAACCACAACTTCCCTACGCTCGATCCCCGGAACTAACTGCCGCCAACCCGAACCGGCGTCAAGCGAGACATAGATCTGGCCATCCGAGGTTCCGAGGTAGTAACGGAGTGGTCGGGCCGGGTGCACAGCAAGCGAGCGGACATCGCCGCCGAACGGCCCCAACAGGGAAACGTCAGGGGCGGCGCCGACCTCACCAGCCAACGGGAGGAACAGAGTCAATAGCACACTCATCCAACGCATATTGTTGCTGATCCGGAGAAAGAGCGCCCCAAGAGACACCCATGCGGACCCCACCCTCCTACCAGACTTCCCGGACCACACGCCTCCCCGGCCTGTGGTCTCATGGGGGCACATACAACTCCATCTCGACTCGTCGATTCAGGCGTCGACCCGCGGCCGTGGAGTTATCGGCCCTCGGCCGCCTTTCCCCCTGGCTGCGGAGTTCGATTCGCCCAGGCTCGATCTGGAGCTGCTCGACCAGATAATCCTGGACCTCTCTTGCTCGCTCCCGGCCCAGATGTTCATTCACGGACTGGCTGCCTCGACTATCGGTGTGGCCGGTCAGGACCACCCGCAAGCGGGGCATCTGTCGCATCCTGAGGGCGATCGCGTCGAGCCGGGCTTTGCCGACGTTGTCGAGGGGGCTGGCGAGCACTACCTTTTCCCGCACTGCAAAAGACCCAGCGTCCCAATCAGCGGCGCCCCGATCATCGAGGACACGTACCGCAACCGCATGGCGCCCGGCCGTCAAGTCAACTGTATCCACGGTGATGGAGGGACGCCCGCCGTCATGGGACGCCCCGTCGAGGGTCCAGGAATAGACCAGCGGATCCCCGTCGTCATCAACAGCCCGAGCCGCCGCCGTCAGCCTTTCACCACGGTACAACTCTTTCTTATCCAGCGTCAACGCCACTCGCGGGGAAGTATTGGGCCGCCGGCTGATGGTGACTTGAAAGTCGCAGTCGGCCTTCATTCCATCCACATCCACCGCCCTCACCCGAACGCTGTGAACACCCACGGACCGACTCGCCGTCCCAAACTCAAACTCCGAGCGATCGTTCGTTACGGTCTTCTCGTCAACAGTCCAGGCGTAATGAAGGGCGTCCCCATTCGGATCCACGGCCGTGGCGCGAAGCGTGGTCGATTGGCCCTCCACCACCGCCGCCGGCAGCGCTTCACAAGTCACGGAAGGCGGTCGCCTGTCTTTAACCACATCGACCTGGACCCGACAGGACACCAGGCTTTCCCCGTCACTGACCTCACCCTGGACCGTATAGCTACCCCACCTCAGCCCCGTGGTCTCAAAGAGGGCTGAGGTGTTGCGCCGTCGTATACGTCCTGACTGCGTCTTCCAGGTGAGCATCAAGACATCGTCATCAGGATCGTCGATGTCGGCCGATATCGTCACTGTGTGGCCCGTGGATGGATTCACTTGGGCAACGATTCTGGGATCAGCTCTGCACTCAACAGTTGGCGGCCGGTTGATCTTGTGCTGAAAATCTAACTGAAAGAACCAGCCACTCCGATCGGTGGACTGAATCAGGAATTGTTGGGGATCGATTCGGTTGGCATAAAAGTTGTAGGCGGCAGACAGAGCCAGGCGGCGAGCGGGAAAGATGCGAATGCCGGCGTAAAGATCAACGGGGGACTTAGGGTTGGCCAAGGCACCATCCCTCCCGCCCCAGAACGTGCTTCCCACCAGTTCACCGATCAAATGCGTGGTCCGAGTGCCCAGCGGAACGTCGACTCCGAGGCCCCAGTTGGCCCGGTTCTGGCGTTCAACAGCATCACTATCCTCCGCCCACATCAAGCCACTCATCAGTGTCAGCGAGGCGTCCTCCGAGATGTTTTTGGTGAGAATCAGGTTGAGCCCATAATCATTGAGCCCAGGCGTCAATCCCTCGAGCAAGTCGTGGGGGCCGGCTCCGACACTGAACTTCAGGACGGGTTGCAGAGCCAGCCCGAGTCTGTCTCCATACCTCTCGGAGAGCAGGTTGAGCTTGAAGCTCATCCATAGATCTCCGCTGCCCTGCCCGAATCCCAGGTTGAGGAAGGGGGTGTCATTGAAATAGGCGGGCCGGGGACTGCCGTTGGCCAGGTGAGTCAGTCGTGGCAGTCGCCGGCCCCCGAAGGGGTCCAAAGGGACGGCAATGGCGTCGGCATTTATCCTCTTGTAGGCCTCGAAGGAGAAAGAAAACTCCACTCGATCATGCAGGCCCAGCGTCAGGGAAAAGGGATAGGCCGTGATGTCAATGTCGCCCGGCTCGCGATTGAAGCTGCTGCCGTGGAGCCCAAAACTGAATTCGCCTTGTCTCAAGGTGTCCGAGTTGGGAAGATTGAAAAGACCCGTGGGCCCCCGCAGCGTCGGCGTCTGTTGTTTCACCTTCTCTCTCTTGCCCGCCACAACCAGCAGGGTGAAAAGAAGAGCCAGCCCTGCCACAATAGAAATCTGTCTTAGCCCGCACTTGTCACACCCGGTCGTAGCGAAGAGCCGGAAGCGCCGCGCTGACAAGGCGTTACGACCGAGGCCCCCGGAGACGTAGTCGTGCACTACGTCGAGGAGGCCGAGGGTGGGCAACGCAGTCAGTGCGGATGATTCGGGCTCTGCGGTAGACTCAGTGTGAGAAACACGGGTCAGATGAAGCGTCTTCGTCTCCTCCGTTTTTGGGGGACCTTCCGACTGCGCATGAAGAATGCGACACGGGCCCGGATTATACCGTCCCCGGGCCGGTTTTGAAACAGCGGGAAGCGGCTCCTCTCGCCGCCGGTGGAGTGGTTCGGAGCCGGCGGCACTTTTTGCCTCTTTTGCGCTTTCTCCCGGGTAAGCCTAGAATGTTGCCTTCAAATGGAATGGCAACCAGCTCAGAAAACGTCGGGTGAAGAGAAGGAAGTCAGCGGCAGGGATCGCCTGGTGGCGGCATTCGAGATCCTCGCTGTCGCTGCTTTCGGCGATTTCATTTTCGTCCCTCTGTTTCTCTTCGCGACCCGTCTCGACGTGACGGCCATTCTCGGCCAGAGCCACATTCTCTTTCTCGTCCTGATCGCCAAAGCCACCGTGAGCCTGATCTTGATTGGAGTGCTCCTGCGAGTACGCAAACAGAACTTCAAGACAATCGGATGGGAAGGACGAAGGATGTGGAAGGAAGCCTCGATCGGAGCGGCTTTCCTGCCCCTCTGCTTTGGGGTGATCGCCCTGGTAGGCTTCGGCTTCCAGATGGCCCTGCCCGAGTTCGTGACGGAATACAATCCCCTTCTGGCCCTACTCCAAGAGTCCGGCGACCTGCTCCTCTTTCTCATCAGCAGCATCTACGTCGGAGGCATTCAAGAGGAGATCCAACGAGCCTTTATTCTGGTTCGTTTTGAGCACCTGGGGGGAAGCATGGTGGGACTGATCTTGTGGAGCGTCTACTTCGGGGCCGGGCACAGCGTTCAAGGGCTCGACAACGCGATTAAGGCCGGCATTCTGGGGCTCTTGTTCGGCCTGCTCTATCTGCGCCAGAGAAATCTGACCGCACCCATCGTCTCCCACGCTCTCTACGACGTGACCACGGTGCTGATCTTCTGGTTTTTCATGCGCGGTTGACCGATACCTTGGGCAATGGTCGGAGACCCCTGGAGCTGGGCACCCTGGCGGGCGGTGCCCGCTTTCTGGTCTCTCCAGCAGAGAGGGACAGCTCATGCAATCATCGAAAGCACCTCATCGTCGGATCATGGATGCGCCGGGGCAGATAGAGAGACTGAATCCGTCAGGACGCAAGTTTCCAGGTTTCGAAGAGCGGCTGAGTGAAATCGGAGCCTTTCCTCTCACTTCGACCGAGATCGAGATTCTGCAGGTCAATGTGGGGAAGATGTGCAACCAGACTTGCCTGCACTGCCACGTCGGAGCGGGTCCCCACCGAGACGAAGTCATGACGCGGGAGACGATGCAAGACTGTCTCGAATCTATTGAGAATTCGAACGTCTCCACCGTCGACTTGACCGGTGGGGCTCCCGAGATGAACCCCAACTTCCGATGGTTTGTGGAGAAGATTTCCAACCTGGGTCGCCAAACCATTGTCCGCAGCAATCTCACCATTCTGACAGTGAACAACAAATATCGGCAGCTGGCTCAATTCTTCGCCGACCACAAAGTGGTGGTGATTTCTTCGCTCCCCTGCTACACCGCCGAGAATACGGATCAACAGAGGGGAAGCGGCGTCTTTGATCGGTCGATCGAAGCCCTCCGGATGTTGAACGCCGTGGGATATGGGCGCCAGGAATCGGGTCTGCAACTGCATCTCGTTTACAATCCTCTGGGGGCTCACCTTCCGCCGCCCCAAGACCAGCTCAGACGTGCCTACAAGCAAGTCTTGAAAGAGCAGTTCGGTATCGTCTTCAACGGTCTCTACTGCATCACGAACATGCCTATCGGCCGCTTTCTGGAGTACTTGCTCCGGCTGGGCACCTATGAGGAGTACATGGAAACCCTTGTTGGAGCCTTCAATCCGGAGACCGTTGCCGGTCTGATGTGTCGAAAAACGGTCTCCGTCGGGTGGGAGGGGACTCTTCATGATTGCGATTTCAATCAGATGCTGGAGTTGAAGCTTGAAGACGGGGCGCCGCAATGCATTCGCAACTGCGATTTCCAGAGATTGGCCAAGCGCGGAATTGTCCTCAATCAACACTGCTACGGCTGCACAGCCGGAGCCGGCTCCAGCTGCCAAGGAGTCATCGCAAGCTGCTCTCCACAACCCTCGCAAAGCGAAGCTACAGGACACACACATCGCCCGGATTTC
>JBHHYX010000276.1:0-7477 GCA_046757765.1 Acidobacteriota bacterium | reverse complement strand
TTCTCGGTCAGGTCAGCCGGGTCCGCCGACAGCCGGGCTGCATCGTTCAGGTCTTCGTAGCCCGCCAGCCGGCTATAAACGGATTGCCGCAGCAGGTCGGCCAGCCGGAACTGCGTGTTGCGTCCTGTGCGCGAATCCACGAGATACTCCCCGATCAGCCCGCTCAAACCGAACCGTTCGTCCAGCTCCCGCACCAGGATCAGGCCACCATCGGAAGTCACCCCTGATCCTTGAAAGGCGACGCGCAAAAACCTGTTGAACGAGAGTTGAAAAGGCTGATTTTAGCTCTCACCCACTGGGTGTCCACCTCTGCAAGGATTCTCTGGGCGTGGTTCACGCATCAACACAGGCGATGAATATTTTCTACACTCTTATCAGCGATTTTCAAATCGGAAATCCGGGCTCAATTGCGTGAGAGCTTGTTTGGTGAACAGCGCCCACAAGACATAATATCTCGTCCCCAAGTACATGGTCAAAATCCCACCGGCTGAACCTCAAAAACCAAATCACTACCTTGCCTACCCGCCCGCCTTCAAGCTGGCCTGCTCACGCCGCCACTTTCGGACCTTCCAGGAGGCTAGGACGTAGTTGAAGGCTAGGCCGGCCGCACCTAGGGCCATGCCCCCCAGAGCCCACCCTAGTTTCAAGCTCTCGTTCAGTCCCCGAAGGTCGGAGCGAGCGAAAAAATAGAGGACGTACATGAAGTACAGGGCGCTGGTTGCAATGCCTGGCGTGTACTTCCGCCGCCCGATGCTGAACACGCCATGCTGGATTACGTCCGCCGTGATGAACCCGACTGCCACCCAAATGAGGATGGGCCACAAGGTGCCCCCGAGGGCGAGCAGAGCCAGACCCAGGAAGAGACCGACCTGGTCTATGATAAGGGCCTTAAGCTTCGTGACTGGGAAATCTTCTCTGCCCGTCCGGAACCACTCCAGGTTCAAGAAGCGGCGGAATCCTTTCAGGACCTCCTCTAGGATGTGCGCTCCAACTATGACGATTAGCACAAGGGAAGTCCCGAAGTCCCCGAGGAAGTTCGCAATTGACTCCATGATGTGCTTCTCCTTTCCGAGCGTCGCGTTCCTTGCCGATGAACTTGTAGTTGTTGTCGAGGCTACTGACCACAACAAGACGAAGGCCGGATGAATATGAGTTTGTGATGGGTCGTGGCTGAATGACTCTCATATCCCCCTCCTTGCTGTCCCCGATGAAACTTGTCAAACAAAAATCAGTCAAACGCGCTGGCTGTTCCAGGGACGATCAGAATCACGTCTTAACACCCAAGGCACCTGACCAAAAGTCGAACGGCCTTCCGCCTCGCTCACCATCCTTGAAGAAAGCTACGTAGGTCATCACGTTGTAGCCCACGAACTCCTGTTCATCCGGATGCAGCCGGGCCATGACGTGAACACGCCGCCAAGTCCCCGAGTTGATGTAAATCTGGTTCAGGATGCCACTGCTCAAAGCAACAGAATCCAGAGGGATGATCTCCTGGTGATGGGTGTGGCCGTACACGATGAATCGGGCCCGGCGACTTGTGAAAGCTGACTCTTTGAATGCATTCCGATAGAAAGGACTCCCGGGGGTCACAACCCTTTGGCTGATCCAAGAGAACAAACGGCTGAGATTTCCAAGGGACACTCCTTGTGAAAACTTGAGTGCCCACTCAAGCCGGTCAACGCTGTCGAATGGATTAAAAACAGAATCACGCTTCTGGATAAAGGGAAGATCAAGAAAATCGTCTACCAGGTCGTCCCAGACCTGTTTGACCTTCTTTGTTAAGCCTCTATCGGGGCAAGTCCGACGCAGCAGGCCGTTCACCCAAACCGGAACAGCCAAGAGCGGGCGGACATTGTCGATTTCCCGCAGTCCCTTGACGCAATCATCGGACAGCTTATTCGCCATCTCTTTCCTCACCTTCCTGGGAAAGCGGTTTAGAAGCTCAATGACAATGGCATCACCCAGAGAAGACTGGTTGCGGTCCTGCTCGAAGTTGAAGGGGTCAAAGATATCGCCGTGGCGGGCAAACACGCGGTGCTCCTCGTAGACTTGCCGGATAGCATTGGACTCCTCCGGCTTATGCGGAAAGGGCACCGTAGGGTCGTTGGCCAATCCCATCGCTGTGATCACCGCTTTCCGAATCCCGTCATATCCTGTCCCCGGAAGGTGGTAGAACCAATCGTGGTTTCCAACCATGTAGTGGACGTGCACTTTGACGGGCACGCGGTTGGGGGCATCGTCCTCATGTCCCACTTTTGCCGGCTTCCCGGCTGGCGTCGCCGGTGGAAGCGTGACCTTTGCCTCGCTTAGGCTCTGGATGACCGAAAGGGCGTCTGCATTTCTCTTCAGGATTGACCCACTGATCTTCTTAATCATTTCGACGAAGGGAGCACTTTGCGGATTGTCCCACGGCCGGACTTTGACCCCTTGTTCCAACCACTTGGTGGAGCGAATGAGGTCGAGTATATCTCCCAGGAGCACGAGATGCAGTGCTTCAATCGGTCTATACTTGGCGTCCAAACGCCACGATGCTTCGTAGGCTGCATCCCCCAACCTTTGGCGAAAAATGCGAAAAGCGTGCTGGGGTATGGTTTCGCCAGACGTCCCATCTGTCAGATGTAAGTCGCTTATGATTACAAGCATTTCTCGCCTCCTCGCAGATTGCGGTTTGGATCGGTCAACCCCCTTTCTGTAGCTCCTTGGTCAGATGGTCTGCGATGCGCTCGGCCATGGCCGAAATCGTGAGCAAAGGGTTTCGCCCGAGACACTCGGGGATGACAGACGCATCAGCCACATAGAGGCCTGAATGTAGACCGCCCTGACCGTCGTACACCCGCCCTTTGTCGTCCACAACGCCGCGGTCAGAGTCATCCGCCATGGGACAACCACCGAGCGGGTGGGCGGTAATCAGGTTGCGGCCCAGCAGCGGGTGCCAGCGGGGATTCCGGAAATAGGTCGCCCCCAAAGCCGCCGCATGCCTGCGAAGCTCTTTGTTCATCCGGCGGAAGATGGGTTGGTCAAAGAGCCCCGGCCAGGAAATCCGCAATTTTCCCTGCCGGTCGAGGCGAAACTCTCCTGCCGCATAGTCCTGCGCCATGGCAATGTAGATCATGGTGCTGTTCAACGCTCCTTGCGGATCCCAGCCACCCAGGTCGCGCGTCACACGGGCAGCCTCGGCAAGCTCGTCCGTCAGCGAAAAATCGGTGTCGTCGCCGGTCGCAGCGCTGACGGCCGGGAACGCAACGCGCAACACGTCCACGAAGCCGCGCGGGATGGCAAGTTCCTCCACGAGCATGCGGTCCGCTAGGGGGCGCTGCTTATTGTAGCTAACGGAACTGACGATGCCTGGACCCGGCTTGACCTGCGCACGCTCATCGGTGTGATTGCCAAATCCCAGAACATCGGTGATGCGATCAGCGTTGTAGGCGGCGCCAAAGAAGTTCCCATTCGCGCTGAAACACATTCCCAGTGCGCGAGAGAGAGGAATGCCCTGTGCGCTGGACCGCAGAAGGATTTCTGTTGACCCCAGTGACCCCGCTGCCAGGATGACCCGTTGGGCTTTCAGTCGCCGGAGCTGGGATTCCTCCCGGTCTTTAAGAACCCTGCGGTAGTGTATGATGTATCCAGGTTCGGGCTTTGCTTTCTGGATGAATTCGACTTTAATTCCCGCATAGATTTCCGCGCCCTGTTGTTTCGCGCCGGGTAGGTAGTTCATGTCGAGCGTGTTCTTGGCACGGACGTTGCATCCCGTCATACAGTCGCCGCAATCGGTGCATTTGAATTGCTGAACGCCAAACTGGTTCTTGCCGTCCTGGAAGGTAACAGCGATTTTCACCAGGTCGAATTCAGCACCCCCCAGTTCGTCTGCCCTGGTGTTGAGGGCCTGAACCTTGGCCAGGGACAGCCCCCGCGGATGGCGCTGCACACCCAACGACTCTTCCGCCATCTGGTAGAATTTCTGCAAGCTGCCAGCCTGCCATTCTTTCTGGATGGCTTTGGGCCAGCGCGAATCCGGCCGCACGAAATAGTCCGGATCAGGTCTCAACGCAACACCGCCATTGATGAGGCTGGTGCCTCCCAAACCGCATGCCTTGATCACATCAATATCGCTGAAGCGCAGATACTCATAAAGGCCCAGCGGATTGGTTGATTTGTTGGTGTTTTTCTGGATGCCGATGAAGGAGTCGGGAAATGACCCGGACTCCCGCTCAGCACCTCGCTCAAGGATGCACACCCGGTGCCCGGACTTAGCCAAGCGGTAGGCAGTAATCGCCCCGCCGTACCCGGAACCGATCACTACGATCGGATATTCGTTTTTGAGCTGTTCGAGTGGATTTGCCAGCACGATGCCCCCCTGTCGTGACGATGTAACCGTCGCACCTAGACGTTGGCCGGATCGAATCCGATATCCAACCTCCGCTTGTGCCATTCCTCATCCATGAGAAGAAAGTATCCAAACAGCCGGTACTTGTAGGCGGAAGAAGGTTTCCTCGGGTCGTATTTCTTGAGGAGCTCGGTCGCGTAGATCAACTGGCCCAGGTAGAGCCCCTCGGCGATCATGACCAGCTCGTCAATGCAGTAGTTGTCGGGCGGGAAGGTGCGCAGTTTCCGCCACCGGTAGTTAAACTGAAAGATCTTCTTGGCTTTGTTCGCCTTGTTGACCGATTTTGCCTTATGGGCGATGAAGAAGAAGCTCTTCGTGTCGTAGCCGAACTTTCGTGATTCCTCCGCCGGAACGTCTTCTGCCCAGAGTCCTGCGAGTTTCATCATTTGCTTGGTGAACTTTTCCTTGGCTGTCTTGAAGGAGAGAGTGTTTGCTCCCCAGAAGGTGGGTACCGACCCTGTTTCGAAGTTGTCCGTGAAGCGCTTCAGCCGGTCCAAGCCGATCTCCTCGAATGACTTTCCCGTCCAAGGCGAGAAGAGCTGGCCGAATATCCAGGCAACGTTGAGAGTGTTGACATTGAAGAAGCGGTAGTAGCCATCACTGTGGAAGGAGATCAAGGCCCCCCGATAGAAGCCTCTAACTTCATCCGGGCCGATGCCACGGTTGAAGAGTTCGTGCAGCCTGATGAAGTAGGGAGACCTGTTGTCGAAACTTTCGCTGAGTTGGTCAGAATAAAACTTCAGAAGATCCAGGATAGTGGTATACCTTTGCATGTCTTTCCGGATGTCAGCAAGCACACTGTCATTGCAATTTCCATCGGTTGGGTCAGCGAAGGTGAACGTCGTGAATTTTGCTGCTTGGGCCCTAGGGCTTGGGGGAACTGCAACGGAGCGCCTGGTTGGTTCCGTGGGAGTGCCCGGGGCAGCTATGATGCGCCCTGATTCGATATGGGGGAAAACCCTCCTGGTTTCGCGGGCCCAGCTGTCGTCCATCAGCAGGAAGTAGCCAAAATGCTGGTAGTGGTATTCCTGGGAGGAGAGATTAGGATCGTAGCGGCCAAGCAATCTGTCGGTGGCAAAGAGAAGTTGACCCAAGTAAACGCCGTCAGCGATCTCGACAAGCTCATCGATCAGATGGGTAAACGGGGGCATGTTGCCCAGGTTCGCCCAGCGGTAGTTGAGTTGGAAAACCTCCCGGTCGGTTCCGTCATAGACCGACTGTGTTCGCCGGGCGATGAACAGACCCCCATTCTTGTCATGGCCATATAGCTGCCTTTCCTCCGTGGGGGCGTCCTTGAGATGCATCCAGGCAGTGAGAACGGAGAAGCTGAACTTGTTGACTATTGAGTCTTCCAGCTTGTTGAAATGGTTGATGCCGAGGTAGGTGGGAGCGTCACCGCTGAGGAAGCCGTCTGTGTACTGTCTGAGTTGAATGGCATCCACGGTGTTCAAGGACTTGCCGACCCACGGCGCCACCGGTCCCACAGCCGTACTCCATAGGAGGCCCATGAAATTCCCGTAGGAGGCAAGCAGCCCTTCCTGGTCGCCGGTTCGGAGGCCTATGGCGACGCCGTCATGGTGACCTTCCACGTGGGTGGGGGTCAGGCCGTTATCAAACAGGCGGGCGATTTTCAAGAAGGGGCGGGCGTTGTTGTCCAGCTCTCCGCGGAGTTCGTCGATGTAGGACTTCATCGCACCGAGGAGGGAGCTGGCCTCAACGTCCCGCTCGCTTTCGTCCAGAAGCGGATCCCTGCTCCGTTTCCCTCCCAGGCATGTAAGTGTGCTGAACTTGTCCGATTGTCTAGGCACGCTAACACCTCCAACTCATACTTCTCGTTTCGTTCAATGGCTACGCATCTCGCTGTGATGCATGCCCAGGTGCATGCCGAAAATGTGCTTCATATAGCGCGCATACGGGCGGCGGAAAACGCGTGGCCCAAAGGTCGGAAGCTGCTTTGAATAGATCTTTCTAAGGGTTTCGCGCTCGTAAACGGTGAGAACGTTGTAACCGCGGTTTCCGGTGACCAAGTACTTGCCATCTGGTGACACCCGGGCGGAGTATATCCCGTCCATGATGCGCCAGCCCGTGACCAGCAGTGTCTGCACCATGAGATGCGTGCTCACCAGGGTCGGCCGACGAGCGAGCGCGCCCACAAGGTTGTAGATCTTTTGCCGCCACATTTTGGCGCGCTGCCAGTGGTTAGGCTTGCAGTCGAGGATCCGCGGCTCCTTGAATTCTCTCTCCCCAAGTTCCAGCACAACAACGGTGTGACTCCCCCCACAACTGATATAGAGCTTGTTGTCGTAGACCCCGATATCCGAATTCAAATGAATGGGGAATTCAGCCCCGCCGCTCCAGCTCCGGCGAACCCTCTTCCTTTCGAGATCGATTTCGAATACGTACTCCCTTCGAAATCCAGGCGACCATTCAACATATTGCTCGTCATCCGATGCAAACGAGTAGGTGACCGCATAGCCCAGCGGCTTTTCTGGATGGACGCACACATGCCAGCAGGTGTCAGGCAGCTTGATGACGGTTGACTGGTTGGTCTTTAGATCAAAGACTCCTACCCTCTTGGCTGCTTTGTTTTCCGGGCCAAGGTCACCCATGAGAATGTATCTCTTGTCCCTGTCCCAGCGGAGCTCGTGGGCGTTGAATAGTCCGTGCGGCCCGAGTTTCTGGGGATGTGAGAGGTTGTTTATGTCAAACAGGTAGAGATGGTCACCCACTGCGCCGATAAAACGCTCGTTGTCGTCATACCAGAGGTGGTGGGTGTTGGAGCGCAAGCGGTAGTCAGCTTCCTCGAATGCCAGGGTGGATTGGCGGCTCAGTTCTCGCAGATTCTCCATATCCACGAGAACAACCTGCTGGCTGAAGTTCCCCAGAATTCCTAGCTTGCCGGCTGGCGCGATGGAAATGTTGTGCCCGCCGCTGACCCCGTCGTAGTACTCGATAGAGATCTCCTTTGAAGGCCAGTCAAATCTCAGTAGCCCGGCGTGGCCTATGAGCCCATCCAGGTGCGGGCCGTCTAACGATACGTAATAGCTGAATGGCTTATCCATTTCGGTGCCCCCCTTCTGACCTGACCGAGAT
>JBHHYX010000275.1:0-7515 GCA_046757765.1 Acidobacteriota bacterium | reverse complement strand
GAGACGAAGGGATTCGAACCCTCGACCTCCTGAGTGCGATTCAGGCGCTCTTCCGAGCTGAGCTACGTCCCCACCTTAGGCAGATTTCTTTATTCTACCTGAAGCGGGGACGGGAGTCATCTGCGGCTCGAAGGCTGAGCCGGACTCAGAGGTGGCCTTGCCAGGATGGGCATCGGGCGACTGAAAAACGGCCCGGGACAGGTGAGTCCGGCTTTGCTAGAATGGGCGACGATGGCCTTTATAGAATATGTTCCCGTGGAGGAATCGAAGCTGGATCCGGACAACATCCTGAGGATTCATGGCATCAATCCTCCGGTGCTGAGGGCGCACCTGGCACTCTACCGCGCCGTCATGCATGGCCAATCCCCTTTGACCCGTATCCAGCGGGAGATGATGGCGCTGGTCGTTTCCGCCTGGAATGGTTGTCACTATTGAGTCCACCACCACGGGGCGGGGCTCCGTCGACTCAGCCGGGATGATCAACTGGTCGAGGCCCTCTCCGGGCCGGATCCGCTTTCGGCAGATCTCTCCCGGGCCGACCGGGCGCTGCTCGTCTTCGCCCTTCGGTTGACGCGGGAGCCGGCTTCCTTTTCAGAACCCGATGTCGAGGAGTTGCGCCGGGTTGGGTTCGGTGATCGCGCCATCCATGATGCCTGCCAGGTGGTGGCCTATTTTGCTTATGTGAACCGAGTCGCGGATGGGCTCGGAGTCGAGCTGGAGAGCTGACCCGCCCCCATCAGCCGCGCTTTCCGTACAACCACGTCTCAGAACGGGCAGCAGGAGGAATTCGATGCCAGGGAAGCTGGACTTATCCGAGTATGACATCACCGTCGGGGAGGTTTTGCGCAACCCCTCTCCCGCCAAGCTTTATGAAGAGGGCTTGAGGCGCGAGAAAGGGACCGCCATCACGGCTTCGGGCGCGCTGGTTGCCCTCTCCGGCGCCAAGACCGGGCGAAGTCCCGAGGATAAGAGGATCGTGCGCGAACCGGCCTCGGAGAGCGACATCTGGTGGGGACCGGTCAATATTCCTCTCAGCCGGCCGAGCTTCGAGGCCAACCGAGACCGCGCGGTGGATTATCTCAACACCCGTGAACGCCTCTTCGTCATTGACGCCTTTGCCGGTTGGAATCCCAGGTATCGCCTCAAGGTGCGAACCATTTGCGAGCGAGCCTATCATGCCCTCTTCATGCACAACATGATGATTCGGCCCTCGCCGGAAGAGTTGGAACAGTACGGCAATCCCGATTTCGTCATCTTCAATGCGGGCCGATTTCCCGCCAACAAGCACACCGAGGGAATGACCAGTAAAACCACTGTCGATCTCTCTTTTGGGTGCCGCGAAATGGTCATTCTGGGGACCGAGTACGCCGGGGAGATGAAAAAGGGCGTTTTCACCGTCATGCATTATCTGATGCCCAAGAGAGCAGTCCTCTCGATGCACTGCTCGGCCAATCAGGGAAAAGACGGGGATGTCTCTCTCTTCTTTGGCCTCTCGGGCACCGGAAAAACGACACTCTCGACCGACCCCCACCGCCACTTGATCGGGGATGACGAACATTGCTGGAGCGATGAAGGAATCTTCAACATCGAAGGGGGGTGCTACGCCAAGGTGATTCATCTCTCGGCCCGCTACGAGCCACAGATCCATCAGGCGATTCGCTTCGGTTCGATTCTGGAGAACGTGGTCTACGACGAAGAGTCGCGGCAAGTGGACTACGGTGATGAGTCCATTACCACCAACACCCGAGGATCCTATCCGCTGGAATACATCGACAACGCGCGTATCCCGGGCCTCGGCGGCCACCCCCGCAACATCCTGTTCCTGACCTGTGACGCTTTTGGCGTGCTTCCGCCCGTGAGCAGGCTGACTCCGGCCCAGGCCATGTACCACTTCATCAGCGGCTACACCGCCAAAGTCGCGGGAACCGAAGTCGGAGTGACTGATCCGGAAGCCACCTTTTCAGCCTGCTTTGGAGCCCCGTTCCTGGTCTGGCATCCCACCCGCTATGCCGAAATGCTGGCGGAAAAGATCAAGAGGCACCAGGTTCGGAGCTGGCTGATCAACACGGGTTGGTCGGGAGGCGCCTTTGGTACCGGCAGCCGCATCAAGCTCCCCTACACACGGGCCATTATCGACGCCGTTCACCAGGGGGCCCTCGACTCGGTGGAGGTGGCTCAAGACCCCGTCTTCGGTCTGGCCGTGCCAACCCGCTGCCCCGGCCTTCCTCCGGAAATCCTGCAACCCCGAAAAACCTGGGATGACGCAGCAGCCTACGATCGAACGGCCGCCCAACTAGCCGGGCTCTTCAATCGAAACTTCAAGCAGTTCGCCGGCCAGGCGACTGACCAGATTCGCGAAGCTGCGCCTCGGGTCTGAGCGAGTCCGGTGGACTCGGCGTCATGGCTGCCTGCTACCCTTTGCTCTCATGAGTCAAGCGATCTGCCCCGGTTGCGGACGGCCTTTGATAGAACGCAAATGCAAGGTCTTTTGCCCCGGCTGCCACTACACGGAGACATGAAGCGACCTTGGCCTGCCGGTCGTGGCGGGCGGAAAGCTTCCCAGAAAAACCAGGGGAAAGCCCGCAGTCCTTCGCTCCCGTTCAGGTAGGGTGGGGGTTCGATGAAGTCTCCTCTGACATTTTTCACTCTGCTCATGCTTTCCTCCCCTCTGTGGGGGGTGGCGCAACCGACCGTGCGCTACACCCTCTCCCTGGCGGAGAGAGAGAGCCACATTCTGCAAGTTTCCATGGAGATTTCGGGGTTGGAGGGAGATTCCTTGACAATCGCTCTGCCGGCCTGGAACAATCTTTACCAGATCCGGGATTTTAGCCAGTATGTCCGGAGCATTCGAGCAGAGGATGGGAACGGCGACCGGGTTCCGCTGAGGCGCCTTGACAAACAGACCTGGCGGCTGGAACCTGGAGCGGACCGCCGCCTCACGGTGCTCTACTCCGTGGTTGCCGATCGCGGGGGGAGCTTTAGTGCCCAAGTTAACCGAGGGCATGCCTTCATCAATCCGGCCCTGGTCTGTTTCTATCTCCCCGAGCACCGTTCGGTTGCCCACAGTATTCGTTTCCGCGCCCTCCCCCGCTCCTGGAAAGTCGCCACAGGTCTCAACTCGAAGGAGGAGGAGTACCAGGCCGACAGCTATGAGCATCTGGTGGACAGCCCCTTGGAAGCCTCCCCGTTCGAATTGGCCGAGTTCAGACAGGGCGGTGTGCTCTATCAGGTGGCCGTCCACGGCCGTCAAGATCTCTTTGCCATGGAGGATCTGGTGGGGATGATTCGCCGCGTGGTGGAGTATGAAGTCGAGTTGATGAGAGGGGCTCCCTTTAAGCGCTACGTGTTCCTTTATCATATCTCGGAGAGGGGTTCGGGCGGTATGGAGCATCGGAATTCCACAGCCATTACTCTCTCCAGTGCCCGGGTCGGGAAGGACATCCAAGCAGCCGCCGCGGGTGTGACGGCCCATGAGTTCTTCCATTTGTGGAACGTGAGGAGAATCCACCCGGCCGCCTTCGACCGAATCGACTTCAGCCGGGAAATGCCCACGCCCTGGCTCTGGTTTTCCGAAGGGACCACCAGCTACTATTCGCTCCTCACGCTCAAGCGGACGGGTCTGGTGGACAGGGATCACTTCTACAGGGAACTCTCCGACTGGATCGGCGCCTTAAAAGCCCGGTCCGCACGGCTGGATCAGAGCGTCGTAGACGCCGGCTGGGAGGCCTGGTTTGAGCGCTATCCGTTTCACCGTCGACCCGAGACCAGTGTCTCCTACTACAACAAGGGCGCGCTCCTCAGCTTGTTACTGGACTTGAGGATACGACACGCCTCCGGCAATCGCCGCAGCCTGGACGACGTCTTGCGATTCCTGAATGTCTGGTTTGGAGACCGCGGCGTCGGTTTCCAGGAAGCGGACCTCCAAAGGGCCATGGAGGCCATTTCTCAGACCCGGTTTGAAGATTTCTTTTCCCGATATGTAGCCGGAGTGGACGAGTTGCCGTTGGCCGAATCCCTGGCTCTTGCGGGCTGGCATCTGGTGGAGGAGACAGTCAACGTGATCGATTACGGGTTTACCTCGGTGCGGAATTTCGACCAGCCCCTGGTGGTGGCTGGGGTGGTGCCGGGATCGCCGGCGGAGCAGGCGGGATTGAGACTGAACGATCAACTCCTGAAGATCGACGGTCGCCCTCTGGCCGATCGACCGGAGGCGACTCCGCCGGACTGGAAAGAGCAGACAGAACTGGTCTTGGAGATTCGCCGGGGAAACGAGCTGCGCACTCTCCGCTTTGCTCCAAAGAGCAAATTGACCGGCAGGTTTCGGATCCAAGAAGAGGCCCAGCCCAGCCCCCTCCAGCTGCAAATTCGACAAGGGCTGCTGTCGGGCGGACCCTAGCCCGCATTATTCACCAACTGTCTACTGCAGCGGCGAAATCATCCGGGCTGGCTGCGTTACACTCGGTCGGCCTCCTCGACGTACTGCACGAGTACGACTGCGGGGGCCTCCCTCGCAAGCCTTGCCAGCCCGGCGCCCTTAGAGCCCGCTTCGTGACGAAAGCCGGTGAATAATCCGGGCTAGTGCGGCCCAAGGTTGAGCGATTCTGCCGCAAGTCACTGAACCACGAACGTGAGTGAGTAGCCATGCGGATTGGGCCGGGCGCTGACGCTTCGGTTCAGTTTACACGGCAACGCCGCGCACATCGTCAATGGAACCCATAGCTAGTTCCCTCAAGTCTTTGGGAAATCGAAAGTTATGATGCTTTGAGGGGTACTCGAATTGCCAAATCCCAAAGACCAATTCCCAAGGTAAGATTGCAGATCCCAAGTCTCAAATGCAAGAGCTGTTTGGGGTTTGAAGCTTGGGCCTTGGGATTTATTTGAGATTTGGCCCCTTGGCCCTTGGAATTTCTAGTTCCCATCCCACACACTAAGCTGGTATTTCACAACTATTGAAGAATTGTGGGATGGGAACTAGCCAGGGCATCCGAGTAAAGTCGCAGAAGGTCCCTGTCGAAGAATACTTTGGATTGAGCAGCCGGACTTCGAGGGCGGAGAGAGCCTCCCCGGCTTGATCCGGGAGGGCTGGGAGGGGTGAGGCGAGGAATCTGACCTCTGTTGAGTGATTCTTGCGGATGAGAAGCGCCAAGATGTTGTGTTACAGCGGGTTGCGGAGACGGCAGGCAAACCTGCCGGGTCTGTCGAGGAGTCGCCGGGACGCGTGGGGCGCAACAGATGGATGATCATCAGGGTGGAGACTCCGTCAATTTGGGTCCCAGACAGTTCTTCCGCCACGGCCTGGGAGAAGGGGTGAAAATCGCGACCGCCTACTGGGCGGTCGAATGCGGGTTCTTGTTTATCCTGCCCTGGTTCATTCTTTCGGCCCATCAATATCGGAGTGTGCACTGGGGTTTCACGGCTGTTTGTTACCTCGTTTACGTGGGCTTGGGTGCGCTCTCAGGAGGTCTCTGCGGGCTTTTCCTGAGGTGGCCCGGAGGCCGCCGACTCGACGTCAAAAGGATGCGGAAGGGGCCCTTCTGGTTCAGACCCTCGCTCTGGTTGCGCTACTGGATGCCCACACTCTTCTCAATCTCAGAGTCAACGCCGGCCTGGTTGTCCCTTGCACTCTGGTTTCAATCACTCTTCTGATCGTTTTCATCAGCGTCTACTCACCATTGAAGCGCGATGCCCGGCTGGACTGGGCGCGCAGTCCGTGGGTGCTGAGTGCTCTCCTGCTGGGAGTCCCGTGGACCGGCGGGCGTCTGGACGGTCAAGGGCTGCACCCGGTCGTCGAGGCCCTGATCCTGCTCGCTTTGGCAGGCGTCGTGGTGCTGCTTTGGCATGGGGTCCGCTACTGGATCGAGCCTGCAGTCACGACCGAGAGCCGGCTCCTTTCTCCCGTCTGGTCTTCGTGTCTCCTGGTTGTGGGAGTCCTGGCCTTCAATATGGTGTGCCAACAACGCCCCCTGGTGACGGGGCGAAGCGAGGGGTCCGGGCCTGGCACTTCCAGCGGACCGAATGTCATTCTGCTTGTCCTCGACACGGTGCGGGCCGACCACCTGTCCCTCTATGGCTATCCACGGGACACCAGTCCCAACTTGAAAAGGGTAGCCGCCGGGGCGACCACTTTTCTCAATGCGGTGTCGACTTCGGACGTCACTCTTTCCGCTCATGCCTCCCTTTTCACGGGTCTCTACGCCAATCGGCACGGCGCCCACTTTGCTCCCCCCAACCAACCCATCGGCAACCCCTTGGAGGAAACATTCGACACTCTCGCCGAGCACCTTTCCCGCCGGGGTTACCTGACCTGGGGAGTGGCCGCCAACACCGCTTTCCTCTCTCCCTTTTTCGGCTTGAATCAGGGGTTCCAGTACTACGACAACCGGCTCCCGGTCCCCCTATTAGGGCCGACTCCGGCCTTCTTCTTGAGAGGGGCGGTCCGTGACTACGCGACCCGCTTCTTTTCCTCCTATCAGTTCGACCTCAGATATCGGCGAGCGGAGGAGATCAACCAGACTGTATTCGGTTTGTTGGACGGGGTGGGGAAGAGCGATCGATTCTTCCTCTTCGTCAATTACATGGATGCCCACAGCCCCTACCTCCCACCTCCACCCTTCGATCGGCTCTTTGCGGGAAAAGACGACCACTTTCTGGCCAAGGATTATGACGACCTGGTAGTCGAACTCTATCGTTATGATCGCCCGGTCACGGACAAGGAATTTTCCCATCTGACCTCCCAGTATGACGGGGGCATCGCCTACCTTGACTATCAGGTGGGCCAGCTCATCCTCCGGCTCAAGAAGCTGGGCCTCTACGACCAGAGTCTCGTCCTGATTACATCCGATCACGGGGAGACGTTCGGCAGGAGGCGACACCTGATCGGGCATGCGGTCTCAGTCTACCAGGACCAGATCCACGTTCCTCTGATCATCAAATATCCCGGCCAGAAGCGAGGGCGAGTGGTCCGAGACACCGTCAGTCTGGTGGACTTGATGCCGACGATCCTGGCACGCACAGAGTCCACGGTTCCGAAAGTCCTGCAGGGAAGGAATCTGGCCAACGAGGGCCGTGGAGCACCCAGAACGATTCTCAGCGAGTCCTTTCAAAATGGACTGATACAGTTTTGGATTCCAAGACTGCAGCGCGTTCAGCAGGCCCTTTTCTCGGGCACGGAAAAACTGATTGTCTCAACGTCCGGTCAACGGGAACTGTTCGATCTTGCCACCGACCCCGACGAGCAGAACAACCTTTTCGACCCGGGAGACCAGGAGACGGCCCGGATGCTGTCTGAACTCCAGGAGCGGCTGCAAGAATCGGCCTCCTCGCGCGGAGTCGACCGCCCACCCGACAAAGTGACCATCGAACGGCTGAGGTCCCTGGGTTACATCCGCTGAACCCCATCCAACTCCTGCCGCTCACGAGACATCCGGGGCCGAATTGAGGTGCAGGTGCTAGCCCGGATCTCTCACACTGGATCGTAGCGAGGCGGTGGAGATGCGCGTGGATACAAGGCGTCGC
>JBHHYX010000274.1:0-7544 GCA_046757765.1 Acidobacteriota bacterium | reverse complement strand
CGTCCCGTCCCGCCTCGTAACAACTGACCACAGGGGTCCCGGAGGAGAGACCGAACGGTCCTTGACCCCCCGTTCCTCTCACCCTACAATCCAGTTTCCAATCGATCTTGATCCGGCAGGAGGTATCCACATGGGCGCTCACCGTCACAGCCTTTTCAGCTCCTTCCTTTTTGCCGTCGTTCTCCTGAGCGGTTGCCGACCGGAGGGTGACCGTTATGAAGCGGAGATCCGAAGAACCAGTTACGGCATTCCCCACATCAAGGCCCGCGACATCGGCAGTTTGGGTTTCGGCGAGGGTTATGCCCTGGCCCAGGACCATCTCTGCTCGGTGGCCGATCAGGTGGTTAAGGTGCGGGGAGAGCGGGCACGCTACTTTGGTGCCGGCGAGAACGATCGTTACTTGTCGAGCGATGTCGGATTCAAGGCGCTGGAGATGGTAGAAAGGGCCCGGTCCGACCTGGCCAGGCAACCTGCGGAGGTGCACCAATGGATCGACGGCTACGCGGCCGGGTACAATCACTACCTGCGTCAGACGGGAGTGGACCATCTGACGGGCTTTTGTCGAGGGCAGGACTGGGTGTTCGAAGTCACGCCGGTGGACCTCCAAGCCTATTTTCGTTCCGTCGTCGTCGTCACCAGCCGATTTGCCCGGCTGATTGCCGCCGCGGCGCCGCCCGGGCACGGTGCGGCTTCGACTGCCGGCCTCTCTCTCCCCGACCTGAAGCAGGCAAGTAATGGGTGGGCCCTCGGTCGCGACCGGGCGGAGAGTGGACGAGGCCTGCTCATTGCCAACCCCCACTACCCCTGGGTCGGCTCCAACCGTTTCTGGGAAAAGCATCTGACCATTCCCGGTCAGATGGATGTCTATGGCGTGGGGCTGATCGGAGTGCCCGGCGTGGCCATCGGCTTCAACAAAGCAGTGGCCTGGACCCACACCGTGTCTGCCGGTAAGCGCTTCACTCTTTACAAACTCGACCTGGTCCCTGGAAAGCCGACACACTACCTCTACGACGGTGTGGAGCGCTCGATGAGGGCCAAAACGGTCCGTGTCCAGGTCAAGCGGGATACGGGTTCATTGGAGACAGTCGAGCGCACCGTTTACTTCAGCCACTACGGTCCGATCCTCAACCTTCGGGGTCTGGAGTGGACGGAGAAGCGAGCCGTCTCCATCCGAGATGCCAATGAGGAGAACGACGAGGCGACGGGACAGTGGCTGGCCATGGATCGAGCCCGCAGCATGGACGAGTTTCAGAGGGTCCACGCGGAGTGGAACGCCATGCCCTGGGTCAACACCATTTCCACCAGCGCCGAGGGTCGGGCCTGGTATGCGGACGGCTCCTCCACCCCGAACCTGAGCCGCGAGGCGATCGATCTCTGGCTCCAACGGGCGGAGAAAGATCCCCTCACCAGGAGGGCTGCCAGGCGGGGTTTCGTCCTGCTCGACGGCAGTGACTCACGATTCGAATGGGTGGACGATTTCGAGGCTCGCGATCCCGGCGTGGTGGCTTTCAAGAAGAAGCCTCAGCTGGAGCGCACCGACTACGTGTTCAACGCCAACGACAGCTATTGGCTGGCCAACTCGAGTGCTCTGCTGACAGGGTACTCTCCGATGCACGGCCGCGAGGCCACTGCGCGTTCGCTCCGAACCCGGATGAATGAGACCTCGCTGCGCGACACCCGTCCCGGAGGCCCCGCCGGTGAGGATGGCAAGTTCTCTCTCCAGGAACTGGAAGCGGAAATCCTGAGCAATCGCAGTTTTGCGGCCGAGCTCCTTTTGCAGGAGTTGGTGCGGCGCTGTTCCGCCACTGGCTCGGTCCGTGTGGACGGAAAAGATGTCGACATTTCCAGGGCCTGTGCCGTCCTCAAAGGCTACAGCGGCCGTCTCGATCTGGAGAGTCGGGGCGCCGTTCTCTTTCGAGAATGGATCACCCGTTACAAGCCTTCCGCTTTGTCGCGGCCGGGAGACCTCTTCTCCCTCCCATTCGATCCAGCGGCTCCGGTCGAGACACCTCGCGGCCTGGCCCCGCCCGGACCCAAGGGAGACCTGGCACTCCAGAGCCTGGCCCGCGCTGTGGGCATTCTGGAGCGGGCAGGGTTGCCACTGGACGTCCCTCTCGGTGAGGTTCAGAGGGCCAACAGAGGGGGCAGGAAAATCCCTATCCACGGGGGGAGCGGGAGCTGGGAAGGAGTGGAGAACGTCGTCAGCCATCGTCCCAATGGGACGACCCTCGAGCCCGAGTTGGAGCACGCCTCGATCAAAGGAAGCCGCTACCTGACCGAGGACGGGTACCCGGTCAACTCAGGCACCAGTTTCATCATGGCGCTCGAGTACACGGATGCCGGCCCGAGGGCCCAGGCCCTTCTCACCTACAGCCAGTCGGGGGATCCCAAATCCATCCACTTCTACGACCAGACCGAGTTGTTCTCCAAGAAGGCCTGGCGCCCGATCCTCTTCTCCGAATCGCAAATCACCGCCGACCTCCAGAACTCAATAACGGTGAGCGGGCCACGCTAGCTCGTTCCCGTCCAAAAACTATTAACTAGTTGTTAAATAACAGTTTAGCGTTTTGGATGGGAACTAGAAATCCCAAGACTCCAAGGGCCCAAATCTCAAACAAATCTCAAGGACCCGAGCCTCAAACCTCAACAGCTCTTGCATCTGAGATTTTGTATTTTCAACCGGTTCTGGCGGATGGGCATCACTCACAGTTTGGCGGCGACGAGGCGGAAATGGTGTCCGTAAATGGCCAGCGTGACGGCCTGACTGAACCCCTTCGGATGCCGGAGCAGAGTCTGCAGCAGGAATTTCCAGTAGAGCCAGCGGCCGGGGTAGCGGACTCCCAGAAACCAGAGTGACTTGAAGAAAGCTCGGACCTCGGCCAGGCTGAGGTGCGTCTGCGGGCCCTGGTGCTGGTACTCGGCCAGGAAGGATTTGACTCGCTGGTAATAGGTGGCGGGTTCGTAGAGTGACTTCATCAGTCGCCGATACCCGTTGACCAGAACATCGGCGTCCAGTTTGGTGACGAAGTTGAGAACGGCTTCAGTGTTATTGCCGCTACTCTCTGCCAGCAGACGGCCTTCCTTCATCAGTCGCGAGTAGAGCTGGGTCTTGGGCAGTGCTGTTAACAGACCCACCATGGCCGTGACCACGCCGGCCTTCTGGATGAACGCAAACTGTCGCTCGAAAATGTCCGGTCCATCGTGGTCAAAGCCGACGATGAAGCCTCCCATCACCTGCATGCCGGCCTTCTGGATGGCCCGTACCGACTCCACCAGGTCCCTGCGCGTGTTCTGAAACTTGCGGCATTCCTTGAGACTCTCGAGTTCGGGCGTTTCGATGCCCAGAAAGACTTTCTTGAATCCGGCCTGGCCCATCAGGTCCAGCAACTCGCGGTCATCGGCCAGATTGACCGATGCCTCTGTAAAAAAATCCAGCCGGGCCCCCGTGCGTTTCCGCCACTGGATGATGGCTCTCAGCAACTCTTTGACCTTCCTCTTGTTGCCGATGAAATTATCGTCTACAAGGAAGACAGAGCCCTTCCACCTCAGTGCCAGCAGAGCATCCAGTTCGGCCAGCAGCTGCAATGGAGGCTTGCTGCGTGGCACCCGTCCATTCATGACGATGATGTCGCAGAATTCACAGTTGTAGGGGCAGCCCCGCGAGAACTGGACCGACATCGACACGTAGTGTTTGGGGTTGATCAAGTCCCACCGCGGAACCGGCGTTCGGGTGACATCGGGACGATCCGAGCACTCGTACACCTGACCCAGGCACCCCTCCTCCATGTCGGCCACCACCTGGGCCATGATCCCCTCCACTTCGCCCAGCACGAAGTGGTCAATGGAAGGAAAGCGTTCATGCCCGGTGGTGAAGAGGGGCCCACCGGCAATCACCTCTTTTCCCAGATTCCGGCAGCGTCCCGCGATCTCCTCCACCGATTGGCGATGCACGATCATCCCACCGACCATCACGTAGTCGGCCCAGAGAAGATCGGAGTCCCGAAGTCTCGAAACGTCCAAGTCGACCAGCTTGAGGGTCCAGGAGCGGGGCAGCATGGCCGCCACCGTCAGAAGTCCCAAAGGGGGAAACGAGGCCCTCCTCGAGACAAAGCGAACCGCATACTTGAAACTCCAAAATGTTTCCGGAGTCTGGGGAGAAACCAATAGGATCTTCATAGAATTCCTACCCTTAACACGCCGGAGAAGCAAAGGCAAGCAGATTGTTCCGATTAGGGTGCGCGACAAAACAGGTGGGAACAGCGGAGGGGGGTTTGACATGCGAGGAAGGTGGTGACTAGAATCAGGGCACACGTTTTTCAATGAGGGGGTTTTTTCACATCGGAGGAGGATGCCATGCCGCTCTATACCCTGCATACGCGCCAGTTTCCCAACAACCAGACGCTCATCGCGGACAGCACTTTCCCGCTCTCCTCGGGGGCTTCCATCGGCGAGACGGCGCCGCCCAACTTTGACCTGCCCGACCCGGCCAACCCGTCCGGTCCGCCTGCCCACTACGTGTTTCTCTTTTGGAGCTTGGGCAGCTCCATCCAAAGCGTCCCAACTTACAACAGGACCGTGCCGGACACACCTTTTTCCCACACCCGCTGGTACGTCAGAACGGGAGGAGGCAACGGTTCGGGTGTTCCCCACCTGACGACCTATGCCCTCTCTCTGGGCCAGGATTCGGTCCTTTCCGACACCCCCATTGATTCGGTCACTCCCAGCGCGGCCTGGGCCGGTGGCCAGACCGTTGACACTGCTTCCAGTGCCGTTACCGTCGACGCTAAGAACTCGATCGGGGGAGAAAGCTTCCACGGCTGGACCCTTTTCGGTCCCGGCTCGGCTTCGGGCGACGACTTGAACATACCGAAAGACGCCTTTACCCAGGCCATTGCGGCTTACCGAGTCGGGGAGAAGGTAGTAGGTGGTCGGGAGATTCCAGAAATTCGGGCGCTATTGGATGGTGTTCTGATGAAGCTCATCGACCTGGTCAGTGATCCCTCCCCCATCGATCTGGTGAGGTTGAAGGAGAAGCTGCTGGCAGTTGAACAGAGCCTGGCCCAGGTCAAGGACGACGGGGTGACGGAGCTTTTGGGAAATCTGGACACCATGAGCAGGGCGGAGCTGAGGGTGGCCGCCATGGATCTCAAGGCCCGAACCACTCGGGTGGGAGAGGCTGCCAAAGCGGTGGAGAAAGCTCTCAAGCGTCACAACTAGCCCGGATTTCTCACACTCGGTCGTAGCGAGGAGCCGGAAGCGACGCGTTGAAAAGGCGTTACGACCGAGGTCTCCGGAGGCATAGTCGTGCACTGCCAGCCAGCAACTGCTTCCGCTTTCCAGGATAATGGAAGAGTCGTCCTGGTGGGGTTTGAAGATCAGGACAACCTGGGCACCCGCTATCTCTCCAGTTACCTGCGCAGCTTCGGCCATGAGACTCGGATTGTCGCCATAACCCGCGGCCCGGAGCCCATCCTGGAGACGATTCGTGACTTCCGACCCCATATCGTCGGCTTTTCTCTCATCTTCCAGTACTTCGTGGAAAAATACGCCGCTCTCCTCAAGAGACTTCGCAAGGCGGGCGTGGAGGCCCATTTTACAATGGGTGGCCACTACGCCTCCTTCGAACATGGTGCTCTTCTGGAAGCGATTCCGGAGCTGGATTCGGTGGTTCGATTCGAAGGAGAGGAGACGCTTCTGGAGCTGACACAATCTCTTTCTCGGGGAAGGGAGTGGCGCCAGGTGGCCGGCATTGCCTTCCGGCGGGGCAGGGAGGTGATCACCTCGGAGCCGCGTCAGGGGCGGCGGGATCTGGACGAGTTGCCCTGGCCGGACCGAGATGACATCGGTTATGAAGACCGGAAGATTCCTCTGGCCTCGGTGCTGGGGGGGCGGGGATGTCCGTGGAAGTGCTCCTTCTGCTCGATTATCACTTTTTACGATGGCAACGGTACCCGGGGAAGGCGCCGCCGCGACCCGATGCGGATCGTGGACGAACTCGAATATCTGCACCGGCAGCGTGGAGTGCGCGTCATTCTCTGGCAGGATGACGATTTCCTGGCTGGAGGCCGTCTTGCTGTCCGCTGGGCCCATGACATCGCCTCCGAATGCGTCGCGCGGGGTCTTCACCACCATCTGCGCTGGAAGTTTTCCTGCCGCTCGGACGAGGTGAAATCTGAAACATTGGAGCCCCTCGTAGAGGCGGGCCTGACCCATGTCTACCTGGGTGTGGAAGCGGGTGATGAGGCCGACCTCAAAGACATGAACAAGCTGCTGAAGCCTGACGTCCACCTGCGGGCGGGTGAAGTGTTGCGGGGTCTGGGGCTCTCCTTCGATTTCGGGTTTATGCTGTTGCAGCCCTGGTCCACCATCCAGAGCGTCCGCAACAATATTCAGTTTCTACGCGAGTTTGCGGGGGACGGGGCCTCGGCGGCGGGGTTTTGCCGCATGCTGCCCTATGTGGGGACGGCAGTCGAGGCTCGGCTCAAGGCCGAAGGCCGGCTGAAGCGACGTGACCTGCAGGCCGACTACAGTTTCCTGGAGCCTCGGCTGGACGCTTTCTATCAATGGCTGCTGGACACCTTCGAGGAGCGAAACTTTACCACTTCCGGCACACTCAACCTCTTGCGAATGCTCCTCTTCCACGCTCACTTGGACTTTCCCGATCGTTCAGCAAGATCGGGGTTCCGCAATGCCATTCACAGCATCACGGCGATGTCCAACGCTATCACATTGGACACCGTGGAAGCGGCGCTGGATTATTTTGAATCGGCTTCACCCTCGGGGAAAGAGGATCCCTATCCGCATCTTCTCACACGCCATCATTCTCGCCAGGACGGGCGAATCCGGCTCGACATCGCTTCTTTGCTGGTGCGCCATCCGGAGGTTCTGGAACACCTTCATGTGTCGCGCTGAGAGCCGAGGCGGGTCGTTCGAGCACGGTTTCGCCGGCACGTCTGCGCTTCTCGTCCTCCAGGTGAGCCGGGCGGTTCTCGGACAACGACGCTTCTCATCCCGGGCTCTTCACTTCACATCCAATTCGGCGAGCAGAGACTCCGGCGTGACCGCCCCGACTGGAGCATTGACATAGTCACGCCGGTTCCGTGTGGCAATCGCGTCCGCTTTGCAGGCCACGGCCGCGGCCACTTGCAGCGCGTCCTCAGAATCTCCCATCTTCAAACGCGCGGCATAGCGCAGATCGGTGGTTGTGGTGGGTGCCAGCCCGACGAAACGCGACCAATCCAGCAGGAAATCCTTGGCTGCGCTCTTCCCTTGCAGCCGGCGAGACCTGGATCCTGGGGCAGGCGCGTGGCTTGGCAGATGCGGAGAGACACAGTCTGGCTTTCGGCCCTGCCCGGGCCCATGGTAGACTACTCCGGTTTTTTGCTGGGCGCGCTGTCAGCTGACCGGGAACCCCTCCGACAAGGACGGCGAATGCCCCCTAGCCCGGATTTCTCACACTCGATCGTAGCGAGGCGGTGGAGATGCGCGCGGATACAAGGCGTCGCGACCGAGGGCCCCGCAGTCGCACTCGACAGTACGTCGAG
>JBHHYX010000273.1:0-7565 GCA_046757765.1 Acidobacteriota bacterium | reverse complement strand
GTGCCATTCGTGTCGTAAAGGAAAAGTGCAGGCACGTTTTTCTTGCTCACGCTTAAAGACAGTCGCCTTTTTTCATTCGCGCATGGAATCACGGGGCGATCCGGAACTCTCATTTGACCGTTCTCGAAACCGATTTTTTCTCCTTCGTCTATCATTTTTTGAAGCCTTTCCGAGTTATGAATAGATTTTCACCTGAATCGAGCGATTCTCCACGGCGGTCGGTATCAATCTATTGGGCCGCGCGGGTCCTGTCGATTCTCGGCAGACCCAGCAGGTATTCCCGGAGGTTCCACAACTCGCGGGAAATAAACACCTTGGCGCTTCTCACCCACGAGAATCGCGCTCGACTCAAGTCTAAGGTACTCGCAACCAGGAAGCTAGTCAAACTGGCCCGGAGTACCTTGTTTTGCCTTTTCGATTGAGCGGGCAGCCACCGACTGCAGAGCGCATCCAGGCCTTCCCGCGGACTCGTCGGCGTGCCCGCCAGCGCCCTCCTCCCATCCTCCTCGTGAGGCTCCTTTGACCTCGCCTGGACCAATCGGTTGACTTCCCGATTCAACCGAAATAGGATGACCTCGTTCAGCTTCAGCAACGGGTTCTGGTCACGTATCTCGAAAAGGGGGAGTCATGGATACGAAGAAGTTTTTCATCGCTGCCATCGGTGTGTTTGTGATCCGCACTGTGATGAACTATCTGGTCTACGGAGTGCTGATGTCGTCTACCTATCAGGAGATGGCCAACCAGCACCCTGGCATCTTCCGAGAGGTCATTCCGGCTTTTGTCCTGGCCGATCTGTTCTTTGCCATCGTTTTTGTCTACTTGTTCAGCCGAGTCGGCACTGCGATGGGCGGGGGGATCGGCGCCGGCGTCAGGCTGGGACTGATCGTGGCTTTGGTCTCCCCGATCCTGAACAGCATTTACATCTATTTCAGCTTTACCATTTTTGACAGCGGACTGGTGGTCATCGACGACGTCTACCAATTGGTCGCCCACGGAATTCAGGGCGCCGTCGCCGCGGCGCTGTACAAAACCAGCTGAACGCTCCCGCGTTCTACCAACGGCCGCGGCGGGAGGTCCAATGAAACGGTTTCCAATGCCGGGGCTTGTGTTGCTCTCGCTCCTCTCCATAGCAGCCGGGGAGAAGCCCGTCTTCAGAGGCGTGGCCGGGGGATCTTCTCATTAGCTTTCCGCGATGCCCGACACGGGGTTGGTGTGGGAGGAGATTATCGCCATCCGAAGCGCACCGGGGCCACTGTGACGCTCTCCTCAGACGGCGGGGGGAGCTGGGGATTGCCTCCACGGTCTCAGTCGGTGGCCTACCGGTCCTGCATCGCCTATGTTCCGGCCCGGGCCGCTCCGCTGTGGGTCGCCGTCGGTCCCTCCGGTACCGACTACTCACCCGGTGACGGGATGAGCTGGTTCCCCTTCTCCACCCAAGGTTTTCACACCGTTGCCTTCAACGGCTCCCTGCAGACCGGCTGGGCGAGCGGCGCCGACGGGCGCGTGGCCCGGTTTTCAGCCGTATATGTCCTCACTCACTGACACCCCCTCCTGGCTCCCCGCAGGGGGAGAAGGACTTCGGAGAGCTGCCGTACCTTCCTCGAAGGAAGTGATCGATGGTCCGGAATCATAGGCGAACAGGTTGAGCGATTGATTGTTGCGAAGAGCCAGGCACCAGGTTGGTGGGATGATCTGCCGTTTGAGCCACGTCTTTGAAAGGGGCCGGAATCGGTATCGTGATCGGTGTCGGTATCGCGATCGGTAATCGACAAGGGACCCCTTGCTCTCTACCGTTGCAAGGGACTGCGATTCCGATTCCGATCAAGACTCGACAGAATGATCCGGGCTAAAGCTAACCAAAGATATCGGAAATTTTGATTCCACCGGTTGGGCGATTCTGCCGTCATTGAACCACGAACGCGAGTGAGTGGCCATCCGGATTGGCCGGGCGCGGTTCAGTTGACACGGCATGGCCAACGGCGCTGCACGTCGTCCCTGCAACCCATCTGAGAGCAAAATTCTCAGAATGGCGGGGTAACCGGGCCCGAGCCCGGCCACCCGCCACCACACCCTCGATCTCAGTAGGCGGTGGTGAGGGTCAGGTGATGGGGCCAGTGAGAGGTGTGGAAGTGCGTCCATAGCCGCGCATCCACCACGGGTTCAATGACTTGCAACTCGGGAGGACGCAGTTTATTGATCTCCTGCGTCAGCAGGTGGCATCCCCATAGGGTGAAGGCTCGAATCTCGATCTCCTCTTCACTACCGGCGGGAATGAGCTGGCGGGCTGCGATGGCCGCCTCGAGGTCGGAGCTGTACACGTGGATGCCCAGCAGCCGAAGCGCCAGCGGCACGATATAGTCGGCAAAAACCGTCAGCTCCTGGGGATCCTCCAGGCGAAAGAATCCACTTTGACGGAAGCGGGCATGCAGGAGCCACCACAGCAGCTGGGCCCTTTTCTGAAAGAGGATGCGGTGTCCCTGGTAGGTACTTGAGTCTTGAAAAGAAGGAAACTCCCCCAGCAGACGCTTGAGGAGCCCCTCGCCCTGTGAGTAGAGGCGAGGCGGCCCGGCTGTGGCGAAACGATGAAACCGTCCCTGGTGGCGCTCTCCCAGCCGGCGCCCCACCTGGTGAAAAATGCTCAGACGCGCCTCCAGCATGGGGATTGGGATATTGCCGCTGAAGATCTGTTCGACTTCCTCTCGACCGACTCGGGAGAGATAACTCCCCTCCAGGATCGGCACACCGCCATCGTAGGCGCGCCTGAGGCAGGCAAACATGGCGTCCGAGTCGGAAAGCTCCCTGCCGGCAAACGACGTGCGGAACGTGACATGGGAATTGAAATCGGTAAAGGCGAAGTTGATGGTCGAGCCCAGGAAAATGAAATCCATGGTGTCGCGATCGTTACCTTCCGGAACCATGGGGGAGCGGAAATCGGGCCACGGAAGTCCCTCGAAGGCCATCCAACCGGCCACCTCCCGAACCTTACCAGGGTCCAGGCGCACGTGTCGGGCGTTCTCAATCACTGCTTCCAAAGTTCGCAGAATGGGGTGCTCGGAAGGGAAAGTGAATGGAGTTGAAGTCGACTTTGACATCATAGCTCGGCCAGGGATCCTTGACGGATCAGACCGTTCTCAATGTATAATAACGCGTTTTCAGAAATGTGCTGCCCACAAATTCTTTGAGCAGAGGGGGTGTTGAGATTTGACAATCGTGACCGTACAGGACGGTGAATCCCTGGAGAGTGCCCTGCGCCGATTCAAGAGAAAGGTTCAGCAGGAAGACATCATCAAGGACGCCAAGAAACATGCCTATTATTTGAAACCTGGTGAGCGCCGGCGCCTCAAACAGGCACTGGCCCGAAAACGTGCCAACAAGAGATCACGGCAACAGTCCGACTGATTCCTCTTCGAGCACCTTCGCGGTTTTGATCCAACGAACCCGGGAGGCCCGAACCAGCCGCCCGGGTTTTTTTCTGTGGGAAAAACGTAGCTCTTTTCCCTCACTTGATGCAGTGGACCAGGGCGTAGGTTCTCCGCAACCCATCAGATTCTTTACATCGAACGGTGATGAACGTCCGAGACGAAACAGCTTTCCCAGCTCCCCAAGGGAGAGAGATGAACGCCGTAGAGATCATCAGGAAGAAACGTGACGGCTTACGCAACACCCCGGAGGAAATCAGTTTCCTTGTGCGCGGAGCCATTCAGGGTGACATCCCCACCTATCAGATCACGGCATGGCTGATGGCGGTGTTCCTTGGCGGGATGGAGGCAGCGGAAACCATGGCCCTCACCCAAAGCTTCATCCAATCGGGGCAAGTCGTCGATCTCAGCGCCATCGGTTGTTACAAGGTCGACAAGCACTCCACCGGTGGCGTTGGGGACAAGACCTCTCTCGTTGTGGCCCCGATCGTGGCGGCGGCGGGCCTGGCCGTGCCCATGATTTCCGGCCGCGGCCTGGGTCACACCGGAGGGACCCTGGACAAGCTGGAGTCCATTCCCGGTTTCAGAACCGGTCTTTCCCTGTGTGAGTTCCGCGGCATTGTCGCGCGGCGGGGTCTCGCCATCATGGGACCCACGGAAGAGCTGGCCCCTGCCGACCGGCTCTTTTACGGCCTGCGGGATGTGACGGCGACCGTCGAGAGCGTTCCCCTGATCGTGGCCAGTATTCTTTCAAAAAAAGCGGCCGAGGGTATTGACGGGTTGGTCCTGGATGTCAAGACTGGTTCGGGCGCATTCATGAAGGACTTCGCCGCCTCCAGAGAACTGGCCCGGAAGCTTGTGGGGGTGGGGCGCCGGCTGGGACAGCAGGTGGTGGCGGTCATTTCCGACATGTCGCAGCCTCTGGGCCGGAAGGTTGGGAACGCGCTGGAAGTCGCGGAGGCCATCGAGGTCCTGCGAGGGGGGGGGCCGGAGGACCTCACCAGACTTTGTCTCGAACTGTCAGGTCACATGCTGCTGCTGGGGCGTCGGGCAACCACTCTTGAAGAGGCTCGACGACTCGCTCTGGAGCAGATCGAGAACGGCAGAGGGCTGGAGAAGTTTGCGGAAATGGTGGCAGCTCAAGGGGGTGATCCCCGTGCGGTGGAAGGGGCGTCACTGCCGGTCTCAAAGTCGGTCTACGACTACACGGCCAAGTCCACCGGCTACGTGAGAGAGGTCCGAGCCGAGATTCTTGGGGAGTGTGCCATGATGCTGGGCGCAGGCCGGGAGACCGTAGATTCGCAGATTAACCCAGCTGTGGGCCTGACGTTGTACAAGAAGCGGGGGGACTGGGTGACGGCCGGAGAGCCACTGTTGAGACTCCATTACGACGAGGAGAGCCGATTCCAAAGAGCCTTGAGGAAACTACCCGGAGCCTACCGGATCGGCCAGGAAAATGCCACTGCTCCGCCCCTGATTCGCGAAGTGATTCACTGATTCTTCATGTCGGGCCGGGAAGTGGCGGAGGCTCCCTCCATCGGGTTGGCGATGATCTTCATGTGGGTAGAAGTATAGCGGCAGTTCGGATTTTCAACCAGAGGAGCCGGCAAAGCGCCAAAACAGGACCTGCGAGCGAAGAGCGCCGCCAGCCGCTCAGCGCTCTTCGGAGCGGGACGATGGGCATGATAATGAGGCGTGAACCGTGGCTGAGGAAAGAGAGATGAATTGGATCGGCTAATCGGGCTTGTCGGTATTGGCGTGTTGTTTGGTGTGGCCTACGCGGTCTCTTCTAACCGGAAAGCCATCCGCTGGAGAATCGTCGGCTGGGGCATTGTCCTGCAGCTGGCTTTCGCCCTGTTCGTGCTCAAGCTGGAGTTTGGCCAGCGGGCCCTCAGCGCCGTGGCCACAGGCGTGACCGCTTTGATCGGTTTCGCCGATGAAGGCGGAAAATTCGTTTTCGGATGGCTGGCCGTTCACCCGGAAACCTTTGGCATCCAGGGGACCGGCTCCAGCGGGTTCGTTTTCGCGTTCAAGGTCCTGCCCATTGTGATTTTCATCTCCAGTTTCTTTACCTGTCTCTACTATCTGGGGATCATGCAGTTGGTGGTCCTGGGGATGGCCAAGACCATGAAGAGGTTCATGGGGGTGAGCGGCGCCGAGTCCCTGGCCGCGGCGGCCAACGTGTTTATGGGACAGACCGAGGCCCCGATCATCATCGGGCCCTACATCCCGGAGATGACCTATTCGGAATTGATGGCCCTGATGACCGGTGGCATGGCAACCGTTTCCGGCGCCATCCTGGGGGGTTACATCGGCCTTGGAATCAATGCCGAGTATCTGATAGCGGCCAGTGTCATGGCGGCTCCCGCATCGCTCATGATGGCCAAAATGATCATTCCCGAAACGGAAGTCTCCAAGACAGCCGGCGAGGTCACCTTAAAGGTGAAAAGGACGGACGCCAACATCATCGATGCCGCCGCCAGGGGAGCTGGGAAGGGGCTCACGCTGGCCCTCAATATCGCCACCATGCTGATCGCCTTTATCTCCATCATCTATCTTTTGAATGGAGTGTTGACCTGGGCGGGGAGGGTGTCCGGCGTTGAGGCCTGGCTGGGCGCTCAGTTGACCATGCAACTGGTCCTGGGCTACGTCCTTTCCCCGCTGGCCTTTATTATGGGAGTGCCCTGGCAGGACGCTACCCAGGTGGGACAATTGATTGGCGTTAAGGTGGTCATCAACGAATTCGTTGCCTATACGGAATTGGCCAGCCTCAAGGTCGGGCTGCAGGCAAAATCGGAACTGATTGCCACATTTGCACTTTGCGGCTTTGCTAACTTCAGCTCCATCGGGATCCAGATTGGCGGAATTGGAGGCTTGGCACCGGGCCGCAAGAGCGAACTGGCCCGTCTCGGTCTGAGGGCGGTCCTGGCCGGGGGCATGGCCAGCCTGATGACCGCCACACTGGCCGGAATGCTGACCTAGATCCGGAAAAGAATAAGTCATTGGAAAAATGAACGTTAACAGGTCGCAATGGGTGGGAAGAAAAAGAGTTGGGGACGGAGCGTTTTGTCGACCCTCATCCGTGGCGGCCGGCTCGGCCTTCAAGCCCCGGACTCCTTCTCCGGGCGAGCGGTGGGCGTCAGCCCGCCGTTTCCCCCACTCCCTGGGTCGGCCGCCGACAATCGAACTGACACATTCCCTTGATGACCACAACCGGGAGATCGGAAACTGACGGTTTACTCAGCCTGTCTCGAGAGAAGTCATTTGCCGAACTGAACCCGGGGCTCAGCAGGGGCCTTCCGGCAGTCCGACGCGAGTTCTCTTCGGTCAATGAGTGGTTGGGGGCGGGGGCGTTTGATGACTCGGCTTCTCGGAATGGGAAACGGCGGGCTCACACCCACCGCTCGCCGGAGCTGTTGTTTTGGAAGCCCGGAAGTGAATTCTTGCTTTTTCGGCTTGGACGAAAACCGTGACCAACCGGGGTGAGGGCTGGTTGCCAAGGACCATCCATGCTTGGACCAGCCGCAGGTAGTGTTCGAGCACAACCGCCACCGACCAGCAGAAGGGCCACCCCTGGGGCAGGCCTCCCAGGGGCTCCACGAGGTCTAGTAAAGTAATAGGAACGGCGACGAAGTATTGAGGGGCTGCAGGAGCGGTGGCTTGCCGGATTGGGTCAGGGGGAGAGCGGGTCGGTTGCCGAGCCCGTCAGGGCTGTCCTTGATTCTGAGTTCGAATCCATCGGTGCGTGCGAGATGTAGTCGAGCACTCTCTGAGAGTGGCCCGGGTCGGGAGCGAGCTGCGGCCGCCGGGGCCGGGGCACGAGGGTGAAGGCAGGGGGCCTCACTCCCCTTTCCACGATTGCCCTGGATCGCTTGACCTGCACCTTGCGGGCCATTTTTCTTATTCTGGCACTGGCTCCTACACTCTGGAGAGCCGTGTGCGGGAAGAGGGAGGGGTGGAGTAACGCCCGCTTCATGATGGGCGCAGATTGTGCGAAAAATGGGGAAAGTCCTGGTAGCCTGGCCATTCCAACGCACTCGGAATACAATCAGGCTGGGCCGACTAAGTCGGTCGCAGGACAGTGCCTCAGGCCCGATCCGGGTCAACGAGGACGCCGGCGCGCGGAAACCGCGGCAGCGCTCGGAC
>JBHHYX010000272.1:0-7582 GCA_046757765.1 Acidobacteriota bacterium | reverse complement strand
CGTTCGTGGTTCAGTGCCTTGGCGGCAAAATCGCTCAACCCTAGGAACGCTTCTTGATGACGGTCAGGACGGACCGGGCATTATCCAGGTGGCTCTTCTCTTTCCCTAACTCCAGATAGCGGTTCAGCATTTCCTTGGCACGGGGCTTGTCGTTCTTGTCATAGAAATAGTACATCCCCAACTCGTAAAAGGCTTCTGGAAACTCGGGGTTGACTTCCAGAACCTTTTCAAAAAGAGCCCCCGCCAGCTCCGTTTTGCCTTTCCTGGAGAACCGCTGGCCCAACTCAAAAAACCTCTTGTCGGCGGGCTCGGACTGGACTTCAAAGAGCCCGGCGTAGGCCTCGATTGCCTCCGAGACTTTGTCCTTCTTCAGGAAATACTCCGCCAGCTCCTGCCTTGGGGCCTCACGTTTCGGGTCCTCCTGGATGGCGTTCCGGAAGGCTTCGACGGCTTCGTCGTACTGGTCCAGATTCACGCGTGCCCTGGCGGCCAGGGTCCATATCTCGGCGTAGTAGGTCTGGGGCACTGATGCCAGCGTCTGCCGACACAGGGTCACCACGGAGTCGTACTGGCTCTGTTGGTACAGTTTTTCGATCTTGGCGATGGCTTCCCTGACCCGAAGCGATTCGCCGCTTTTCTGAATCTGGATGATTTGCTTTTTCAGGTCAGCGTAAGCTTTCTCTCCAGGCTTCAGCGAGAGGGCTTTCTCGATACTCGTGAGCGCTTGGGAAAGGCGCTCGGCATGGGCTTGAGCCAGTGCCAGATTGTAGTGGAGATCGGCATTGTCCGGCGCCAGGTTGACCATCTCCTGATATTTTGGGATCGCCTCTTCATATCGCTTTTCCTTCAGCAGGGCGTTGGCCTCGACACCGATCTTCTGCAACGGAATGGCAGCCAGAATCTGTCTCACCGTCTGCTGCCGCTCCTGCGACCCTGATTGCCCCATACTGGCGTAGATTCTCAAGAGACTCAGAGCCGCCTTCATCTGTTTCTCGGCCTCCTCCCAGCGCTGCTGCTGGATATAAACCAGACCCAGGTTCTGAGTGGCATCGGGGTTAGACGGCTGTATGGCAAGCGCAGCCTTAAACTGCTCCTCCGCTTTGGAGAAGTCCTGGGCACTGTAGGCTGCCACGGCTGAGTTGATGAGCTGATTCATTCGACTGAGCAAGGTGCTGTCTTCAAAATAGAACTTCTTTTCAGTGTCTCCGGGCTGCAGGGCCAATTCGACGGACTGCGACCCGCTACCAGCGAGCTGGATGAATTCCCGCAGCACCGGGGCTTGGCCTTTCGCTCGGGCCCAGACGCGGTAGATCCCATCGGCGAGCTTCTTGAAGACGGTCAGCCCCCGCCGGTTCGACTTCTTGTCCAGGATCTTGGGATTCCTTATTTCCTGGACGAAGACTTTCACGCCCTTGAGGCCGCGCCCGTTGGCATCGACACACTTGACCTGAAGGACGTTCAAAGACTGAGCCGGAACAGCCACGGTCAAAAGAACCGCCAGAGCGGCCAACAAACAGGTTTGCAAGAAATTTCGCCCCGCCAATTTCATCAGATTTGTCCTCCACCTCGTCTTCACCCCATGGCTTTCGGTTCTTGGAACCTTAGACGGATTCAGCTTGATTTGCAAGCGGCCGCATGGATCGTTCCGGTCCAATCACGCAGCGCCGCGCTCAACCCCCCCGACGGGTCAAGACCCATCAGGAAGAGCAGGACGAATGCAGGTCCAAAGTAGGAGCCACGACCAAAGAGGGAAGCCACCGTGGCCGGGCCCTCCAGCTGCCTCAACTGACCCCAGAGATAGGCGAGGTTGTGAGCCACATTCCGAAACTGAAAGGCATTGCTCACCTGGTTCCTCCAACTCGCGCTTACACAACGTCCTGGCGCTTCTCATCCGCAAGGGTTGCCGGACTCAGGGTCAAGCTATGGGCAGCCGCCGGTCTCGTCCCACGAAGCCCTTCCAGGGGAACCTGGCGCAACCGACGATTGTCAAGGAGCGCAGCCCCGCCGAGAAGGCTGTGACGGCCCAGGGGCGACAGGTGCGCGAGTTGGAGCCGGCGCCCCCGCCCTGCTCCTGTGACCGAGGGGCCGCTGATGTCAACCCGGTCCGAGGACCGGCCGAAAGGAAACAGTTGGCGCAGTGGGGCTCCTTGGGACACAATGACGGAGACAAACTCGAAACGGACCGCCACGAAAGGCGGCTCCTTTTTGGAATAAAACCGGTTGTGTGGCGCATTTAGAGGGCGCGGGGAGAGCTGGCGGATGAGGTGGGGCCCTCGATCAGCCAGCACCGGTTTTGGTCTCGAAGGGCAAGTAAAGGCTCAGACCGGACTAATGGACGGGCGAAAAGGGAAGTTGACAGCTCGAAAGGATAAGGAGGACCGGAAGCGATTTCTGAGCGAAGCTCTGCCTCATTCGGATGCACTTTACCGGATGGCTCTTCGGCTGGCCGAAGACGCTTCGGTTGCCGAAGATTTTGTCCAGGAGACCTTCAAGGAAGCCTGGGTTTCTTTTCACACCTACCAACCCGGCTCCAATTGTAAGGCTTGGCTTTTTCGGATCTTATTTCGGGTCCGCGGTCGCCATCTTTCGAGCCGAAACAAGCTGAAATGGGTCCCCCTCGAAGATGTGCCGGAAAAGCGGCTTGCCGTCACTGATTTTCGGCAAAGGGTGGAGGCCAGGCTGGTGTTGAAGATTCTCCACACGCTGCCGAGACACTATCAGGTGGTCCTGGTCCTGGCAGACGTGGAAAACCTCAGCTACCGTGAGATTGCTCAAACCTTGGGTGTGCCCATCGGCACAGTCATGTCGCGATTGAATCGAGCCCGAAAGTTTTTTCGGAGCAAGTTAGCGCCCGAGCTGGAGGGAGTGTCTCAAACGGGGTCAGAATGAAACAAGCGACGGGAGATCTGGCATCATGAGAGTAATAGAACCCCTGGAGCCCAAAGCGTGCGAACAAGTTCGACGTCTGCTGGATGACTTCCTCAACGATGAGTTGAGCGTAGAGACCAACCAGGAAATCTTACTCCACCTCGAGCACTGCGGCAATTGCCAGCAGGAACGGGCTTGGCGGCAGTTCAGCCGGGGCATCCTGGACTCGGGGTGGAATTCACAAGTTGTTCCCAGGAGCTTGAGAGCCAGAATAGAGAAATCGGTTACTCCTCGGCGGCTTATTCCTCCATCCTGGTTGCGCCTTGCGGCTGGTTTTCTGCTCCTGGTTCTTTCTCTGGCGGCTGTGAAACTTTGGCTCTCCTCGCCTCCGTCAACCTCCACGTTTGTTGATCGGGATCACCCTGCCCAACTGATCGC
Source organism: Acidobacteriota bacterium (assembly GCA_046757765.1). Taxonomy (GTDB): domain Bacteria; phylum Acidobacteriota; class UBA6911; order RPQK01; family JBHHYX01; genus JBHHYX01. The sequence continues at coordinate 4,276 of JBHHYX010000272.1, read as the reverse complement.
AAGCCACTTCGATTGTGCCCGTGATGGGTGGGCCTCGGCCGCAAAGCTCCCCGTATCCGTTTCAAGTCTGAAAGCGGTCTTGCGTCATGGCGAGCAACGCCTGACCACCGCACATTTGTGCAGCTTTCGGAGTCTGAACCTGATCCATTACGTCTTTGAGGCGGATGGGCGCAAGGTGTCTCTGATGTTGGAGAGGCGGCCAGGAAATCGGCGCCTGCCCGAGAATGGCCAGCAAGCTCTATTGGTGGTCAGGAAGATCCCGTTTCATCTCTATCGCGAGCCGGCGGCTTCCTTGCTTTCGGCGGAAGGGGTCCAATACTTCGTCCATCTGGTTGACGAGGCTCCGGAATCCGCCGTTGCGCTCGAATTCCTCCGTGCGGTGCTGCCACCCCTGAACCCTCTGTTCGGTCAGTCGATGGCGCGGAGGGTAGACGTGGCCGCGAGGCGATGGAGTGTCCCGCTCGCGGTATTTGCCTGCGCCTCCCTGCCATCGGTCCCGCTCATCTCGACTCGCTCCTTTGCTGAAGATGCCGTGGCTTTCGACCTCGATTGAGCCGGCTGTGGTCCTGTAAGCCTGACCGGCCCTCCCAAGAGGCCCGGAGCCAGTTTTTTTTGCGGTCACCATCGGAATCGGAATCGGGAGGGCTGTCGGTTTCCGGGGTCAGCATCCGTATCCCGCTATCGATCATCAACATCAGTGGGCATTCCTCCCCGCCGTTACGATCGGAGAGCCGATTGCGAGGACCGATTCCGATGCCGATGCCGATGAAGACTCGCCACCCCCCCGCTCGCCGGTCTTGAGCGCCAACCTCACTCGGTCACGTGGGGGTGAGAAGCCCTCGTTTTGAGCCAAGTCGTTGGGGTTCTCATCGGTATCGGTATCGCTATTCGCTATCGGCTTCCGGGTTCGGGAACCAGGGTTGGCATCCTCATCTTGCCATCGCCCGGACAATTGACTATTGTGTCGGGGTGAGGCGCCTGCTCACTGCGACGGTACTCTTGTCATCGGAAATCATCCTGAGGGGGTCCCTATGAGACAAGTCTGGTCCTTTGCTCTGGCCGCTTGCGTGATCATCATCTCCGTTCTGCCGGCCGCGGCTGTTTCCAAGGTCGATGCCCAGGATCCAAATGTTCAAATCGAACCGGCGGCCTTGAAAGGTTTGAAGTACCGCTTGATCGGTCCTTACCGTGGTGGCCGATCCACCGCCGTCACGGGAGTCCCCGGTCAGCCCCACACCTTCTACATGGGGGCAACCGGAGGGGGTGTCTGGAAGACGGTGGACGCGGGAGAGAGCTGGAAGAACGTTTCGGACGGTTTTTTCAAAGTCGGTTCGATCGGCGCCATTGCGGTGGCGCACTCCGACTCCAATGTCCTCTATGTCGGAACCGGCTCGGCCGATCCTCGGGGCAACGTCTCACCGGGGGCGGGCGTCTACAAGTCGACCGATGCGGGTGAAACGTGGAAGCAGGTGGGTCTGCTCGAGGCCGGGCAGATTGGAAGGATCCGCATCGATCCCCAGGATCCGGATCTGGTCTATGTGGCGGCCCTCGGCCACATTTTCGGACCTAATGAGGAGCGCGGCGTCTTTCGCTCCAGGGACGGCGGCTCGAGCTGGGAAAAGGTCCTCTACGTGAGTCCCCAAACAGGGGCCATGGACCTGGCTCTGGATCCCCGGAATCCTCGAATTCTCTATGCCGGCATGTGGAGAGTGGAACGAAAGGCGTGGACCCTGATCAGCGGCAGCGAAGAGGGCGGCATCTACAAGTCCGTCGACTCGGGAGATTCGTGGGAAAAGCTGGCCGGTGGCCTTCCCGAGGGAGTGATGGGAAAGATCGGCATTACCGTCTCGCCGGTCCGGTCAGGCCGCGTGTGGGCCCTGTTGGAGGCTGAAAAGGGAGGCGTCTATCGCAGTGACGACGCTGGAAAGAGCTGGACTCGCGTCAACAAGAAGCGAAAGCTCCGCCAGCGGGCCTGGTACTACACCCACATCTATGCCGACCCTCTCGACGCCGAGACCGTCTATGCGCTCAACACCTCCTTCTACAAATCGGTCGATGCGGGAAAGACGTTCAAACGGATTCGGGTGCTGCATGGCGACTGCCATGACCTTTGGCTGAATCCCAAAGATCCCAACATCCTGATTCAGGCCAATGACGGCGGGGCGCACGTCTCCCTCAACGGGGGGTTGTCGTGGTCTACCTTGCACAATCAGCCGACGGCGGAAATCTATCGGGTTACAGTCGACAATCAGTTTCCCTATCGTGTCTACGGACCTCAGCAAGACAACAGCACGATTTCCGTTCCCAGTCGCGCTTCTCGCGCCACGTCGCCCTACCAGAACTGGCTTTCGGTGGGAGGCTGCGAAAGCGGCCATATCGCAGTCGACCCTCGTGATCCCAATATTGTCTATGCCGGATGCTATGGGGGATCCATTTCCCGAACCAATCTGAAGACTGGTGAGAGCCGCAGCATTCTCGTCTACCCCCAACTCCAGCTGGGACAGGCCCCCAAAGACTTGAAGTACCGCTTCCAGTGGAATGCTCCCATCCGGCTCTCGTCTCACAACCCTGACATTCTCTACCACACTTCCCAGGTCGTTCACCGGTCGGCGGACGGCGGTCACAGCTGGGACACGATCAGTCCCGACCTGACCCGCAACGATAAGGAGCACCAGAATTATGCCGGCGAGCCCATCACTCGCGACAATACCGGGGTCGAGGTCTACGGCACCATCTTCGCCTTTGAGGAGTCGCCTCTGGAAGCGGGTGTGCTTTGGGCTGGAAGTGATGACGGGCTGGTCCACGTCTCCAGAGACGGGGGAGCGAACTGGAGCAACATCACGCCACCGGATTTGCCCGAGGAGTCGACCGTCAACATGATTGAGCTGTCCCGCCACTCTCCGGGACGCGCCTTTGTAGCCGCCTACCGCTACCGCCAGGATGACTTTGCCCCCTACATCTTCAGAACCACTGACTACGGCCAGAACTGGGAGGTCCTGACCGACGGGGCCAACGGCATCCCCAAGGATCACTTTGTTCGAGTCGTGCGGGAGGATCCCGACCGGAAGGGACTTCTCTATGCCGGAACCGAGTTCGGCATTTACGTCTCCTTCGACGACGGCGGTCATTGGCAATCGCTCCAATTGAACCTTCCGGTCACACCCGTGACCGATCTGGCCGTCCGCCGGAAGGACCTGGTGGTGGCGACACAGGGGCGTTCCTTCTGGATTCTGGACGACCTTTCGGCCCTGCATCAGGCCACCCGGGAGACGGCGGCGGCACAGTTCCACCTTTTCAAGCCGCGCGAAGCCTACCGGGTTCGCTTCGGTGGGTCCGAAAGACGGGGCGGCGAGAACCTGCCCAACGGCGTCATCCTCTATTACTCCCTTGCTGAAGAAGCCGGAGAAACAGAGGTGAAACTCAAGATCATGGACGAGGCGGGGGAGGTGATCCGAACCTTTTCCAGCAAGGCGAAGAAAGAGAAACCCTCGGACGAGAGCTTTTTCGGGCCTTCTGAAAGCCGTCATTTGCCCGCCAAGGCCGGGCTCAACCGCTTCGTCTGGAACCTCCGCTATCCACAGGTCAAGAAGGTGAAAGATGCCGTCATCTGGGGTTTCACCGGCGGCCCACTGGTGCTTCCGGGGACCTATCAGGCCCGGCTCAGCGCGGGAGAATGGAACCAGACGGTCTCCTTTCAGGTTCTGAAGGATCCACGAATCGAGGCCACGGCGGGCGAACTCAAAGCCAAATTTGATCTCATGATGGAGATCCGGAAGGAACTCACGTCCGTTTACGACGATATCCGTAAGATTCGCAGCATTCGCAAACAGATTCAGGAGCTGAGCGCTCGAATGGCGGAATCCGGCTACGGCGACGAAGCGAAGGAGTCAGCCAAGTCCATTGCGGAGAAACTGTCCGCTCTCGAGGGCAAGTTGATGCAGACCCAAAACGAGAGCAATCAGGACCCTCTCAATTTTCCCCCCATGCTGGACAATCAGCTGGCCTACGTTTACGGCTATGTGGGGAGTTCGGAGATGGAGCCGACCGTGGGCGCCCGGGAACGCTTTGCCGATCTCAAGGCCCAGCACGGGGAAATTTCCGGTGAGCTGCAACAGGTGGTGAACGAGGATGTGGCGGCCTTCAGCCGGGCAGTCAGGGAAAAAGACGTCCCCGCCATCCTGGTTCCAAGGAAGCCCGAGTGAACCGCCGCCCGAAGCGGTTGGCGGTAGGCAGTAGGCGGTAGGCAGTAGGCGGTAGGCAGTAGGCGGTAGGCAGT
>JBHHYX010000271.1:0-7596 GCA_046757765.1 Acidobacteriota bacterium | reverse complement strand
CCGTCGAAAAGGACCTTCATCGCGCTCGGCCGGCAGTACTGGAGCTTTTCAACCAAGAGGGGGGGCTGCTCTTTCCTTCCAGTCCACACACCGGCTTGCTTTGGGCACTCGAGACGCTGGCATGGAAGTCTTCCCTGCTGCCCAGATCAAGTCTCATTCTGGCCCGCCTGGCGCAGCAGGATCCGGGAGGGAAACTGGCTAATCGCCGGATCAGCAGCCTGGGCAGAATCTTTGTGCCCAGGCTTCCCCAAACAACGGCGACAATCAGGCAACGGATCAGGGTGTTGAAAGTGATGGCAGAGAAATTCCCTGATGTGGCCTGGGAGCTTTCGCTCTCGCTGCTGCCCGCCCCATACGGCACGCCGATTCCGACCCGTCGACCCGCTTGGCGCGACTGGGCGATGGAATGGTCTGGTGGGGTTACCAACATTGAGTTCTGGCAGCAGGTGCAGGCCTGTGCCGACCATCTTGTCAAGAACGTCGGAAACGATGTCGGAAAGTGGCTGCAGCTCATCGCAAAGCTGGAGCAGTTCCCCGAGCCGGCGCAAGGGCAGCTCCTCGAGGCGTTGAGTGCCTTTGCTGCGCAGGACCTTGAGACCGACGTAAGGCGTCGAATCAGCAACGCACTGGGTGAGCAGATCAGGCGGAACCGCCGCCATTCCGAGGCTGGCTGGGCTCTACGAGCGGAAGCCGTGGATGAACTGGAAAGAATCCAAAAAGAGTTTGAGCCCGAAGATTTGGCGGCGCGCCACGCCTGGTTATTCGTCGATCATCCTTTTCTTGTCGCCGAGACGTCCGAGGATTCCTGGGAGAAGCGCGAGGAAAGTGTCGAGGCGCGCCGCCGTGAAGCCCTGCGCGAGATCCTGACGGCTCGGAGGCTGCGGGGAGTCCTCGAGCTGGCGAGGATGGCGGAGTCTTCCTACTCGGTCGGACGGGAACTGGGGAGAACGGGTTTGCTCAGCGATGATGGTGAGGTTCTGCCTCTACTGCTCACTTCCGAGAACGAAAAGACAGCAGGCTTCGCGGAAGGCTATGGCCGGGGGCGTTTTGAGGATCGAGGCTGGGAATGGGTTGAGCAGCTCCCCTTGAGCAGGTGGACGGCCGAGGAGGAGGGCAGGCTCGTCTCGCTGCTCCCCTTCGAGCGGCGCTCCTGGGAAATTGCAGACCAGCTTGGCCCAGAGGTGGCAAGACATTACTGGAGCCGAGTCCGCGGGAGTTTCTTCGTCCTGGCTGATGGAAAGGTCGCTTATCCCGTCTCCATGCTGCTCCAGCACAATCGTCCTTTCGAAGCGGTGGACCTGCTGGCAAGCGCCATACACCACAGGTCCGAGGTGCCCCCATCGCTCATCCTGCAAACGCTTGAAGCTGGGTTGAAGTCACAAGAAGAAGACCGATCCCGGGCGAGTGCCCCGCCCCATCGCCGCGCTGAAATCAGGTGCCTCCTGGAGCGATTGCAAACAAGCCCAAACGTTGACACCCGCCGTCTGGCCTCCCTGGAGTGGAGCTACCTAGGACTTCTGAGCGGACCTGGAGCCTCGCCCAGGTCTCTACATCAGCGGCTCCAACGCGATCCCCGATTCCTTGCCGATCTTCTCAGCCTCCTCTATCGGTCCAGAAACGAACCCCGGGATTCGAATGAGCCCACGGACGAACAACAAAAGCTACGTGCTGGCAATGCCTTCAGGCTGATTTGGTCCTGGAAGGAGGTTCCAGGAACTCGAGATGACGGGACGATTGACGCCAGTGCTCTGGAGGAGTGGGTGAGGACTGCCCGCAAGCTCTGCCAGGAAGCGGGACGGCTCGAAGTCTGTGACGTCACCATTGGAGAAGCGCTGGCCTACTCACCACAAGAAAGCGACGGCAGTTGGCCCTGCATTGCCGTCCGAGACGTCATTGAAGAAATCGAGAGCGAACAGCTTCTTCGAGGTTTTCAAGCAGGGATCCGCAATAAACGTGGAGCCCACTGGAGGTCGCGAACCGAAGGAGGTCAAGAAGAGAGAGGGCTGGCAAGAGAGTATACTCACTACACCGAAGCCTGTGAGATCGAGTGGCCGAAAACCGCCGCCACGCTGAGGCGGGTGGCGCGAAGATATGAGGAGGATGCGCGCCGCCAAGACGAGCTGGCGCGGGACTTCCAGTAACAACGGGGCCGAGTCCATCTTAGGGTCGGCGCAAGAATAGATTGGCAGAGTTGGCGCTCAGATTTGCACCAGATTTGGCCGCGAGCGATTGAGCGAAACCGCAGGCGTAGCCGGGCCTACGTTGAGGATTTCGCGATCGAGGAGCGGCCGAAGATGGTGTGAAGAGGAGATGCCAAAATGTGAAGTCATTCTTGCGCGAGCCCTTAGCCCGCATTTCTCATGGCCGGTCTGCCGCGGTGCCGGAATCATCCATGCTGACTGCGTGACCCGCCCTCGGACTCCTCGACGTAATGCGCTACGACGCCTCCGGGTCCTCGGACGTAATGCCTTGTCATCGCGCCGCTTCCGACACCCCACTACGACCCGCCATGAGAAATGCGGTCCTAGCCGCCTCGGCTGAAAATCCTCTTCCCCTACTGAGCTCTGCCGACCACGAGCATGACGATGTTGTCCCGTGGCTCAGCCGGCGGCAATCCGGCCGCGGTGCAGTCCCACCTCGCCTCGGCGGGAACAAAGAAATGAACGGCCGTGCCCTGCGTCTTGTTGAAGCAGAAGATCTCGATGACCACACCTCCGACCATCTCACCGCCCAGGGGATTCCCGGCCTCGCCTCCGGCCCAGGCAAACTCTCCAACCGCGAAGTCGGTGCTGCCACTGATCTCGATACGGGTCAGTTCGCTGCCGTCGGTCACGAAGACTCCGACATATACAGCGCCGCCGTTTCCGTCGGCCTGAAAGGCTCCGCTGGAAGCGCTGCCGGAAGTGCCGAAGGCTTGCGCGGTGAAGGTTTGCACACTGAACGGATTTGGCTCAATATAGAAATAAACCGCCTGGGTGCCGGCCGGCAGGGTCAGGGTTTGGCTCGTAGGCCCTCCAGTATAATACACATCTCCCAAATACCCGTGGCTCCAGGTGGCCCAGCCAGCGCCGATGCAACGCTGGGCTCCGTCGGTAGGTGAAATACCGATGGAGCCGCCCGATGGCACCGGAAGAGGGGGTAGTATGCCGGTGCAGGCCGGAGCGCCCGGGGGAACGGGCGTCATGGTAAATCCGCCCAGGGTGGGGGGAGGCGCGCTCGTGCCCGGGCTCAGGTCGAACACAACGGAAGAGCCCTGGGTTGGGGGTGGAATATCAAGAGTCCCCCGGAAAGTGGCAGCGCGGCCGGTATTCGTATCTTGCGCCGCCGCGGGGATGGCAAAGAACGCCAGGACGATCACAAGACCCAACAAAACAAAACTCTTACTTCTGTTCATTTTCGACTCCTTAAAAACAGGGACAAAACCGGCCAGGTGGAAAGGCTGGAACCGACTCCGACTGGAACCAGCTGAAGGTTTCGCTGTTCGGACTGATTCGCGTGACAGGAGGTGATCGTGGGGGTGTCGAGCCAAGACCTACCCTCCGGTTGGAATGGCGTGGGGCAAACCGCGCCCTTCTTCCGGATCTGACTCCAAAGAAGACTGCCGGCGCCAATTCGGGGTAGGCAAACCTCGACGTCATGATTCCCTTCTACGCCAGTTCTCCGGGTTCCGCTACAGCAGTCCACCCCGGCGAAGAATAAATCGAATCGCGGCGGACGCTTTCCGGAAGTGCCCACAGTAAAAGGCGTGACGCGACGCGCTTTCAGGCCACTTCTCTACTCTTAGGAATGATGACCGTTGACCTTGCTACCATAATCTCGTGGGAGCGGAGAGTCAATCTCTTTTTTCTGAGGAGTTTCCCCATTTTTCGCGAAATCTGCGCCATTGTGAGGAGTTTGGTGGGGACTGTGGAACGCTTCCAGTATCCTCCTATGCCGCCCATTCAGGGCTTCTTCCTCTGAAGCAACGCCCTGGGTGCCCGGCCAAGGCCAACCCAGAAAGCCCTGAGGGGGCGAAATAAAACCATGAGTGCAGCTTCAGACCCACACGAATCGCTTCTCTGTCTGGATTCCGTGCTTGCTGCAGATCCGTCAAAATTCTTCTTGCCAGCTCATTTTTTCAGGGCCATTCCACTTGGCTGTCAACATAAGTGGCGTAAAATCTGATCTTTAGCTCAGTACCGATCCAATTCTTGGGGGAACTCTTCCTTTTTTCTGCCCCTTGTCGGAGACCGCACAAGAAGGCGCTCCAATGGATGTCCAATTTGACGCCTTCTCCCCAGAGTCTGTTGCTCGACTCGATTTCGGGGTGCCGTCCCCTGGGGCTTCGAGAGGTGAAATCAGGGCTGCCCAAACACCTCCTCAGTGGGTCTTCCGGCTTCCAACAGGGCGCGTTGGCTGGGAGTGAGCAGGGTGAGTCCGACCTGGTAGGAGGCGTTCATCCAACCGAACCCCTCACGGGTGATGTAGTCGAAATCAGCCCCCACGTTGCCGTACTCCACAAACACGTTATGGGTGCGGTTGACGACGTCGTATTTCTCCGGGATGGTGCCGTTGTAGTCCCTCGCGTTTTGGGTGATCATGAGCAACCACCGGTAAGCGAGACGTTGGGCCGTCTCCTGGTAGCCGTAGCGGACCAGGCCCTGCCAGGCGAGCATCTGGTGGGGTGGCCAGCCAAAGGGGTAGTCCCATTGTCGCTGGGGACGGTCATCCGAAAGGGGTCCCCGCGACGCTTCGGTAGTGGAGACGAGACCGCCCGCCACTTCAAACAGAGGCAAAGCGCGAGTGAGCAACGCGCGGGCCTGCTGCCGGGTAGCCAACCCGGCCCAGAGTGTGTAGAACGTGGTGACGCTCTGAAAGCCGGTCTGAGCCTTCTGCACCAGGTCGTAGTCCAAGAAGAGGCTCTCTTGGGCGTTCCAGCACCACTGGTTGATCAAGGTTTTTCGCTTTTCAGCTCGGGCCCACCAGCCTCCACTCTGGTGCAGCCTGCCGTCCGGCGCCGAAAGCGCATCGCCGAAGACGCCTTGGATCGTACGGGCAATATCGATTTCGTATTTGTAAAGGAGCGCGTTCAGATCCACGGTGTTCAGGTGGGCGGCGCGGCCTTCCAGCCGATAGCTATTGTCGTGGCCTGATTCCCGAAGGGCTCGGTCGTGCACAAAGTAGGCGTCCAGTGCGGGCTCCACCCGTTGGCGGTGGCGAAGTGCCCGGGCATAGGCGCGCACTTCCATCCCCGCCGCCTCGGCGTAAGGTTGCAGGATACTGTCGTAGTGGCCTTCTTCGGTCTCCGGCGGCATGCCGATCCCGTTCCCATAATATCGGCTCAAGCCTGTACTGGTGAGCTTTGGAGGCGCCATCCAGACCGTTTCGTATTCTCTGATGGCGGCCCGCATGACCTGGCCCAGCCATTCCCGGGCCTCTTTCCCCCGAGGCAGGTGATCGTAGACGGCCAGGCCCATCGAGGTCAGGAAAGGCGGCTGGGAGCGGGTGAGGTAGTAGCTTCGGTTGGCGTTGAGAATCTGACCATAGTGGCGGATCTCGTAGAGGAAATGATCGACCATCGCCTTGGCCAGAGCGACTCGTCCGTCGACCAGCAGGCCCAGCGCTTCGAAATAGCTGTCCCACCCGTAGAGTTCATTGAAGCGCCCACCGGGAACGACGAAGGGAAGACCCTTCTTGCGTCCCGCGCTGCTTTCGACGAGCACCAGGCTCAGGACTCCCGGCCGATCGTTGAGCCGGCGAACGTATTCGGGTGTGACTCTTTCAGGCAACCGGGTGACCTCCAGGCCCAGATCAGGTTGGGAGGCGGCCACCTGATCGAAGTAGTCCAGCGCCTGCGGGTCGGTATAGGGGACATAGACACGGGCGCCCCGATCCAGATCGGTGCCCTCGCCCTTGCTGTCAACGACCGTGCGGGCTAGGCCTTCGGCGTCGACCGTGCGGGTGAGGCCATCCCAGAATGAATCGCGGATCAAGCGTGAGAGACGTCGCACCGGGTTCTCGTGCAACCGGTCTGTCTCCAGGGTCAGCTCCCCTGACCCTTCCTCGTGCGCCAGAGCCAGCTCCTGCAACAAGTTGGAGAGGGGATAGGTGCCCTCGACCAGGTACGACTCGCCCCCTCTGCCGCACAGCTGGAACCGCCGGGGTCCCCTGTCGTTGACCGTAATCCGGTTGTCTCCATCCGTATCTTCTTGAGCCAGCAGCCGTTGGAAGGTTGTTTCAACGGGTATTTGAATCCTCATTTCACATTCTCTTTCCCGCTGGTCACGATCTGGTGGTGTCATCGACCCGGGCTGTGGCGGTCGACGAGTCGCTTGTACGGAATCAGCATCAAGGCCAGCAAGGTGATCGGGATCAGAGGGAAGAAAAAAGCATCGTGGGTGTTAAAAAGGTCGGTAGAGCGACCCAGGATTAGAGAGCCTGTGGTGCCACCCAGCGCCGAGAAAATGATGATCAGACCCGTCATGGCGCTTTGCTGCGGCTTCTCCAGCTGGGTCAGGACAAGAGAAGAAATGGTCGGATAGATGGGACCCAGAAAGAAACCGACTGCGGCAAAGAGGAAGGCCAGTGGCGACGCCTCGTACCATTGGCTGACGCTCCCCGCGTCCCAGTGGTCCGTTGCCAGCACCACGGCCAGCGTCACGACCAGAGCGCAGGCCAGGTAAGTGAACTGAATCTTGAACCACGAAAAGTGTCTGGACAGGTAGCCGGCCACGAAACGACTCAATGCAATGGAGCCAAAGTAAAAGCTCATGAACCCGGAGGCCAGGGCCGGCGAGAGGCCAAAGATCTGTTCATTGAAGCGCGGCATCCAGGTGCCGAAGCTCTGCTCGATCATCACGTAGAGCCAGGCACACGCCACAAAGGTCCAGACCAGAGGGTGCTTGAGCAATTTCAACATCTCGAAAAAACCCGCCTCCGCGGCGTGTTCGGTGATCTCATGTTCGTCCAGCCGCGTGAACCAAAGCAGCACCAGTGCGATCCAAGACAGGATCGCCAGCAGCCAGTAGGTGTGGGTCCAGCGGCTCAAGTTGATTGTAAGAGCAAAGATCAAGGGGCCGGTCATGGCCCCCACCTGGAAGACGCCCTCCAGCGTGTTCATCAGTCCAGTATGCTCCCGCTGGCTCTGTGTGATCAGCCCAATGGTCGAGTAGACGGCCGTTTTCATGAGGGCAAAGCTGATGCCGATGACGGCGTACAGAATGGGGGTCACCCAGAAGCCGTAGGCGGCGGCGACCAGGATACACGCCGCCATGACGGCAATCAGTCCGGCCAGCATCGTCCGTTTGTAGCCGAGACGTGGAACGTAGGAAGCCAACAGGAAAGAGGCAATGGCAATAGAGAGATCCTTGAACGCCTCCAGGCTGGCCGCCACAGTCCCGGCCACGCCATAATCATCGATGACACGGCTGATGACGATGCCGACGGTGTTCAGCAGGATGGCGAAGACAAAAAAGTTGAGCGCCAACGAGACGCGCACTTTCCAGGTTGACGGCATAGCAGCTGACTCCTTGGCCCTTCTTCAACTCGTACTCGAACTGCCACCCTTAGGGCTCGCGCAAGAATAACTTCACATTTTGGCATCTCATCTTCACACCA
>JBHHYX010000270.1:0-7610 GCA_046757765.1 Acidobacteriota bacterium | reverse complement strand
GGCCGAGGGCGGGCAACGCAGTCAGCGCGGATGATTCCGGTTCTGCAGTAGATTGGGCGGGAGAAATACGGGTGAAGCCGGCGCCGCGAGGTCGGCCGCCAACCGGCGTTTGCATGGTCGTGGCTGGACGGACGTCGTGCACCGAGGAGATTTGAGAGCGGCTGCCGGAGGGCTGTTGCGGATGGCCTCACCAAAGGCCGCGACAAGTGGCAATGAGAGACAACCAAGTTGAGAGGAGGTCATCATCAGCGTAAAGGTTTTCGTTGGAAACTTGAGCTACGACACAACGGCAAGCGAGCTCGAGAGTCTTTTTGAGGAAGCAGGCCAGGTTGTGGAGGTCATTCTGCCAACCGACCGCGATACGGGTCGCCCAAGAGGCTTTGCCTTCGTCGAGTTCGCCGAAAGGGCTGCCCTCAGTGCGGCCGTCGAGAAGTTCGACGGCTACCAGCTCCAGGGTCGGAGTCTTCGCGTCAGTGAAGCGGAGGAACGGCGGCCACGTGCTCCACGTTTTGGGGAGGCGGGGCCCTCCACATACCGGGGCCCGAGAGGAGCCAAGCCAAAAGGGAGTCGTCGCAACATCCGGCGCAGGAAGCGGGGCTTCTAACCTCTATTCCTCAGCCTTTAAATACGGCCGAACTCATCTCTTCCAACGGCTTTGAGTTCGGTCCTCCTGGTCGACCTGCTGCTCAGTGCGACTGTACGATTTCAGCTCGTTCATAGCAAGATCGGGTGGAAATCCGGGCTAAAAAGGAGAAATCCGCTCAAGTGTCCAGTAGGCGCCCACCAGGGCAATGGCCAGAGACGACGGAATCACAATCCGGGCGCGGTACCAGGTCAGACGCCGAAACCAACCGACCGCCAGCAAGGCCAAAGCAACCACCGACAGCTGTCCCAGTTCGACCCCCACGTTGAAGGTCACGAGCGCCGTCAGAAACTCATTTCGAGGCAGACCGAGCTCCCGCAGAGCGCCGGCAAATCCGAGACCATGCACCAATCCAAAGACGAAGACCACAAGTGGTCTCCAGCTCTTGAGCTGGTTGGTAAAGAGGTTCTCGACGGCCACCAGAGCGATGGAGAGCGCAATGAGAGGCTCGACTACGCTCGATGGCAGGGAGACGATGCCGTAGATCGAGAGACCGAGCGTGAGGGAATGGGCAATCGTAAATGCGGAGATCTGCCACAGCAATGGTCTCAGCCGGGCACTCAGAAGGAAGAGCGCCAGCACAAAAAGAATATGATCCAGACCCTTCGGGAGAATGTGTTGAAAGCCCAAGAGGAGATATTTCGTTGCCGCATCAAGGCGTCGGGATAGAAGGGTAGGGGAGGATTCCGTGCCGGCGGCAAGAGGAAAGCGAGCGCTCTTTTCTCCCGCCAGAAGTAACTCGTTCACGGGTCGTTGGAGGGTCAACTCGACCCGTCCCACGCCTTTTGGAAATACAATTCTGAAGCTGCCGGCTCCCTCTGGAAACTGACCCAGGATCATCACCCGGTGGGCTCTCGCAGGGGGGATCGTTGAAGGTCTGTCTGTCAAGCCGTGAAGGAGGGCTGAGGGCTGGGGAAAGATGACGAACGCGGGTGCGGCCACTTTTCCATCGACGACGACTCCCATCTCGCGCAGGAAACGGGTTCTGGCAGCCGCCAGCTTCCGGGCCAGCGCTTTCGGCGACAAGGCGCGAAGGCGCCTGATTTGCTCCAAGCCGACCTCTCCCGGATTGACCTCGAGCAGGTAGGCCGCCAGGTCGAAGGTCAGCTCCACCTCGTAGCTGCCGTTGGCCCGCAGATTGACCGTGGCCCTGGCGAAAGAGAGTTCCGGGTGGGCGTGGAGAGGAGTTGCGGTTAGGGCGAGGATGACGAACAGACCCAAGAAGAGCGGGTCTATCTTTTTGAAAGTGGCTGTGAGGAGGGGAAGTCCCGACCCCTGAGCTTCCGCGACCTGGCAGGTGAAAGCGTGTCTCAATGGGGACCTCCCGCCGGCCGGGGTCTGATTGTCGTCATGGGAGTATTCTCCTCCTCCTGGTCTTGCTGGCCGCCGGCAAGGCGCTCCGACGAACTCAGAGCTAGGTCAACAGTCCCAGCTCCTGGCCTACATGCGTGAAGGTGGCAATGGCTCGATCGAGCTGTTCCCGGCTATGAGCGGCTGAGATCTGGACGCGGATGCGGGCTTCTCCCCGGGGCACGACGGGATAACTGAATCCCACCACGAAGATGCCCTGCCGGTTCATCTCATCGGCCATCTTGACGGTTCGCTTTTCGTCTCCAATCATGATGGGAACGATGGGGTGGATCCCCTCCTGAATGTTGAATCCCCGGCGGCTCATCTCCTGCCGGAAGTAGCCGGTGTTCTCCTGGAGTCTGCGCACCAGCTGCGGACTCGCCTCCAGGATCTCGAGCGCCTTCAAGCTCCCGGCCACCACCGGTGGCGCCAGGGTGTTGGAAAAAAGATAGGGGCGCGAGCGCTGCCGCAGCAACTCGATAATCTCTCGGGGGCCCGTTGTGAAGCCGCCTGAAGCGCCCCCCATGGCCTTGCCCAGAGTGCTGGTGATGAGGTCGACGCGATTGCCTACCTCGAAGTGCTCGGGAGTGCCCCTTCCGGTGGGTCCGATCAGACCGGTGGCATGGGAGTCGTCCACCATCACCAGGGCCCCGTACTTTTCGGCCAGATCGCAGATCTGCGGCAGCGGAGCCAGATCACCGTGCATGCTGAAGACCCCATCCGTGGAGATCATGCGAAAGCGGCAGGCCGAGGCCTCTCGGAGTTTCTCTTCCAGTGCGCCCATATCGGCGTGTCCATAGATCTTTCGCTGGGCTTTGCAGAGACGGATGCCGTCGATGATGCTGGCGTGGTTCAAGGCATCGCTGATGACACAGTCTTGGGGGCCCACCAGGGTTTCGAAGAGCCCCCCGTTGGCGTCGAAACAGGAGGTGTAGAGGATGGCGTCCTCCCTGCCCAGGAAGCGAGCGATTCTTTCCTCGAGCAGCCGATGGATGTCCTGGGTGCCGCAGATGAAACGGACCGAGGCCATTCCAAAGCCGTGGCTTCTCAGTCCTTCCACAGCCGCCCCCACAATTTCGGAGTGGTTGCCCAGCCCCAGATAGTTGTTGGCACAGAAATTGAGAGCCTCTCCCTGGTTCGTGTTGACCCGGGCTCCCTGGGGGGAAGTGATGGTGCGCTCGTTTTTGTAGAGGCCGGACTCTCGGATCTGTCCCAATTCCCCTTCGATCCAATGGTGAAAGTTTGGAGTTTTCGACATGGGTTCCCTTTCGTTGACGAATGAGGAGAGCCCGGGACACCGACGGGTTCAGGCCTGGCTCATCTCGCTCTGGTCGAGACCCCGAATCCCGGGCCGTTGGCAAAAACAGCTGTCTCGGACGCCCAGCTTTTCAGGCTTCAGGCGCCACCTCAGGGCTCACGCAAGAATAGCTTCACATTTTGGCATCTCATCTTCACACCATCTTCGGTCGCTCCTCAATCGCGAAATCCTCAGCGTAGGCCCGGCTACGCCTGCGGTTTCGCTCAATCGTTCGCGGCCAAATCTGGTGCAAATCTGAGCGCCAACTCTGCGAAATTATGCTCGCGCAAACCCTTCGGACTCATTTCTCAGCAACGATCCATTGCGGATCCGAAAACACCACCCTGACTGCGTTACGCTCGATCGGCCTGCCCGGCGTACTGCACAGCACGTCTGCGCGGGCCACGGTCGCAAGCCTTGTCTGGGCGGCGCCTTCGACTCCTCATGACGAATAAAGCCTGTGAGAAATCCGGGTTGGACGCTTACTCAAACGGCTCAAAAGCTGCCTTCAAGAGGTCGGGGCGGCGGTTTCTGGCGTTTTCGCCCAGGCGGTCCAGAGGACCCACCACAGTCACTGGCTTCATGAGCTGCCGCTGCAGTTCCCTGTTGGCGGCGACGGTTCCGATCAAATCGCCCCAGATTCCGTCTCTGCCGGTGATCCCGACGACGGAGAGTTGCTTGCCATCATAGCGACCGGAGAGCCGTTGTCGTCTGAAAATCAAATCATTGGCATTTCGTCCTGCTATGGAAAAGTCCTTGTAAAACAGACCAAAGAGGACGACGGTCCCCCCCTCGCGTGTCAGTTGGCGGCAACGGGCGAAGGCGTCACCCGATTGACCCACCATATCGACGCAGGCGTCAAAGAGTTCTCCTCTGGTCAATTCGCCCACTCTCCGGGCCAGGTTGGGATCATCCGGTTGGAGCACTTCTGAGGCGCAACCCAACTGTTGTGCAAAGGCTCTACGGTGGGGGTTGGGTTCGAAGGCGACGACTTGCCGGACTCCAAGATGGCTGAGAAAGATTTGTGTATAGAGACCGTGGGGGCCGCAACCGAAAACGCCCACTCGTGAGGGGTTGACTTGGTGGGTCAGCCAGCGGGCGAGCAGAAAGTCATTCCCGGCCGGCTCGAACAGAGAAGGCCAGAAGGGCTGGTCGATCAGTTCGGCGGGGAGCACGTGAGCGCAGGCAGCGGGAATGCGGACAAATTGAGCGTAGCCACCATTATAGGGCGCCAGCTTCCGCCCCTCGCTTGTCTTGGGAGGCCAAAGGCCAATGACACCCTCCTCGAGACCACCCGGAACCTGGTAATGGGATTCCACAGCGACAATCTGACCCGGCTGAAATCCAGCCGTATCGCGACCCAGTTCGAGTATTTCTCCACACAGTTCGTGGCCGGGAATGACCCCGCTCGAGGCGCGCCGCAGCTTGCCGGCAAAAAGCATTTCGTCTGTCCCGCAGACGGAAGTCTTCTTGACCCTCAGCAGCAAGTCGCCGGCACCGACGCGCGGCAGGGGCGTCTCCTCCAGAAAAACAAAGATCCCCGAGCCATCGTGCCGGTCAGGTCGGTACACCCATGCCTTCATCGTCTTCACGTCCCCGGCATTTTACATGACCTCGGAAGGAGGTGAAAATGGGTCGCCCTTCAACTTCTCAGGCTCCCCACCTGTCTAGCCCGCATTTCTCATGAGCCGTCTACTGCGGCCCCGGGATCATCCGGCCCTGGCTCGAACCGGGGACACTCCTTTTTCAGCTGAGGCAGGATAATGTCACTCCTACGGAGTTAACGTTATTGGGTTGGCGTTCAGCTATAAACATGTCATCCCTACGGGATTGGATCAGTGAGCTTGACCGGGGAGAACAATCGACGAGCGGCTCATGATCGGCGAAACCGTTCTCCACTACAAGAATCACCGAAACGCTCGGCGCCGGAGGCAGGGCGTGGTCAACCCAGTCGAGGGCTCTCAGCTCGGAGGTTCGCTTCTCAACTCCGTTAGGAGTGTCATGTTTATAGCCGGTTATTCGGATAAGACCCCCCAACTCCGTTAGGAGTGACATAATTCTGAAAATCGTAACACTCGGACAGGCTCCTAGCCGTAGCGAGCGACCTCATACCGCCGAGAGCCCATTGAGGTGATGACTGGGTTGCCATTACCGCATTTGTGTCGGCCCGCCGGGCCTGCTGGCGGGAGACATCCGGGCCTTTAGCAGGGTCGATCACGCTCACGTCTTCAGGCGCCGAAGGCGCCACTCATATTCAGCCCAGCGCAACGCGCTGGGTCTTTCCAGCCAAGCCCGGCAGCTCTGAAAGAGCGATTCATGGCCAGTCATAGCGATTGTGTGTGGTGCGAATTGTTATCCAACGGGCAACTTGACCATTTTGTGAACTTGTTTCGGGCCTAGCGGCCCTAGCTGGGCCTCCTGCCCGTGTGCTAGACTGGCTTGTTATGGCCGACGAAAAAGACCCCACCAACGGGCCGATGCCATCGCCCTATGTCTTGACTCCGGTCCCCTTCCCGGCTTATGAGCCAGAGAACCAGATCAACATGGCTGTCTATCTTCGCATGTTGTGGCGTCGAAGACACCTGATTCTCCTGGGGACACTTTTGTGTGGCCTGGCGGCCTTTGCAGTCAGCAAAATGCTGCCGCCGACTTACCAGGCCAAGGCAACACTGATTCTGCAGGCTCCTCAGTTTTCGACGGAACTCAAGCCGGCGCCCTTGTCAGTTGAGATGTACCAGTCGATTCTCGAGTCGGATTTCATGGCCACCAAGGTCAAAGAAATCCTTGTGGCAAAGAAAATCGTCGACCCCGAAGTCAGAATTGAAGAGATTACGGGGATGCTGTCGGTGGGAGTCCATTCAGAGAGCGGTCAGATTCGGCAGGCCCTGCTCCCCCTGATCGACCTTGTGGTGGAGGGTGACACGCCGGAAAAGGTGGAAGCCGTGGCCAACACCTACGCGCACGCGTTTGTGAAAGAGAGTGTCGGGCTTTCCAGCCGCGGAAAACAAGACACTCTGGACTTCATCCAAGCCCAGTATCCCGCGGTGTCCAAGTTGCTGGCCAATCAAGAGACCGAGCTGAAGGTGAAGCAGAACTACTACGGCCGGAACCTGGTGGACCTGGAGAAGCGATGGGCTCAACGGATCCTTGGGTTCAAGAAGGAGACCGAAACGCTGAAGACGGCATTCGCCAAGGAAACTGAGCGTTTAAAGACCGATTTCATACTCGAAACCGAACGCCTGAAGACGGAGCACGGACAGGAAACGGAAAGACTCAAGCAGGAGTTTCTCAACCGTTGGAAACCGGATCTCCTCGCCGACGAAGTCAAGCTCAAGAAAGAGAAACTGTCCAAGTTTCAAGACGACTTGTTGGAGACGGAACTGGGCATCAAGACGCTCAAGGACACCCAAGAGCAACTGTCACGACAGATCGGTAAGCAACCGCAATTCCTGGTCTTGTCGAAAGCCATCACGGATGAGGCGCTTTGGGCCAAGCTGGGGAAGGACAAGTCCGGGCGGCTTCCGGAGGAGCTCCAGCGGCTGAAACTTCAAAGCCAGCACTTGAACCCGATCTACCAGGGACTGTTGGATCAACTGATTGCAACACAGGTCAAGTACGACACGCTGATCCCCAGGAAGGAACACCTCAAGAAAGAGATCGAACGGGTGGAGTCGGAGATTGACGAGCTGAAATCAAAGATCGCCGAAGAGGAGATCGAGTGGAACAAGCTGGTCACGGGGAGAGCCCTGGATCTGACCACGCTGCTGAAAACTCGAGAGCTCAATCTCAAGAGATTGGTTCAGGACAGAGCTCTGGATCTGAAAGTGTTGACTGACAAGCGGGCATCGGAAGAGGGCATCGAGGAAAAGAGGAAGAAGAACGCGATTGCCGAGTTCGAGAGAGAGCGGGATACCGAAGTTCAGAAGTCTACGAGAGAAACCGAAGACGTAAAGAGTGTCTACGAAGTTCTAGCCCCAAAGTATGAGATGGCGAGATTGGCCGAGTCCGAAGAGGAGTCGGACGTGAAGATCGGCGCCTTGGCGGTAGTTCCTGAGAGACCCATAGGTCCCCGGGTGCTGTTCAACACGGCCGCCGCGCTGGCCGTTGGGTTCATGTTGTCCCTCATGTGGGCTTTTGTGGCTGAGTATACGCAGTCTTTTCCGGCCATCGATTCTCAGTCCACGGGAACGGGCCTGCCCCCAACGCGCGGGCTGGGCCTGGAATCGGAGCAAGTGCCGGAGAGTCGCCGTGAGTTGAGAGGGGGTTAGCCCGGATTT
Source organism: Acidobacteriota bacterium (assembly GCA_046757765.1). Classification (GTDB taxonomy): domain Bacteria; phylum Acidobacteriota; class UBA6911; order RPQK01; family JBHHYX01; genus JBHHYX01. The sequence goes on along the minus strand of JBHHYX010000270.1, from coordinate 43 downwards.
CTCACACCCGGTCGTAGCGAAGAGCCGGAAGCGCCGCGCTGAC
>JBHHYX010000269.1:0-7621 GCA_046757765.1 Acidobacteriota bacterium | reverse complement strand
GCGCGGATGATTCCGGCTCTGCAGTAGATAGGGTGTGAGAAATGCGGGCTAAGTCCCAGGGTTCGGAAACCCTGGGCTGGAAGACACAATCCCTTCGGGATTGACGCCACCAGGCCCGTGGGATTCCCTTGTCCCACGCTAAACACGTACCCGCGCCGGTGGTGAACCGGTTTGACGACTACAGGCCCCGCGCCGGTGCGGCCGGGCTTGGTCACTTGATTTTGATGCCAAACGCCTTGAGCTTCCGGTGGAGATGGGTTCTTTCCATGCCAATGGCGGCGGCTGTTTTCGAGACGTTGCCGTCATTCTCGAGAAGTTTCTCCAGGATGAAATGCTTCTCAAACCGCTCGCGAGCCGCCTGCCAGGTCGAACCGTCGCCTCGCTCCCCGGGCTCGTGCTTGAGAATGGGGACGGGGAGATCTCTCAGGCGGACCGAAGGGTCGGGCAACATGATGACCAGCCGCTCCATCGTGTTCTTGAGCTCTCGGACGTTACCGGGCCAAGGGTAGTGATTCAAGCGTTGCATCGCCGCCGCCGCAATCTCCTTGGGCGGTTTGCCGTACAGCTTGGAAAAAAACTCCAGAAAATGGTGAGTCAGCTCCGGAATGTCCTCTCTTCTCTCCCGCAGCGGCGGGACTTCGAAAGGAATGACATTGAGGCGAAAGAAAAGATCTTCTCGAAAGTTACCCTTTTCGATCTCCACTTCCAGGTTCTTGTTGGTGGCCGCAATGACCCGCACATCGACTTCCACCACCTGAGTGCCTCCAACCGGGTGGAACCGCTGGTCTTCCAGGACGCGTAAGACCCTGGCCTGGGTCTTCAAACTCATGTCGCCGACTTCATCCAGAAAAAGGGTGCCCCGGTCAGCCAACTCGAGCTTTCCCTTGCGGTCCCTGGTGGCCCCCGTGTAGGCTCCCTTGACGCAGCCGAAGAGTTCGCTCTCGATCAGATCCTCGGGGATGGCGGCGCAATTGACCTCCAGAAAAGGCTGTTGCCGGCGGCGACTGCCGAGGTGGAGGAGTCGAGCCACCAACTCCTTCCCCGTACCGTTTTCCCCGTAGATCAGAATACGTCCTTCGGTGGGGGCGGCATACTTGATCTGCTGGCGCAGAGCCTGCATCGGCACTGAAGTCCCGATCATGCGGGTCTCGTGCCAGGCAAAGTTCTTCAAGCCCCGGTTTTCATCCTCCAGATGTTTTTGCTTCAGGGCGTGCTCCAGCACCAGCCCGATCTTTTCCGTGGAGAGTGGCTTTTCCACAAAGTCGAAGGCGCCCAACTTGGTCGCCTGGACGGCCGTTTCAATCGTGCCGTGGCCCGAGATCATGATTACATACTGGCCGGGACGCCGCGTCCGGATCTCTCTGAGCACCTCCAGACCATCCATCCGGGGCAACCAGACGTCCAGAAAAACCACATCGTAAGAGTCTCGCTCCAATTCTCTCAGACAGGCTTCCCCTGAGGCGACACATTCCACCCCATACCCTTCGTCCTGCAGCACGCCCTGCAGGGAGATGCGGACGTTGTGTTCATCGTCGACAATCAGAAGCTTGGCCTTGCTCATGGACTCTCAAAGCTGCCGGCTCCAACCCGGCGGACGAGGTTCGGGAGCCTCTCCCACCGTCGTCACGCCAGGGGAATCTCCATGATGAACTTCATTCCCCGGGCTCGGTTCATCTGGGCGCGAATATGACCATTGTGCTCTGAAATGATTTGGCGGACAATGGCCAATCCCAGCCCGGTCCCTTTCCTCTTGGTAGAGAAATAAGGGAGAAAAAGGTTGTCGTAGTCTTGGGGGGAAATCCCTATGCCGTTATCACTGAACTCAATGGTCACTGATTGACCGCCCTCGTTGAGGCGGGTGGAGATCTCGATGTGGCGATCCCCTTTGCAGCTGGACAGGGCGTCCAGCGAATTGTCGATCAGGTTGACAAAAACCCGGCGCATTTGTTCGGGGTCTACCCGGATTCTTCCGATGCGAGGGTCGAATCGCTTCCGAATCTCAACGGTTTGGAGGCCCCCGTCGTAACCGGCAAGCGTCTGGGTGATGAGCGGGTGCAAGTCCGTTTCGGTCGGATGGCTGATGGGCAGACGGGCGAAGCTCGAGAATTCATTGACGAGGGTCTTCAGCATTTCGGCCTCGGCGGTGATAATGCGCACGGCATCGTTCAACACTTGGGAGAACTCTCTCAGCTGGGCCGGGAGGACTCGATCCTCCTGAATCCTCTCGAATCGCTTCCTGATCCGTTCCGCCGAGAGCTGGATCGGTGTCAGGGGATTCTTGATCTCATGGGCCAGCCGTCTCGCCACCTCCTGCCAGGCGGCAAATTTTTCTGCTTTGATCAGCTCGGTAAGGTCATCCAGGACCAGCAGATACTCGGTCTTGTTCTGCAGGGGAAGAGGGTTGGCGGTTACGGTGGCCGCAACATAGAGCTGTTGCTCCTCCCTTTTGAGCGCGATGTCCTTGCTGAAAGTCCCCCCCAGGCCGGCGCGACTCTTCATCTTCTGGAACTCGGCCCGCAGATTTCTTTCACCCAGCTGGGAGAGGGGCTGATTGAGGATCTTTTCACGGGTGGTCTGAAACATGTGGAGAGCGGCGTCATTGACCGTGCGAATCACGTCCGATTCGTCCACGCTGATGACCCCGGTGGCGATGTTCTGCAGAACCGTTTCGGTGTACCGCCGCCTTTCATCCAACTCCACATTCGTGGCCCTGAGCTCCTCATTGGCCTTTTCCAACTGATGGCGACTCTGTTTGATTTCTTCCGCCATCTGGTTGAAGGATTCGACCAGGACGCCCAGTTCGTCGGCCGCGCTGACATCGACCCGATGATCAAGATTCCCTTCCGCCAGCTCGCGCGCCCCCTCGGCCAGGGCCTCCAACGGCACCGTTATCCTTCTCGCAATGTAGGTTCCCAACCAGACAAAGCCAAAGACCACCGTCAGCGTCGTCAAGACGAGGATGGAAAAATAGTTCAGCTCCACCTGGTCGGCACCAGCCTTCAACTGCTTGTATTTTTCAAGCGCCTCCTTGACCTGAATGGCGTGAAACTCGACGCTTTGGGGAATGACCAGCTGGCCGAAAAGAGCTCCCTGGATGGCCCCGGAGGGGTGACTGACTGGCACCCCCACCAAGACCAGATCCCGATCCGCCAGTCCCACGTCCAACAACCGTCGCCTGAGCGAGAAGTCAGCTCCAGCCAACACCTTCGAGAGCGAAAAAGCCAGCCCCCCGCTCTCGCCCAGCCACTTGCCGACCCGCTCGACTTCTCGGCCCTTGCCATCGAAGATCACCAGACCGGCAAAACCGGCAGCCTGACGAATCTTTTCGAGTTCCGGCCCCGGTTTGAGGTTCCGCACCTCCAATTCCGTCGCCATCCATCTGGCCGCTAGAATGGCATAGCTGCGGTTTTGTTCATAAAAGTTGGATGTAATCAGCTGGGACGAGCGAAGCAGCTGCTCTGACGGGGAGGTAAACCAGAGCCGAAGATTCCGATTGATCAGGCCGAAGGCGAGGAACGACATGATGAGGGCGGGAAACATGGAGAAGATGACAAAAGTGGTAATCAGCTTGCTCTTGATCCGGCTTCCCGGCTGCCGGGTCTGATATTCGAAGAAGAGCTTGATCAGATTGCGGGCTAAAAAGAAGGAGAGCGTCAAGACAACAATGAAGTTGAACGCCCAGATGACTGCCCACAGGTTGATATTCTCTACAAAATCGGGACTCCCCACGGAAGTTGGATTGAGGAAAATAACGCTGCTGAGAAAAGCGAGGATCACCACTGCCAGAGAAGCGAGAGTCCAGTAGATTTTCTTGCGGAGTTCTCGTTGGCTCATCGGACGCCCTGAAGACTTTCTCAGGGCTCGCGCAAGAATAACTTCCCATTTTGGCATCTCATCTTCACACCAAATCTGAGCGCCAACTCTGCCAATCTATTCTTGCGCAAACCCTAAGCACCCGACAGAGGGTGGCGGGGCGAACCCTGGTCCTACCGCCTCTGGAATTCCATTGGTTGCCAGTGGCCCGAGCCCTCATGTATTTTAGCACTTCGTCAAAACACGGGACCGCGAAGTTCTGCAAGCCCGGATCATGGACGCAATGTCATGGCGAGGTGGCGATGCTACGAATAGGAATTGATACGGGCGGCACTTTTACCGACTTTGTGGTCCTGGAGCAGGGACAATTCTCTTCCTTCAAACTTCCCTCAACCCCGGCACGGCCCGAGGAGGCTCTTCTGGAGGGACTTTCGCGAATCACCCGGGAGGGGAAGGGCTTTCTGGTCCAGCACGGTTCCACGGTGGCCACCAACGCGTTGCTGGAAAGGAAGGGCGCCAGGACGCTGCTGCTGACCAATCAGGGATTTGAGGATGTCCTCGAGATCGGCCGCCAAAACCGTCCCAAACTTTACCAGCTTTCTTCCTCCCGTCCCCAGCCACTGGTGCCTTCAGCTCTCCGCATCGGTGTCAAGGAGCGAACCTTGTGGGATGGGACCGTGCTGGTGCCTTTGGAAGAGCAAAGCCTGGAGTGGCTTCGCAACAAGGTCGAGCAGCTGGCGCCGGAATCCATTGCCGTGACGCTGCTTTACAGCTATGTGAATCCGGACAGCGAGAGGCGGATTCTCAAAGCTCTCGAGTCTTTAGAGGTCCCCATTTCGCTCTCCCACCGCGTGTTGCCCGAGTTTCGTGAGTACGAACGCACTTCGGCCACGGTACTCAACGCCTACTTGACTCCCGTGATGTCCCGCTATCTGGACGCTCTATCGTCTGAGGCGCTGGTGCGCGAAGCTCGCTTGACCGTGATGCAGTCCAACGGGGGAACCCTCTCCGCCCGATCCGCTGCCGAGGAACCCGTTCGAACCCTCTTTTCAGGTCCGGCAGGCGGGGTGGTCGGGGCCTTCGAGCTGGCTCGGGAGGCCGGCTACGATCGCATCATCACTTTCGACATGGGCGGCACTTCGACGGATGTCTGTTTGTGTGATGGCCGGATTTCGAGGACCAAGGAAGCCTCCATCGGCGGCTATCCCGTGCCTGTTCAAATGATCGGGATCCACTCGGTGGGGGCGGGCGGGGGCTCCATCGCCTGGGTGGATCCGGGAGGGCTGCTGCGCGTAGGGCCCCAGAGCGCCGGAGCAGAACCGGGGCCTGTCTGTTACGGAAAGGGTGAAGAGCCCACCGTGACCGACGCCAATGTTTTTCTTGGAATGCTGGATCCGGACTGGTTTCTGGGAGGAGAATACCCGCTTTGGCCGGAAAAAATCCGCCCTGCGCTGGAACGGGTCGGCGGCCAACTGCAGGAGGTCACTGATCGGAGCTGGCAGCCCGACGAGATGGCTGAGGGGATCCGGAGGATCGTGAACACCCAGATGGAAAGAGCCCTTCGAGTGATCTCACTGGAGAGGGGCTACGATACACGTGATTTTACGCTCGTCAGCTTTGGCGGAGCGGGAGGCCTTCACGCCTGCCATCTGGCCCGCTCCCTGCTGATCAGACGAGTGCTGGTTCCAGCCCATCCCGGTCTTCTCTCCGCTCTCGGAATTCTGCGCTCCGACGTGATGAAGGAGACTTCTCTGACAGTGATGCTTCATTCGCGGAATGAAGGGCTGGATCAGCGTCTCCGGGAGACCTTCCTCCCACTGGAGAAGCAAGTCGGGGGACAGCTTTCCGAAGAGGGTTTCGGGCCCCAGGAGATGAGGATCCAGAAGAGCGTGGACGCCCGCTACGCGGGTCAATCCCATGAGCTGAATGTGCCCTTGCGCAAAGATTTCCTGAAAGACTTTCATCGCCTCCATCACCAGTTTTACGGATACTCCAACAGCCAACTCCCGGTGGAGATTGTCAACCTTCGAGTGATGGGCTCAGGCCGGCTGCCGGGCGTGGCATTGGAAAGGTTCCCTCTCGAGGGCGAGGAAGCGGGGGAAGGCGCTATTGTGCGGGAAAAATCGGTTCTGATGGACGGGCAAGCGGTGCCCACTCGGTTTTACGCCCGCAACCAGCTGAGACCGGGAAATCGCTTTCCCGGTCCGGCAGTGGTTCTCGAATACAGCTCCACAACGCTGGTACCGCCCGACTTTAGGGTTTCCGTGGACGAGTGGCTCAATCTGATCGTCGAGCCCCTGTCAGCTTCTCCCGCCTGAGCACGATCTGGTAGAGGACGATTCCGGCTGCTACCGAGAGATTGAGAGAGGACATTTTTCCGAACATGGGCAGCGACACCAGAAAGTCGCAGTGACGCCGAACCAGCGTGCGCAGGCCCCGATGCTCGCCTCCCACAACGAGGACCAGCGGCAGGTCGACTTTCACCTCCTCCGGCCGCTGCGGCCCCAGCATGTCCAGTCCCACCACCCAGAACCCCAGACCCTTGAGCCTCTTCAGGAACCGGACCACATTGCCGATTTGGAAGGTTGGCAGGTGGAGGGCGGCTCCCGCGCTGGATTTGACTACTGCCGCGGTGACTCCGCAGCTACGCCGATCGGGCAGGAGGATCCCCTCGACGCCGGCCGCTTCCGCAGTCCGGATCACGGCCCCCAGGTTTTGGGGGTCCTCAACCCCATCCGCCAGCAGGAGCAGCCGCGGCCGGGAGGCGAGAAGAGATTCCACATCTCCCCGGTCGGCCTCGGCAATCTCGGCTACGATGTCTTGATGATGGGAGGTTCGGGCCTTTGCGGTCAACACCTTGACGGCCTCAAATCGGACTGAAATCCCCTCTGCTCGGGCCTGCTCGAGGATTCCTTGGAGACGATGCCCCGACTTGCCCCGTGTGATGAAAAGACGCGTAGGCCGCCGCCTCTTTCGCCTGAAAGCTTCCGCCACCGGGTTGATTCCGTAAATGATCATCCTCTCCTCGAGGTGCCTTTCCCGTCTCTTCCCACCCGCCCCTTCAGGGCTCAAAGGCTGTCTTTACCGGCGCCGGACCTGGGGTTGTCACCCCAGGCTATTAAGGGGCACGCCGCTTTGCGGCTGGTAGTGATGGCGGCCTCGCCTCGGTCCGGTTCAGGCTTGGCCAGCCCCTCCCACTAAAAGGCAAACCCAACCCCACTCGCCCAATCACGCTAAACGCGCCCCAGGCTAGGCGTAGCGAGGCTCACGCCTCAGACCGGCCAGCGGTGTAGTGGGATTGCTATGATTCCTAACCCCACCGGCCCCGCGCCGGTGGTTCTCCGGTTTGACAACTAGCGCGGTTGGTACTCCGTTGTCCTGCCCCACCGGTCCTGCGCCGGTGGTTCCCGGGTTTGACTACTTCGATCGGTCGGGAGCGGGCCGTCTTCATTGGCATCGAAAGGCAACCAAACGCTTCGTCTAGTTTTCAAACCGGGCTTCCACCGGCGCAGGGCCGGTGGGGAGCTCTGGCTCCACCATCCGCCGGCTAGTTTTCAAACCTGGCTTCCACCGGGACAGGCCCGGTGGGGGCCCACGCTCCGGCCGTTGCCTGAACGTTGCTCTACGGTGTCATTTATTGCGACGTGCGCAACTTGACTCAACTTTAGAGATTACCTCAACCCTAATGGTCTAGAAGTTGAGCGATTCTGCCGTCACTGAACCACGAACGTGAGTGAGTGGCCATCTGGATTGGGCCGGGCGCTGACGCTTCGGTTCAGTTTACAGAGCAAGGGCAACGGCGCGCACG
>JBHHYX010000268.1:0-7629 GCA_046757765.1 Acidobacteriota bacterium | reverse complement strand
CAAATCCAGGTCTTTGGCAATGACGGAGAGATGGCTGGAGACGCCACCGCCGAGTTGGCGGCCGGAAGCCGGATATCACGGCTGCTGACCGACTTCGTTCCCGCCAGCGCCGGCCAGAACAGCGGCTACATTGTCATCTGCTCGAGCCAGCCGCTGATCGGACAGCAACTCTTCGGAACCTTCGATCTCAGGCTGCTCTCGGCGGTTCCCCCGACTATTGTTGAGTAGACGGGGCGTAACGGAAGGAGATTTCACCGCAGAGGTGCAGAGGACGCCAAGGGAACCGGCGAAGAACCAATGGACCCGCGAACTCTGCGCCTCTGCGACAATCGTTAGCAATCTGTTAGCAAAACGTAGCTAACTGAATCCCAACTCCTGTATTTTCGACAAACGAAGAGAGTTGGTGCCGGAGGGGGGACTCGAACCCCCACGGGCGTAAAGCCCACTGCGCCCTGAACGCAGCGCGTCTGCCAATTCCACCACTCCGGCACAATGAGTTCGTGGAAAGAAACCGAATTGTAGCAGGAATGGCCGGCCTCGGACAAGTGAGACAAGCTGGGTCTCCCGCGGTCACCTTTCTCTCCTTTTCGTTCACGGAGACCAACTTCGAGGCGGCCAGCGCTGGAAAGGGCGGTGAGCAGAATCATGACCAGAGGCGAGCGGGTCGGGCATTCCGGAGTCGGTGGGGTGATGCCGGCGGCGGCCTTGAATTCTTGATGGAGCCACCCGCGTCTCGTGGTTGCCGTGTTTGTGGAGCAAGAAACCAGGGTGTAAGATCCAAGAGACGCAAATCGAAAAACCGAAATGTCAAACAGGAGTTGCCGGTCAGGTGTAGATGCTCGACTGCGGGCGCGACAGATTTCTACTTTCTTGAGAGACGTGGCTCAACGGAGTCGAGATCTGACCAAAACCCCAACTGACCGGGCTTTTGGTCGCTAGCGGGTCGCTCGTGCTCGATCAGTGCTTTGGTCGGCCGCAGGTGCGTCTAGTCTCAAAGACAACACGCGCCACTGATGGCCTTCGGCGCTCAGGTGATCGCCTGGGCCGTTAAGGAAAAGAAAAGGGGGAAGGATGATGAAAGCACACATCACATGCCTTTTATTCCAGCCAGAGAGCATGAGGCTTCGGCTCGCATACGCCGTGTCGTCGCTGTGGCTGACCGCTTGCGCACAGCCGTTGATACTGCCAGGGTCAGATCCTACGCCACCATCAATCGAGCTGATTGGCTCTCGCGAATCGAGTGGCCAGGTGGTGAATCAAGTCACGCTGACTCCAACCAGCAACCCGGCCCAGCGAGAAGTCTGTTTGGGTGACACGATTGTTTTCTCTGCCAACGCCGAGGACAGAGACGGTGGGGTCGCGAACGTGACCATTACGGGCGAGGTCTCGACGACTTGCGTACAGGGAAATCTGGGACAGCGGAGAACCGGTACCTTCGTCCGCGACAATCCCGCTCCCGCCGCCAATCCGGGTGATGAAGTCTCGGGCAAACGGTTTACCAGCCTGAATGTTCCGGTCACTGCCCTCCGATGCCAGGCGGGCTTTTCCTTCCAGGGGGTGACAGGTACTTTTCATGCCAGCGCGACCAATTTTCACAATGGCCGGAAGGCAACGGCAACCTACTCCTTCACTTATCCTCCCACTGGCTTCTCATGCTCCTCTGATCCCTGCTGGGTCCCTCCAAACGCGATCTTACTGGAGACCGAGGACGAAGACTGTGATCCTAGCCACAGCCTGCAAGTGGGCGAACACACGACACGGAAAATTCTCGATGCCGGCCAATGCCTGGCCTTTTCGGTACTTCATCCCGACCTTGTCTGGTTCTGTCCCGGACCAGACGATCGTGACGAGACGGAGTGTGCCCAAGGGACCAACTTCGTGAGAGTGGTAAGAGAAGCCAGCGGGGACAATTTCCGAGTCGAGTGCTATTCGAGGCCATAGGCGATCCTGTTTGTCCAACGTCGCGGGGTCATGCGGCAAAGAGGCCGACAAGGGGCTACTCCGGGTAGCCCTCCCCAATTTGCCATAACACAATTGAACCACGGAGTATCGAAACTTCCAGACCACCTATTCGCATCTGAGAGTTACCAGGATTCCAACCGGGCAGTCCGCGATCGCCACTGGAGCCGGAACATCAACCGGAGTGGCTTCCCATTGGCCGACAACGACAAACTCAGGGGCCAACTCGGTAACGGTTCCGAAGTCGACGTTGAATGAATGTTCGGTGCCGTCCGGGTCTGTTTTGCGGAATTCCCACTTGGGCCACTCACAAGAATCGGTCAGCTCGACTCTCGTCACCAGAAGGCTTGCGGACACAAAGGCCGCGTCTACCGAACCCCGCCAAATCAGATCCACGGGGATTCCGGTGTCTCGGTCAACAGGTGGTGCGTTCAGCGTCTTAGTGAGCGTATCCCCATCTTGAACCACGTTGATTGCAACTGCATCCGAGTCCGAACAACTGGGTCCCTCGGCGGTCAATTGGAAGTTGGTTGTGCTCTGGGGTTGAACGACAGCCAGGCCCTCGAGTGCGACTTCGCCAAGTTCGGGCTCGATAGCTGCTGATTGAGCGCCGACGGTGTTCCAGGCAATCCCAGCGGGCTCTCCCGGGCAGATATGCACCACGTCTCCCGGCGCCGGTTTCTCCGTGTCGATACCCACAAAAAGGTTGGCTTCGGTCGTGCATGGTTCAGGGCCGCCCTCGTCGTATGTTGACGCCCACCAGAGATACCCGGCCACCACAGCGACGAACAATATCAGGAGGATCACCCCTATGATCCAACCCGGTATCACTCCCCGCTCGTCACGCCAATTGAAACTCGCTTCCCTCTTCATTTCCCCCTCCTTGATTCCTCTTAACCGACCTCATCCTTCTCCCATTCTTGCCTTCCGAGGCTTCACTCATGGCATCGAACCCAAGCGCGTTGCCCATGCAAGATCGACCTTGCCCGAGCTATTCGAGTTCAAATCCGGCGTTACGCCGAGGTCTTTCTCTCTCCACTGATTCCAGTTGGGGATCTTCGGGCAGTCGAGATTGGCCAAGGACTTCTTGTCAGGAGACTTTTGTCCCACCATGGTGAAATTCGGATGAAAATTGGGTACACCGTAATCGTAAGTCCTGACTTCTCCCAAATCAACCAGCGAATATGGGCTTGTGAGATGAAAGCGGTGTGAACCGGTCAATTCCTTTCAGGACAGGTGCGCCCGAACGAATGGAGCCTTCACCTGCGGCCCGTTCCAAGAAGGGGTTGCAGCAGGCCGACGGCGAGGGTCAGGACGGTTCCAATGAGCACATACCAGGGCCAGGCGATAGCGCCGCTCAAGTGAATTCCGATCATGACGAGAAGGGAGGTCGCCATCGCGGTCAAGGCGCCGGCCTCACTCGTCCGGCGCGTCCACTGGCCCAGGAGAAAGATCCCCAGGATGCTGCCCATGGTCACGCTGGTAATGGTCAGACCGACCTGCAGAACTTCGCCCCAGTTGCGAGCCAGAACCGAAACCGCCACCAGAATGACTCCCCAGGCCAGCGTGAAGAGACGCGAAATGGCCAGATAGTGCCCATCGGAAGCGTGGGGCTTCAAGTAGCTCTTGTAGAAGTCGTTGACGGATGAGGAAGCCAGGGAATTCAGTGAGCTGCTGAGCGTCGACATGGCCGCGGCGAAGATGGCGGCAATAATCAGTCCGGAGATGCCGGCTGGCATTTCCCTCACAATGAAAATGGGGAAAATGCGGTTGGTCTGCCGGATCTCTTGATGCAGTGGGAAGTGCTGGTAGAAAGCAAAGAGCATGACGCCAATGAGCAGAAAGAGGAGAAACTGCAACACCACCACCAAGCCGCTCACCACCAGCGCCGCCTGGCTTCCCCGTTTGCTGCCGCAGGCCAGATAGCGCTGCACCATCATCTGGTCGGTTCCATGGGTGGCAAAGGTGAGAAAGGCCCCCCCCAGCAACCCCGCGCTGAAGGTGTAAGGGTTGCTCCAGGAAAAAGAAAAGTCGAAAATCTGAAATTTGTGGGAAAAGGAGGCCGCCGAGACCACTTCCGACCAGCCTCCCGGAATCCGTTCAAGCAGCAGATATCCGGCCAGCAGCGCCCCTCCCAGATAGATCACCAGCTGAATGGCGTCATTCCAGACAACGGCTGTCATCCCCCCATAGAAGGTGTAGGCGATGGTGATGACTCCGATGATGACCACGGTCCAGATGTCTGTCATCTGAGTCACCACCGAAAGCACCAGGGCGGTGGCAAACAGCCGTACACCGTCGGCCAGCGCCCGGTTGATCTGGAAGAGCAGAGCGGAGAAGTTACGGACCTTCCCACCGAATCTAAAAGTCAATATTTCATAGGCACTTTGGATATCACCCCTAAAGTAAGATGGAATCAAAATCTTGCTCACCAGAAGGCGGCCCACAACATAGCCGAAGGCGACCTGCAGAAAAGTCAAGTTGCCTTCGTAGGCAATCGCGGGAGCGCCGATGAAAGTCAATGTGCTCGTTTCGGTCGCCACAATGGAAAAGCAGATCGCCCACCAGGGAAGGCTTCTGCCGGCCAGGAAGTAGTCTCGGAGGTTCTTTTGACCGCGGCCGAGCCAGGCTCCGAATGCCGCCGTGGCAAAGAGATAGGAGAAGAGCACAGCGTAGTCGAGCCCGGTAAATCCCATGCTGGCTTCCATGGTTGGTGGGTCGGGCGCCAATAGTCAACGCTAAACTTTGCCACGACTCTTGATGAAAACGATCGTTTGGCTCTGGTTGCACTCCTCCTCACCACATGATCGTCCCCCAACAGGGCTGAGCTTCAGTTGGCTGAGGATTGACACGAAGGTCCCGGTGGGCCAAAAATTGAGGGCCATCGCCCAGTGTATCGGGGAGTGAACACGGCCCCTGCTGCATCCAGGCCGTGCTCCCGATGTTCCACGTTGCACGGAGGATCCGATGGCGTGGCTATCCAGGCCGGGTCGGACTCATTCGGGTGAGGAGAGGAGCGGAAGAGATTGGGATTTTTGGCTGGGATTGACGGAGGAGGCACCAAGACTGTTTGTCTCATTTCGGACCAAAATGGCCATGTTGTCGGAGAGGGGAGAGCGGGCCCCTCCAATTATCTTAAGGACGGTCTCTACACTGCCAAAAGTTCGCTCCGCGAGGCCATTGGGGCCGCGCTGCGAGGAGCCCATGTCGAGAGTTTGCAGGTTGTCGGAATCTGCACCGGATTGGCGGGTGTTGACCGCACCCAGGACCGCGAGTTGATGACGCGGATCGTAAGGGAGATTGTGCCTGCCCGCCATGTGATTGTGGAGAGCGACGCTTTCGTGACCTGGGCGGGGGCGACGGAGTGCCGCCCGGGAGTGGTGGTGATTTCCGGGACCGGCTCCGTTGCCTTCGGCTTCAACCGCAAAGGTGACCGGGCGCGCTCGGGAGGCTGGGGTCATCTACTGGGTGACGAGGGGAGCGGGTACAACATCGGACGCAAGGGCCTGATCGCGGCGCTGCGCGACCATGACGGCCGTGGGCCCCAGACTCTGATTCGAGACAAGATTGTCGATGAACTCACCCTGTCGTCCATCGACCAGGTGATCCCCCTTCTCTACGGGGGGCAGATTTCGAACACCAACATTGCGGCCTTGGGACGTTTGATTCTGGAGGCGGGGGAAGAAGGCGACGAAGTTGCCCTCGATGTGATCCGCCAGGCGGCGGTCGAACTGGCGGAAGCGGCCCGGGCCGTCATCAGGAAGCTGGGCTGCGAAGGCCAGTCTCTGCCGGTCGCGGTTTCGGGCGGCGTCTTCACGCACGGTCCGCTGCTGCGAGAGAGTTTCAAGGTGGAATTGGCCCGCCGCGCCCCCAGGGCGGAACTCATAACGGCCAAGCTGCCGCCTGAAAAAGGAGCGCTGCTGGTCGCTCGTGCCGCTGTCGAAGGAAAGCCGGTTTTTTCCTGACCTGAGACGCATTGCGGTTCAGCTGAGGAGTCGACCGGTCTTGATGTCCGACATCGCCCCGCGAATATCCTCGAGACAGGCCTCCATCCGATCCATGTGGGTTCGAAAAGAAAGAACGCAGATCCGAATCACGAACTTCCCATTCAGAGTGGTGGGAGTGAGATAGACGCGTTTTCGGCGGTTGATGGCGTCCAGGAACAGCCGGTTGATCTGATTGCAGCTGGAGAGGGTCATCTCGGGGCTCGAATAGCGGAAGGCGATGACCGTCAGGTAAGGCTGCGTTACGATCTCGATACCGTCGATGCGCCGCAGCTGCTGGAGCGCCCAATCGGTCAGATCCAACTTCTCATCCAGATTCCGGCGGAAGGGCTCAATACCGTGGAGCTTCACGGGCAACCACACCCGTAGACCCCGGAAAGCGCGGGACAATTCCGGCGAGATTTCACAGAAATCCACCAGAAGAGGATCCTGCTGGATGGGTGGCATGTAGCTGGCGTGCACGCTGTGACTCTTTCTCAGAGCTTCACCGTCCCGAACCAGCAGAGAGCCGGTGCCGTAAGGCAAGAACAGCCCTTTGTGGGGGTCGAGTGTGATGGAGTCAGCCTCTTCAATACCCTTCATCACGTCTCGTCCCCGCCGCGTCAGCATGAAAAACCCTCCATAGGCGGCGTCCACGTGAAGCCAGAGTCCCCCGGCGCGGGCAACTTGGGCCAGGGTTTCCAGATCATCCACGGCGCCGGTATTGGTCGTTCCAGCGCTGGCCACGATCAAAAACGGTGAAAGTCCGCGGGTCCGGTCTTCCTCGATCCTCTCTTGGAGCAGATCAGCCCGCATCTTGAATTGATCGTCCGACTCAATCTCGCGCACGTTGGAGCGGGGAAACCCGGCCATCAGGGCCGCCTTGAGCACCGAATGATGGGTCTGATCGGAAACGTAGAGCGTTCCCGAAAGAAAGTTCTCCGGCAGCAGTTGACGGCGAGCCGTGACGATAGCGCTGAAATTGGCCAGCGACCCTCCGGTGGTCAAGAATCCTCGAGCCCGGCTGGAATACCCCATTATCTGGGAGAACCAGCGGATGACGTTGGCTTCCAACTGGGCCAGGGCGGGGGCGGCGGCCGCCACGCCCACATAGCGGTTGACGGCGTCGGAGATCAAATCCGCCACGGCAGTGTGAAAAACACCGCCGCCCGGGATGTAGGCCAGATATCCTGGACCGGCCGCGTTGAACGTCTTTGGAATGAGCCGCTCGAAGAGCAGATCCAGCAGGTCCGAAAACGGCTCGGCTTTCCGGGGAAGGGGTTCGATCAGGGAGCGTGCCAGATCGACCGCGCCTTCCGTATCCTGGGCCGGCTGGCGGGGAAGGGACTCAATAAAGGGAACGATGCGGTCCATCGCGTCCTCCACCAGTCCGCGCATCTCACCAGGAGATAACTCCAGGGTCAGGTCACAGCTCTTGGTCTCCATGGTGAAGACTATAACCTGAGTTGAGCGATTCCTGCGGATGAGAAGTGCGGGTTGGCTGCTGGCCCCGCAATTCTGAGAATTTTCCGCTCAGATGCGTTGCATTGAGGATGCGCCCTTGCCCCTGCTCCGCAAACTGAACCGAATCGTCAGCGCCCGGCCAATCCGGATGGCCACTCACTGACGAGGGTCGCAAAAGTCTGTTGAGGCCCTGCGGCACGGTCACCTTCCACAACCCCGCTAG
>JBHHYX010000267.1:0-7667 GCA_046757765.1 Acidobacteriota bacterium | reverse complement strand
ATCTCCAGGTCGAGGAGGTGAGGCACATGAACGGAGACGTCCACGAGGCGAATTCCTTCCCCATTGCAATCGAGATCGGATAGCGATACCCGATTCCGATACCGACGAAGACTCGGGAGGTCGACTGCTCTTCTGCTCGGAGGCGTCTTGTTGGCCTGGTGCCTTGGCGGCTTCTTCACACCCTCAGCTTCCGGTCCAGCCAGAGCAAGGCAACCAATGTCTTGGCGTCCAGGATTCCACCTTGGGCCGCCAGGGAAAGAGCTTCCCCCAGGGAAAGAAACTCGGTGACGATGTGTTCGTCCTTCTCCCGCCGGATGGCGGTTTTCTCCAGCTCGCGGCTGAAGAAGCAATGGAGCAGCTCGTCACAAAAGCCGGGACTGGAGTAAAAACTGTAGACACACTCGATGGTGCGAGGGCGGAAGCCCGTCTCCTCTTCCATCTCCCGGATGGCTGTGGCTTCAGGCTCCTCTCCGGGGTCGATCTTTCCGGCCGGCAGCTCGAGCAACTCCTTATTGATGGGATACCGCCACTGCCTCACAAACGGGATTCGGCCATCGTCCAATTGACCCAACACCACGACGCCACCCGGGTGACCAACCACCTCCCGGAGATACGACTCACCCTCGAGTTCGATCCGGTCGACGATCAGATCGACGATCTTTCCCGAGTAGACCTGGCGGCGTTCGATCAACCGCCCTCTTCCTAATTTCTCCATAATCCCTCAGCTTCCGCCGCCAAGTCACTGAACCACGAACGTGAGTGAGTGGCCATCCGGATTGGGCCGGCCGCTCACGCTTCGGTTCAGTTTACAGGGCACGTGCAACGGCGCGCACGCCGTCAATGCAACTCATCTGAGAGCGAAATTCTCAGAATTGCAGAGTAAGCAGCCAAAACGCTCATGGGCAATGGGGTTAGCCCGTTCTCCTACGACAACCAGAAGGGGCGCCATTTTTCCTCCGGAGAGGGCGGGGTCAGAAGGCTCACCAAGACGAGAGAGGCGATGGAGGCGGCACCGGCGGGATAGATGATGTAGTCGTAATCCAGCGGCAGCTCAAAAAAGCCCAGATTCAAGCTCTCCACCCCAAATCGGACCAGGGCCGCGAAGATCAGGGTAGCCACCATTCCAGCAGCGATCGAGACGGTGCCGCCGGCGGCCGTGACACGGCGCCACAGGAAAGCGGCCAGCAGGGCGGGAGTGACGGCCGCCCCCACCATCGTGTAGGCATAGAGAGCCATGTCCAGGATGTTCTCGAATTGGGACGTCACCACGAAGGCCAGCAGGGCCAGCACGACGATCATGGCACGCTGGAACCGAATGATGGCCCGCTGACTGGCGTCCGGCCTGATGAAGCGTTGGAACAGATCCCGGGTCAGGTTGGTGGAGGGGATCATGAGGAAGGTGTTGGCGGTCGAGAAAATGATGGCGGCGGCGCCGATGAGGAGGAGCATCCCGGCCACAACAGGCAGATTCGTGGCAGCCAGTTTGAGAATAATCGTTTCCGTGGCGGAGCGATCCAAGAGGCCGGACCCGTCGTGGAAAGCTGCATCGTTCCAGTAGATGCCGGCACCGAAAATGGCGGTGCAGGCCAGCGCCGTTTCTACCAGGATGACTCCACCAATCATGCCCACTACAGCTTTTCGGGCGCTCGATTCATCCTTGGCCGACATGAATTTCTGGTACATGCTGCTCTCACCCAGCAGGAGGAAAAAAGTGGGTAGAAAAAGGCCGACGGCGGAAGCCAACCCGGTGGCGCCGAAGGCTGTGAAGTGTGATGGCGGCAAGGTGGTTGTCAGTCCGCTCCAGCCACCGGCGGATCTGAGGGCAAGGGGCGCCGCGATGAGGATGCCTCCGGTAATCAGCAGACCGTTGAAGACGTCCAGGGCCACAATGGAAGTCATGCCCGCCATGATGGTGAAGGCCACCACCAGAGTGCAAACGATCGCCTGCCCGTAAACCGGGTCCATCCCGGTCAGAACATGGAGCAATCTTCCTCCGCCAATGAACTGATAGGCAGCAATCGTAATATAAGCCACGATGATCGCGGAAGTGCCCAGCAGGCGCGAGGCTGCGTTGTATCGGGTTTCGAGAATGTCGGGTACCGTGTAGAGCGCCATTCGTCGCACCCGGGGAGCCAGAAAATAGACGATGACGATCCCGACCCAAGCCCCGGCGCTCAGCCAGAGAGCTGAAAAGCCTTGGCGGAAGGCCCGCCCGGCACCGCCGAAGAGACTTCCGGCTCCAATCCAGGTGCAAACCAACGTTCCCACCAGAAAGAGAGTGGACACGCCCCGGCCGGCCACCATGAAATCGTCCTGGTTCTTTATCTTGCGTGCTCTGGAAATACTGATGAAAATGAGAAAGATTAGGTAAACAGCAATGGCCGAAATGTAAATCACGCTGATCTCCTCCAGCTTTTCCTTCGAGGGTTGGCCGGCCCGGGAGCCGCGGGACTGCCTGCCTGGCGAACCGCGCTTGAGTATCGATGTACTGTAAAATACGCTGGCGGGGGGCTGGTCGCAAGCCATGTCAGGATGGCACTTGCGTCCCCGCACAACAGGCGTCGCAAATGTGGGCGAGAATGACCCCCTGAAGGACCTGCGATTCTGACTATCGAAAACGTACGACGAGTACTTGTGATTCTCTTCGGATTGGGTGGCGTGGGGCGCGCGCTGGTCCGCCAGATCATCGAAAATCGAAAACTTCACCGGAACTGCTTTGGCTTGTCTCTTTCGCTGGGGGCAATGTGCGACAGCCGAGGGGCTGTCATCTGCTCGGGCCGGGGCCTTGCGGACGGGACGGTGGAGGAGTTTCTTCAACTCAAGGAGTCCGGCAAGAGTCTTCTCGAACATCCTCTCGGGCGGGCGGCGGACCTGATGGCGGTGGCGCAAGAAAAGGCTGATTCCTCGGCCATTGTGGTCGATTGCACGGCCGCGGCGGAAACTACCCCCGCGCTTATTGCCGCTCTGGAAAAGGGCAGCTCTATTGTTCTGGCCAATAAGAAACCGTTAACCCAGCGTCAGGATCTATTTGACCGCCTGAGCTGTTTTGCGGACCGGGGCCGCTGGCACCCCGAGAGAAGCCGCTGGGAAAGCACGGTGGGCGCGGGTTTACCCGTTATAGCCACTCTGAGTCGGCTGGAGAGCTGTGGGGATCGGGTGGAGAGCCTGTCGGGAAGCTTGAGCAGCACCCTGGGCTATCTCATGAGCGGCCTCGGTCTGGGACGTCCTTTCAGCCGACTCGTCCGCGAAGTAAGGCGTCGCGGCTACGTGGAGCCCGATCCCAGGGAAGACTTGAGCGGAATCGACGTAGCCCGCAAGGCCCTCATTCTGGCTCGTACGCTGGGTCACAGGCGTGAACTGAGGGAAGTGGCGGTTGAGAGGCTTTACCCCCCCGCCATGGACTCTCTGTCTGTCAATGAGTTCATGCACCAACTCCCCCGCCTGGACAGCCCTCTCTCGGCCAGGGCCGGCGCAGCCGCCGCCGCTGGAAAAGTCCTTCGCTACGTGGTCGACATCGGCGCTCAGAACTGTCGGGTTGGTGTGAGGGAGGTCCCTCTCCAGAGCCCTTTGGGACAATTGGCGGGAACCGATCAGCTGATCCAGATCAGAAGTGTCCGGTACTCTCAGAGTCCCCTCCTGATCCAGGGGCGCGGATCGGGGGTGGAGGCGACTGCGGATGGCGTCCTCAGCGACATCGTTGACCTGGCTCGAATCCGTCACAACGGACAATGATCCGGCCGCCCAGCCCTTCTCACCCGGACTTCTCACGCCCGGTCGTGGCGAAGAGCCGGAAGCGATGTGCGTTGACAAGGAGTTACGACCAAGGCCCCCGGAGGCGTAGCGGGGCGCCGCGTCGAGGAGGCCGAGGGTGCGCGACGCAATCAGTGGGGATGATTCCGGCTCCGCAGTAGACAGTTGGTGAATAATGCGGGCTAAGGGGCGTCGGGCGCGTGGAGAACAATGGCGAGATCGAATATTCGTCGCAAGAGGATTGTCGCTTTGGCCGGCGGCGTTGGTGGGGCGAAATTCCTGCTCGGGTTGTGTCACGTGAGACCGCCTGAAGACCTGGCCGTCATCGGCAACACGGGAGACGACCTCGAGTGGCTCGGTCTTCGGATCTGCCCGGACCTGGACACGATTGCCTACACGCTGGCGGGAGTCGTCAACCGGCAGACCGGATGGGGCCTTGCCGGGGACACATTCCACTGCTTGAGCGGCCTGTCCGCGTACGGAGTCGAGACCTGGTTTCGACTCGGTGACCAGGATCTGGCCACTCATCTGCACCGCACTCGGTTGCTCAGGGAAGGGGTCAGCCTGGCGGAAGTCACCGCTCGGATTTGCCGCGCCTTGGGAGTGCAAAGCCGGATCCTGCCGATGAGCGAGGGGTATCATCCGACTTTTCTCTTGACAGACCAGGGCTGGCTCCACCTGCAGGAGTATCTGGTTCGGGAAAAATGTCGGCCGGTGGTGAAGGAGCTGAAGTACGCCGAGATGGATGACGCCAGAATTCCGGGTGGCGTCGAGGAGGTGATTGGAAAGGCTGAGGCGGTCATTCTGTCGCCCAGCAACCCCCTTATCAGTATCGGCCCGATCCTGGCCGTGCCCGGGTTGGTGCCATTGCTCAAGCACACACCGGTGCCGGTCATCGCCATCACGCCGATCATTGAGGGTCAAGCCCTGAAGGGACCCGCTGCCAAGATGCTGCGGGAACTCGGTTACGATGTTTCCGCTCTGGCAGTGGCCAGGATCTATCGAGAAATCATCGACTGCTTTGTTCTGGACCAGCGTGACGCCCCAAGCCGGCACGCGATCGAGAGACTGGGCATTCGAGTTGAGATCATGGATACTATGATGGCAACGCTGGCCGACAAGATCCGGTTGGCCAGCCAGGTGGTGAAGCTCTGGTGACGGTGATTATCGTGCCCATCAAGGAACTGAAAGTGGCCAAGCGGCGACAGGCCCCGCTGCTTTCTTCGGAGGAACGGAGCCAACTGGCCCGGGCCATGCTGGCGGATGTCACCAAGGCACTCAATCAAGCCCATCTGGTCGAGAGGATCGTGGCCGTGACACGCGATTCGTGGGCGGTTCAACATGCCCTCCATCAGGGTTGGGACGTGATCCTCGAAGAGGCGCTGGTTTCTGAGAGTCATTCGGTTGACAGGGCGTCTGCTCTCTTGCGGGAGCAGGGCGCTTCGGCAATCCTGCGCCTGCCCGCTGACATTCCGCTCCTGCGGGCGGAAGATGTCGACTCCCTTCTGGAAAATGAAGTCGGTTGCCCCGGTGCCCTCCTGGTGCCGTCCCATGACGGGTTGGGTACCAATGCGTTGCTGAGGTCGCCTCCAGACGCCTTCCCCGCTCGCTTTGGCAGCAACAGCTTCTCGCTCCATCGAAAAGAGGCTCGCCGTTGTGGAGTCTCACTGGAGGTTCTCGAAAACAGTAGGATCGCCCTCGATCTGGACCAACCGAGCGACCTGTTGGCCTTCCAACAGTGGGAAGAGGAAACTTCCACCGGCAGGCTGATCGCCGAATTGAACATTGAGGAGAGACTGGAAAGAGAAGGGTGAGGGGATGCTGCCTGCTGAAATTCGCATCACCGGAGTGCCGGGTCTGCCGGAAGTGAAGGCAGGCGATTCGCTGGGAGACTTGATTGCGACAGCGATTCAAAGCTCGGCCATCGGCGTTTGCGCCGGGGACATCCTCGTCATTGCCCACAAGGTGGTTTCCAAAGCTGAGGGTCGAATCGTCCAACTGGATTCCGTGCGGCCGTCTCAGCTGGCTCGAAGCTGGGCCCAGGCCCAGGGCAGGGACCCTCGGGTAATTGAGGTCGTCTTGAGTCAGACGCGCCGGATTGTTCGTATGGATCAAGGACACCTGATTGTCGAGAACCTTCAGGGCTTTGTCTGCGCCAATGCCGGGGTCGACACCTCCAACACGGCTCCGGGCAGCGTGATTCTGTTGCCCCAGGACCCCGATTCTTCGGCTGGGCGAATTCGGGCGTCGCTGATCCAGGAGTTGGGCGTGGAGCTGGCCGTGATCGTGGCTGACACGTCCGGCCGTCCCTGGCGGAAAGGACTCGTCAACGTCGCCGTGGGTGTCTCTGGGATGGCGCCCGTGGAAGACTATCGGGGACGCCAGGATCGCTTTGGCAAAGAGCTGAAGGCGACGGTCGTGGCGCGGGTGGATGAGGTCGCTTCGGCCGCTGAGCTGCTGATGGGAAAGCAACGCGGAGTCCCCGTTGCCCTGGTCCGCGGCCTGCGCTACAGTGTCGGCGAAGGGAGCGCTGCCCAGATGATCCGACCTGCGGAGCAGGACCTGTTCAGATGAAACTAGGAACCCGCATTTCTCAAGCTCCTGCGCCATTGCAAACGATGGCGAAAGCGATACCGATACCGATGAGGACTCGGAAACCGCTCCGCTCGGCGGTCCGAGGTGGCTGGCTAGACCTGTAGCGAGCCACCTCATACCGTCGAGAAGGGCTGGGCGGAGACAACAGAAACGGAGCCTGCGGCGACAGGGACCGAAAGCGGAACGGCGAGTTGCGTCCGCAGGCATCCCAAAAGGAGGTATTCCGAAATGCCGAAAGGTACGATTCCCGAGCGCTTTCTGGATCTTTTTCAGAAGCGAGCTTTTGCCAACCTGGTGACTTTGATGCCGGATGGCAGCCCCCAGGTGACTCCCGTCTGGTGTGATTTTGATGGGTCGCATATCCTGGTCAACTCTGCCAGGGGGCGGCGCAAGGATCGCAACATGCGGCGCGACCCCCGTGTGGCTCTGTCGCTGCTCGATCCCGACAACCCCTACCGGTATCTGGAGGTGAGAGGTCGGGTGGAGAGGGTCACCGAAGAAGGCGCTTTTGACCACATTGACAAGATGGCCAAGAAGTACTTGAACCGGGATAAGTACCCCTATGCCCAGCCGGGTGAAGTTCGGGTTCTGTACAAGATCAAGCCGGAGCATTACACTTGCATGGAGTGAGGTGCCTCGGCCGGCCGATTGGTACTCCTCCAGGTTCTGATCCCCTCAGCGGGGGCCGTCAGGCGGGTGTCGATGGCCAAGCTGACGAATCCTTTTCAGATCTTCAGCCGCCACACTGAAGGTTGAGAAGGTCCAGACATAAGCGGCTGAAACGAGTACGAAGGGGATCAACCAGAGCCCATAGAACATGATTGCAGCCGGCGCCGGTAATCCGATCCAGAAGCGCCCGGAGTCTCGCCCGTAAACCAATAGCGCGGCAGCACTGACGACAAGAACCGCCCCCAGGCTGGCAAAGACCCACTTGAGAGGTCCCAACCGGCTTCGGCGTGTCGCCGCCCCCAGGGTCATGAGCGCCACCGGATAGACCATCACCAGGATGGCAAAGACCCATTGGGTGATCGGATGATCCCAGAAAAAGGAGAGGAGCATCAGCGGCGAGGAAAGGGCCAGGACAATCAATGAAAACCGCTTGGCCAATGAGATCTCTCCTTTTCGCAAACGTCTCCGAGACATCGACCTGGTGTGCCACTGAACCTTTGCTGAGCGATTCGCTCCACCGTCAGCGCCAATCTGTTGGCTGCGGTGGGTCCTCTCGATCCGGCACGCTTGGGCTGGCTAGCGAGGCTCCACCTCAGAACCGCAAGCACACCGATGGAGTCGTGGTCGTCAGCACTTCGGCCAGCACTCCGAAG